>JBBQMG010000246.1:0-1503 GCA_038328705.1 Acidimicrobiales bacterium | reverse complement strand
GAAGGAGGCCCTCAGCTTCATGACCAGCTCGCTGCCGGACCGCATGAAAATCTCGGTCCCCGATCTCCCACGCATGAAGGCGCTGGGCGAGCGAATCACGATGATCACGGCCTACGACGCCACGTTTGCGCGGCTCGTCGACTTGGCCGGTGTCGACATCATTCTTGTCGGCGACAGCGTGGGCATGGTGGTGCAGGGCACCGCCAACACCATTCCTGTCGAACTCGATGAGATGGCCTACCACGTGCGGCTTGTCGCCCGCTCGCAGCCCAAGGCGCTGATTGTCGGCGACCTGCCGTTCGGCAGCTACCAGGTCAGCCCGCAGCAGGCCGTGGAGAGCAGCATCCGCCTGATGAAGGAAGGCGCCGAGTGCGTCAAGTTGGAAGGCGGGGTGGTCATGGCAGAGACCATTCAGGCCATCACTCGCGTCGACATCCCAGTGGTCGGGCACATCGGCCTCACACCGCAGAGCTACCACCGCATGGGTGGCCACAAGGTGCAGGGCAAGATCAGCGGCTTCGAGGCCGGCGGCCGCGAGCGGCTGCTGGAAGATGCTCACGCGGTCGAGCAGGCCGGCGCGTGTGCCGTGGTGGTGGAGGGCATTCCCAGAGACCTCGCCAAGGAGATCACACAGAAACTGTCCATCCCCACCATCGGTATCGGCGCCGGCCCGGACTGCGATGGTCAGGTGTTGGTGTTGCACGACGTGCTCGGCCTCAGTGAACTGAGCCTGAAATTCACCAAGCACTACGCCGATCTGCGCAACGATGCGATTCGAGCAACGGAAGCTTTCATCGGTGAGGTGCGTGACGGCACGTGGCCCGACGACGCACATAGCTTCCACTGACGTTCGCCATGTTTGACGTTCACAATGTTTGACGTTCACAATGTTTGAGGTGGCGCTGTTCGACGAGCCTGCGGCCATGAGCGTGTGGAGCGACGCGCATCGCATCGCTGGGCGACGGGTCGCATTGGTGCCCACGATGGGCGCACTGCACCAGGGCCACCTGGCGCTGATCGACGAGGCGCGGCGCGATGCAGAGCTGGTGGTCGTCAGTATCTTCGTCAACCCGTTGCAGTTCGATCGCAGCGATGACTTCGACGCCTATCCGCGACCGATTGACGACGACCTCGCGCTCTGCGCCGAGCACGATGTCGACGCGATCTACGCGCCACGTGCTTCCGCGATGTATCCGCGTGGCTTCGAAACCCACGTGAGCCCCGGCCAGTTGGCCGACCTGCTGGAAGGAGCGCGGCGGCCCGGCCACTTCGGCGGCGTCACCACCGTCGTGGCGAAGCTGTTCGGCGCCGTTCGGCCGCACGTCGCTGTCTTCGGTCAGAAGGACTTCCAGCAGCTGGCGATCGTTCGGCGGATGGCCATCGACCTCGACATGGGCATCGAGGTGGTCGGTATGCCGACCGTTCGCGAGGCGGACGGACTGGCGATGTCCAGCCGCAACCGACGCCTCTCCCCTGCCCAGCGCGCCGCCGCCGTGTGCGTCT
>JBBQMG010000245.1:0-1615 GCA_038328705.1 Acidimicrobiales bacterium | reverse complement strand
CGCGACGCTCAGCGATCGAGGGCCGGCAGCACCAAGGCCCCACACGAAACGCGATATGACGATCAACTGCCACGTCGGTGCGAGCGCGGCGGTCGCGGCGCTGAGGGCGTACAGCGTGAGCCCCGCATACAGCGGAACGCGGCGGCCGAACCTGTCGGATGCGGGGCCGTACAGCCAGGGGCCGGCGGCCATGCCGAGGAAGTAGGCGGTGACGATCCAGGTCACCTGTGTGGAATCAGCCGCCATGCCGAACTGTTCACGCATCTCGGGGAAGGCAGGCAGCATCAGGTCGATGCCGAGTGCTGTAGTGGCCATGAGCGCAGTCACCAGCAAGATGAACTCCCGGCCGGTAGCGACGCCCTTCACCCTCTGCGCCGGCGCCGCCGGGTCGCTGGCCTCGAGTGCCGGTTCGGAAAGTGCCACCGAGCCACGATAAGTCGGATCTGAGGATTTGCTGCGGTCGGGCCGATGTCACCAACCACGATGCACTTTTCGGCGTCGGTCTCGCTATCGGTCTCGCTATCGGTCGCGGGTTGGCGCCGGGCGCGACTGGCCACCGACGTTGCACCGGACCCTCGCCGGTTCAGCTGGACCGGCCTCCCTCGCGGCGAGTGTGCTCGATCGTTGGACATCCGAATCGGATGGGTTTGGGGTCGAGTGGTCGCCAACCGTGACGAGTTCGTCACGGGGTGAGGGCTTCGTCCGACCTAATCCGGCCGCCGATCACTAGCCTTGGGGCGACGTCGACAGAAGGTTGCAGATGAGTGGAAATTCGGTGTTCCGGCACCAACACAGCGGGATCCTGAGCCTTGCCGCGATCGAGGCACCACGGGTTATCACCTCAGAGTGGATCGACGAGCAACTCGCCGACACCTACGTGCGCAATGGGCTGCACCCTGGCCTGCTGGCCGGGCTGGCCGGCATCATCGAGCGCCGCTGGTGGGACGACGATGTCACCTTCGCCGATGCCGCCGCGATGGCAGGTCGCGCGGCCATCGAGAAGGCCGGCATCGACAAGTCCGAGATCGGCATTCTGATCAGCACCTCGGTCTGCAAGGAGAACCTCGAGCCGTCGGTGGCGTGCGCCGTGCACCACATGTTGGACCTGCCGTCGTCGTGCCTCAACTTCGATATCGGTAACGCCTGCCTCGGCTTCGGCAACGCCATCTACGTGGCCGCCACCATGCTCGACGCCGGTGCCATCGACTATGCCCTCATCGTTGATGGTGAAGGCAGCCGCCATACGCAAGAGGCCACGCTCGCTCGCCTGCGCGACCCGAACTCCACCGCCAAGGACGTCTTCGCCGAGTTCGCCTCGCTGACACTGGGTTCCGGCGCAGCGGCGATGGTGCTCGCGCGGACAGACCGTCACCCCGGGGCGCACCGCCTGGTGGGTGGCGTGGCCCGTGCCGCAACACAGCACAACGAGCTGTGCATCGGCAGCCTCGACCGCATGACCACCGACACCCACAGCCTGCTGGTCGCGGGGCTCGACCTCGCCGCCGATACATGGGCCGAAGCTGCCATCACCGACGAGTTCGACTGGGTCGGCGGCCTCGACTGGTACATCCTGCATCAGGTCAGCAAGGTGCACACGACGATGCTGTGCGAGCGC
>JBBQMG010000244.1:0-1708 GCA_038328705.1 Acidimicrobiales bacterium | reverse complement strand
GAAGCCTCGCAGCCCGTCCTCATTCCATCTCCGTCGCCCGGGCGCGCCAACGCGTCGCGGACGCCGAACAGCGCCTCAGCGAACTGGGTGAGAAGCCGGCTGTCGAGGACGAACACGGATTCCTGACCGACGCCCGCAATCGTCTGCGCAACCTGCAGCGCGAGTACAATGAACTCACGCGCACGACTCGCCGCGGGTATCAAACTACGCTGGGCCAGGTCTTCCTTGATGGTATCCCCATGCGCGAGATGGAGATGCTGGAGGAACTCGAACAGATGCCGGGCAGTTGGATGGTGGACCCGGAGGGAGAGTCAATTCTGCTGCATCCGCCGCAGGATGTAGAGGACGTTCGCGACCACCACGTCGAAGCGTCGGTTCGGCACACGGTGTTTGCGCCACTGAAGCGTGGCCTGGGTTATATCACCGTCCAAGGGCTGGTGATCGAGCACGCCGCCAACTACTCCCCGGCTTGGGGCAAAACGGCGTACGGCCAGGCCGGCGCGCTCTCCTGCCGCAGTGGTCATCACTGGATCATCGAAGACTGCATCGTCCGTCACGCCAAGGCGGTGGGCATCGACTGTGGGCGCGAAGGCGGCGCCGAGCAGTGTGAATTCGCCGAGACCGGCCCGGGCCTGTGCGCCGCGCATGACGAGATGGACTGCAAGTCCACAGGCTATCACATCATCCGCCGCAACCGGATTTCAGATAACGGCCACTGCGGGATCGCTGGAATCGGTCACACCGGTACACAGGTGCTCGGCAACATTATCGAGCGTAACAACTGCGACGGCCATACGAGTCCCCGATGGGAATTCGCCGGCATCAAGTTTCACTACTTCTTCGACGGCGTGATCGAAGGCAACCTCGTTCGCGACAATGAAGCGCACGGCATCTGGCTCGACAACCGTTGGCGCGGAAGCCGTGTGACCCGCAATGTGATACTCAATAATCTGTGGTCCGGGATCAACATCGAGCTTGGGCGCGGTCCGCTGTTGGTGGACCACAACGTCGTCGCGCTCACCCGTCAGGGGGATGGCATCTACGGGCACGACCTCGCGGATGTGACCATCGCGCATAATCTGATTTATGCCAACGCCAACTACGGCGTGTGGGCGACGTTCGCCACCCCACGCGTCAAGAAGGAAGACGGCTGCTGGGATATCAAGACGTTCAACAACATGATCCTCGGCAACCGTGCAGGCGCGATTGGCTACCCCCTGCCGTGGGAAGCCGCGGGGAACAACGTGTCCGACGGCAACCTGTTCATGGGCGCCGGTGAATACCTCGACGAAGGTTCAGGGCCGCAGCGGACGCTGTTTGGCATCACCAGCGTTTCACACATGGCGTCGATGCAGGCGTTCCTGCCCTTCCCCGCGATGACCCACGAGCGTCTGCGGCGGCAGGTCAGCGACATTCTCGCCAACTCTGGCGTGGACCGCGCGCGTTGGCCGAACATGAGCACGTGGGTCGAGCACCCACTGCTTTCAATGGACCTCTGGCAGGCGGTTTCAGGTAACGACCAACGCTCGCAGGAGTTCAGCACAATTCGCGACGGCCTGAACTCACAGCGCATGTGCTGGCGCATCACGCTTGACCAGGCGCTGCGCGAGGTGATCTGCACCGCCGTCCCGGGTCTCGAGCGCGACTTTTTCGGAGCCGCGTTACCCGAGAAGCCCCTGCCGGGCCCTTTCCAGCAACTCGTGCCCGA
>JBBQMG010000243.1:0-2821 GCA_038328705.1 Acidimicrobiales bacterium | reverse complement strand
CTTCTCGCGGTCCATGTCGGGGTAGTCGACGTGAAGGAACAGGCAGCGGCGCTTCAGCGCCTCGCTGAGCTCACGAGTGTTGTTGGAGGTGAGGAAGACCAGCGGGATCTGCTTGGCGGTGATGGTGCCCAGCTCGGGGATGGAGACCTGATACTCGGAGAGGATATCCAGCAGCAGTGCCTCCGTCTCCACTTCCACGCGATCGACTTCGTCGATCAACAACACCACCGGGTCCTCGGCGGTGATGGCCTCCAGCAACGGGCGGGTGAGCAGAAAGTCCGGCCCGAAGATGTCGTCGTGAATGTCGCTCCACGAGTCGCTGTTACTGTCCGCCAGAATGCGCAGCAGCTGCTTCTTGTAGTTCCACTCGTAGAGGGCTTTGCTCTCGTCGAGGCCCTCGTAGCACTGCAGGCGGATCAGCCGCGAGCCGGTCATGTCGGCGATGCTCTTTGCCAGTTGGGTCTTGCCGGTGCCAGCAGGGCCTTCCACCAATACGGGCTTGCCAAGGCGGTCGGCCAGGAATGCGACGCCGGCAATGCCGTCGTCGGCCAGGTAATTGACGCTCTTGAGACCATCACGGACCTCTTGAACGCTCTCGAAACGATGAGCCATGTACTCACCCTACTTTCGACCTTGACCGCCCGGTCAATCAGAGATCGAAGTCATGATGTGACGCTTCGCGCTCAGGCCGCGCTTCGTCTAGTCTGCGACTCCGAAATGAGTGACTTGCTGCTCCATGAATGACTCGATGCTCCATGAATGACTCGATCCTCGATGAATGACTCGATCCTCGATGAATGACTCGATGCTCGCCGACGCAACCGGTACTTTCCTCTCGGCCATCAGCGAACAGCTGGCGGCACTCAGCGGCAAGCCTGCAAGCGGTTTCATGGCCGACGCTGCCAACGAGGCGTCCAACATCGTCGGCGGCGTCATCTCCGCTGACGATCGACTCACCGACAGCGAACTCGACGCCTACCTCGACGCCATCGGCCCGCTGATGAATCCGCCCCTGGCCCTGTCGACTCTCGCCGCTCGGCAGTTGCAGCTCTTCGCCGGGATGGCGGGCAAGTTGTCGACGCCCAGCGTGCTGTTCGATCTGCTGGCGCGCTCCGACGCACAGCACGGCACTCAGCGCAGCCACGTGTACTACGAGTTGGCGCTGCGCCTGGCGCACGTCGGTGCTGCACTCGATCTTGTGCCCTCGCCGTCCGAACTGACCGTGATCGACGGCTTCCGGACCGCGCTGCTGCGTCACCTCGACACCCTCGGGGTGCCGCGCCCTGGTCAGCCACCACCGAAGCCCGCCCCGGCCACGCCAACCGCACCGGCCACCTCCAGCCCCGCGGCGTCAGCACCCGCAGACAGGGAGGCTGTTCCACCGGTCGTCCCCACCCGATCCTTGACGGAACTGCTGGCAGAACTGGACCAACTCGTCGGACTGGCCAACGTGAAGGCGGAAGTTCGCCGGCTCAGCAGCCTGTTGCAAGTGCAACAACTTCGTACCGAACGCGGAATGCCTGTGATCGAGACCAGTCATCACCTCGTGTTCACCGGCAACCCTGGCACCGGCAAGACGACGGTGGCACGGCTGCTCTCGCACATCTATCACGCGGTGGGCGTGGTCACACAGGGCCACCTGGTGGAGACCGATCGCAGCAAGTTGGTCGCCGGCTTCGTCGGCCAGACTGCGCTCAAGACGCAAACGGCGCTGGAGTCCTCACTCGGCGGAATGCTGCTGATCGATGAGGCCTACGCGCTGGCTCGCGGCGGCGAGAACGACTTCGGGTTGGAAGCCATCGACACGTTGGTGAAGTTCATGGAAGACCACCGTGAGGACATTGCCATCGTTGCCGCCGGCTACCCCGTCGAGATGACCGACTTCATTGACAGCAACCCCGGCCTCAAGAGCCGTTTCACGCGCACGATCAACTTCCCGGATTACAGCGAGGACGAGCTCGTGCGCATCTTCGAACAGCTCGGCGAGAAGAACCAGTACCACCTCAGCGACGATGCACTGCTGCGCGTTCGGCACTTCATTGCGGCCGAGCCGCGCACCCGCGGATTCGGCAATGCGCGCTACGTGCGCAACCTCTTCGAAACTGCAATTGCGCATCAAGCCGTTCGCCTCGCGCCGCTCAGCGACCCCAGCGACGAGCAGCTCACCACGCTCACCGCCGGCGACATCGCCCCCGTCGACGCATAGCCCTGAGGTACCCTCTCGCACATGGTTCCCGTCATCGTCGGCCTCGTCGTGCTTGCCGTGGGCGCAGTGGCGTTGCTGGCTCGCGGCCGTCGACGGAGCTTGCCGCGCAAGGTCGTGATCGACCCATTCACACTCAGCGAGCCATGGCGGCGCCACGTCGCCGCGGCGCAGGCGACGCAACGGCGCTACCGCGAGATCGCCCGCACCACCCCTGACGGCCCGCTGCGCGACCGCCTCCGCGAGATCGACACGCAGGTTGACCACGCTGTGGCGGAATGCTTCGGCATCGCCCGTCGTGGCGACGACCTCGACGATGCGCTCAAGCGCTTCGACACAGGCGCACTCGGCCGCCAACTGGAGAATGCATCCGACGAGCCAACACGGGCCTCCGTGCAATCACAGCTGGCATCCGCAGCCCGCATTCGCACCACTCGCAACGACACCGACGCGCGGCTGCGACTGCTCACCACTCGAATGGGCGAGCTGGTTGCGCAGGCGGCCGAGGTCAGCGTGGGTACCGATACCACCGAACAGTTGGGCACCGGTGTGGAAGAGGTTGTCACCCAGCTGGAGGCGCTGCGCCTCGCGCTCAACGACGTCAACGACAACGACGTC
>JBBQMG010000242.1:0-2842 GCA_038328705.1 Acidimicrobiales bacterium | reverse complement strand
GCTCATCGGCTTCGACAGCTTCACGCTGAAACGCCCCTATCACTTCGTTGTGGAGCGCGGAACGAATCGTCAGCGTGTCGGGCACTACGTGCACCGCACGCTGTACCTGCCGCCCATCGATTGCGAGACCGTGCACGGCCTAGCTGTGACGTCGCCAACGCGCACGCTGATCGACCTGGCCGCGACCTGCGAGCCGAAGGTTCTGACCGCAGCACTGGACGGTGCGTTGCGCGACCGCCTCACTACGGAGGAGTTTCTCCATCGGCGAATCGTCGAACTGCGTAGCCGCGGCCGCTACGGCATCCCCAAGCTGCTGGCAGTTGTCGAAGGCGTCGAAGCATCGCGTGGCGGACACTCATGGCTCGAACGGCGTTACCTCGAACTGATTGTGGGGGCCGGTCTGCCGCGGCCAACCACACAGGCCAATGTCGCCAAACGAGATGACCGGCTGATCCGAGTCGGCTGTCGGTTCCCAGACACGCGGCTTGTTGTCGAGTTACTCGGGTACCGGTATCACCGCACCGAGATGCAGATGCGCCACGACGCCGAGCGCATCAACCGACTGCAGCTCGATGGCTTCATGGTGGTCCAGTTCACCTACAGCCAAGTGGTCCAGGACCCGGACTACGTCGTCGCTCAGTCACTGGAGGCGCTGACACTGTCGCTCTGATCCGTGAAACATGTCTGTGGCACACCACAGAAGTACGTACGTTTATGGAGTGCCCCAGACGTGAGGAATGTCGCGCCGAGCGAGGCTCAGCCGCCCTTTTTGTTGGACTTCCGGCGCTCTTCGAGGCCGAGGTGGCGCTTACGAATGCGGATGTACTTCGGCGTGACTTCCACCAGCTCGTCGCCGGCGATCCACTCGATCGCGGTCTCGAGGGTGTGGATCTTCGGTGCCGGCAGCTTCACCGCATCATCGTGGCTGTGCGTACGGATGTTGTTCTTTTCCTTGGCCCGGACTGCGTTGATGACCATCTCGTCTTCACGCGAGCATTCGCCGACGACCATGCCTTCGTACACGGTCTCACCGGGGTGCACGAAGAAGCCACCGCTGAGCTGCAGCTTGTCGAGTGCGTACCCGGTGGTGACGCCCATACGGTCCGACACCATGGCACCGCCACGGCTGTCGGGCATGTCGCCCGCCCACGGCATCCAGCCCATGTGGTGCTGGTGCAGCAGTGCAGTACCACGAGTGGCGGTCATCAGCAACGAGCGGAAACCGATGAGGCCACGGCTGGGGCACTCGAAGGTGACGATGGTGCGGCCGGCGTCGCCGGTGCGCAGATCGGTGATGCGGCCCTTACGAGGCGCCAGCTCCTGCGTGATGGTGCCGACGTGCTCGTCGGGGACGTCGCAGACGCCACGTTCCTGCGGCTCGAACTTCTTGCCGTTGACTTCCTTGGTGATGACCTCGGGCCGGCTGACCTGCAGCTCATAGCCCTCGCGGCGCATCGACTCGATGAGGACGGCCAACTGCAGCTCGCCACGACCAGCAACTTCGATGACGTCGGGGGTGCCGGTCTCGAACAGCTTGATGGAGACGTTGCCCAGCAGTTCCTTGTTGAGACGGTCGACGAGGTGGCGGCTGGTGAGGTACTTGCCGTCCTTGCCGGCCAGCGGCGAGGTGTTGACGCCGAACGTCATACGCAGCACCGGCTCGTCGACGACGAGGCGGGGCAGCGCGATGGGGTCGACCACGGAAGCGATGGTGTCGCCGATCTCGACTTCGGGGAAACCGGCGACGACGAACAGGTCGCCAGCGCTGAGCTCTTCGACTTCGTTGCGGCTGACCCCCTCGAAGGCCATCAGCTGCGAAAGACGGCGTTTGAGCGGCGGCTGCCCCTCGGCAAACTCTTCCTCCAGCAAGGCAACGGTCTCGCCACGCTTCATGACGCCGTTGACCACGCGGCCAATTGCCAGGCGGCCGAGGTACTCGCTGGCATCGAGCTGGGTGACCATGGCCTGCAGCGGCGCGTCGATGTCGCCCTCCGGGGCCGGGATGGCTTCCAGAATGGTGTCGAGCAGCGGCCCCAAGTCGGCGTCAGCGTCGGGGTAGCCGATGCCGCGCATGGCCTTGCCGTCGCGGGCGATGGCCGAAATGATCTCGAAGTCGATGTGCTCGTCGCCGGCATCGAGGTCGATGAACAATTGGTAGACCTCGTCGAGCACTTCGTCGGCGCGGGCGTCCTGACGGTCGACCTTGTTGATGATGACGATGGCCGGCAGGTTGCGGGCGAGCGCCTTCTGCAGCACGTAGCGGGTCTGGGGCAGCGGGCCCTCAGCAGCGTCGACCAGCAACAGCACGCCATCGACCATCGTGAGCGCGCGTTCTACTTCGCCACCGAAGTCGGCGTGGCCAGGCGTATCCACCAGGTTGATCTTGGTGCCCTTCCACGTGATGGATGCGGCCTTGGCAAGAATGGTGATGCCGCGCTCGCGCTCCTGATCGTTGGAGTCCATGACTCGATCGACGACGGCCTGGTGAGCAGCGAAGGTGCCGGTGGCACGCAGCAGTGCGTCGACCAGGGTGGTCTTGCCGTGGTCGACGTGGGCGACCAGAGCGACGTTGCGAATTTGGGAGGTTTTCAGCGAGGACATACGAGCCATGGTTCTTGAAGAGGACCAGGCTCGGTAGCCGCGCAGTGAGAATCAGTCGTCGGACTCGTCGTCGTCTTCGTCGAAGGTGACACCGTACTTTTCCGCCAACGCGGCGTACTCATCATCTTCAGTGCTTGGACGCTGATCGCTGCCGCCGAACCCCAGATCGAATGCGCTGGGACCAGCCTGCTTGAGTTTCCGTGCTTCTTCGAAGCGACGGTGACGACCCTTCTTCACAGTA
>JBBQMG010000241.1:0-2852 GCA_038328705.1 Acidimicrobiales bacterium | reverse complement strand
CCAAACCCAAGCATTTTTAGTTTAATTTGTTCGCCCGGAGTGAAGCTTCGCATGGATCCCTGCCACTCGGATCGACGCGGTGGCACTCGCACCGACGGCGTGGCACTCGCATCGGCGGACATGACTGAAGGACGGCTGGGGGTGTGTCGAACGTAAAGTCTGCGACGTCATCAAACCTGCGACGTACCACTAGTCGCGGCTGGTCAATCGGGCGCGTACTTCGGGCACAGAGGGCTCATTGTCGATGAACAGATCGTGGGCTCGGACGGCGGCCACGGCGAGTTGTGTGGTCGTGTGTGCTGCGACATCGCCGAGCTCAGCGCGGTGGACGCGAAGGAACACTGAAGTCGTGCGTACTGCGGCCGCCGCCGCGATCGCCGTCGGGCCGTCGACAGTGAATTGCCACCTTGCGGCCTGCTCGGCGATCAGCACCTTGTCGGGTTCGTCCGGGGGGATGCCGGCTGCGGGGAACACCCTGCAGTCGTAGGTTCGACACGTGCGCGGTCGGTGCTCGTAGATCGAGCAGCCTTCCGCCCACAACATCGGGCAGCGACCGTGTTCGTCGTAACCCATCAGCACATGGCCGCGTGGCATGCGCGGGGCGGGGAAGAGCAATGCCTTGGGAATGTGTGCGAGTGCGTCATGCTCGTCGGGCCCGATGTGGACGAACTGCGACGATGAACAGCAGGCGACACACGTTCCGCACGGCACATCGGTAGTGCCATACCCTTCGATGGCCTGGCGGACCTCAGTCAGCCAGGATGAAAAGTCGCCTGCGGGCAGGTCGGTCACGGGCGATCACCCGACGAGCGCGAGCGCCGCATCTAGCTCGTGGCCGTCGAAGTCGGGCCAGGGGCGGTCGGTGAAGTAGACCTCGGCGCCAACGCTCTGCCACAGCATGAAATTTGAAATACGCAGCTCGCCCGAGGTGCGCACCATCACGTCGACAGGTGGTAACTCGGGCAGGTACAGGTTGCGCTCGATCGCGGCTTGGTCGACCGGACCCTCCGCTGCGGCAGCGACGGCTGCGTGCACCAACTCGGAGTGGCTGCCGTAGTCGAACGCGACCGTCAGCACCATGCCGGTGTTCTGCGCCGTGTCGGTGATGGCCTTACGAATGGCGCGCTGCACGAATTTTGGCGTGCGCGCCTCTGGGCTGTCGAAGGGTCGGCCCATCCACTGGATGCGCACGTTCAGTTCGTTGAGTTCGGCAACGCGGCCGAACAGCTTCTTGTGCAGTCCGAGAATGTGGCGCACCTCGGTGCGTGGCCGCACCCAGTTTTCGGTGGAGAACCCGAACACGGTCAACCAGCCGACGTTGCGGGTGACCGCAACCCGAACCAGTCGGGCAAGGTTCTCTTCGCCCTCGGTGTGACCTTCGGTTCTTGGCAGGTGCTTACGTTTCGCCCAGCGCCCGTTGCCATCCATGATGCACGCCACATGCACCAACGGCTTGTCGACGGGGGAGGTGGTGGCCACAGCTCAACAGCCTACTTGTGATGGCAGTTGTCATGGTGAGCAGGAAACGGGTGACTGTGCCCACAAACGTGTCGGCGGCGTGGGACAATGGCGCCATGAACGCCGCGGCCACCGAGGGGGTGTCACTTCGCCATGTCATCGTTGTCGGGGGCACGCTCGCGGAATGGGCGGAGCTGCCCGCCGACCAGTGGGCCAACCGGCTGTACGAGTGGGGCAAGGTCGCCGACCACGTGGGTGCCAGTTGGCTGACAGTTCGACCGTTCGGGCCACACGACGACGCGTCGGCCGCCGCCGTCCCCACCCGCGAGTCCATCGTCGGTACCTGCGTTGCTGTCGCCCGACCCGACGATGACGGTCGCGCCCGGCTCACCCGTGTGATCGTCGGCCTGCAAGCTGCCGGCGAGGCCATCACCGAAGCATCCATCGACGCTGCTCTCAATGCACCTGCCCTGGTCAACCCCGACCTTGTCGTGGTCGTTGGCGCCAAGCACCGCATGCCACCGTCGCTCGTGTGGGAGTTGGCGTACAGCGAACTGGTGTTCGTCGACACCACCTGGCAGCACTTCGGGCCCGGCCACCTCGACGAAGCCATCGGCTCGTTCGCCCACCGCCATCGCCGCTTCGGCGGCATCGACTAGGCGGCGGCGTGGCCAGCCATCTCTATCGCGACACGGCGGTCGTGTTGCGCACCTACAAGTTGGGTGAAGCAGACCGCATCGTCGTGCTGCTCACCGAGCACCACGGCAAAGTGCGCGCCGTGGCGAAGGGTGTACGCAAGACCATGTCGCGTTTCGGCGGTCGGCTCGAGCCGATGAGCCACGTCCGTCTGTTGCTCGCGCAGGGACGCGAACTCGACATCGTCAGCCAGGCCGAGGCGGTCGAATCATTGGCGCCGATGGTGGTCGACCTCGATCACCTCACCTCCGGCATCGCGGTGCTGGAGGCTGCCGACCAGATGTCGTTGGACCGAGAGCCGAACCCCCAGCTGTATCGCATGGTGGTGGGTGCGCTGCGCACCATCGGCGAGCGTGGCGGTGCGTTGGTGGTTCCCGCGTTCTTCTGGAAGTTGCTCGCCGCGGAAGGCGTGCGCCCCGAGCTCGACGAATGCGTGCGCTGCGGCGAACCAGGCCCGCTGATCGCGTTCGACATGGACCAGGGCGGAGCGTTGTGCCGCACCTGCCGAACCGGCGCGCCGCTCAGCGAGCCGGCCCTGGAACTGATGCGGATGATTCTTGGCGGCCGCCTGAACGATGCGCTCGACACCCCGCCGTCACGCACTACCCACGAGGTGGCCACGCACGCCACCCGGGCGTTGGAGCATCACATCGAGCGACGCCTGCGCACGGTTGCCATGTTCGAAACGCACTAGCTCC
>JBBQMG010000240.1:0-2882 GCA_038328705.1 Acidimicrobiales bacterium | reverse complement strand
TGCACTCGGTGCCGACCAGTCCGGGGATGCCCGCTTGTGCCCCCTGCTGCCCTCTCATAGGGGCACGAGCGGGGCACGAGAACCAGAGAAATAGACGCTTCTTTCAGAAATGAGCCATCTGACCTGGGCTTTTGTCTGAGCGGGTGACGGGAATCGAACCCGCATAGCCAGCTTGGAAGGCTGATCTTACAGGAACTTCGGACGAGGCGTGATGCAGGTAAATGGCAGGTCAAAGGCACTTTTAATTCACCCTTGTTGACCCTCATTGACCGCGGCTGGCCGCCACTATTTGCACGATACTTGCACGGCGGACCTATGCTGCACGGGGAGGGTCATACCTATGGCGAAGCGACTTCGACGTCAACGCGACAGCGGCGCATTGCGTCAGTTGCCGTCTGGGCGGTGGCAGCCGGCGGTCCTCGAGACCGATAACCGGTACACCTCGTTGGGGACGTTCCGAACGCGTGGTGAGGCCGAGAAGGCCCTTGGTGCGGCGATCGCCGACCGGCACCGCGGGAGCTGGATCGATCCGCGAGATGGACGCGTCACGTTCGAGGAGTACTCGACGCGGTGGCTCGAGGAACGAGCTTCGATTCGACCACGAACCCGCGAGCTGTACGAGGGGTTGCTGAGGCTCCACATCGTCCCATCGTTCGGTCAAGTCGAACTCGGTGCGGTCACGGCTTCCTCGGTGAGGCAGTGGCACGCCAAGCTCACGCGAGCCGGGAGTCCGGGCGACGTCACGATCGCGAAGTGCTACCGACTCCTCAAGTCGATATTCGCTACCGCCGTCGCGGATGATCTGATCCCCAAGAACCCGTGCATGCTGCAGGGAGCGGGCGTGGAGCGCAGCGCTGAACGTCCGATCGCCACGATCAACGAAGTGGACCGTCTCGTCGAGGTCGCGCCACCACACCTTAAGGCGCTGATTCTTGTGGCTACCTACACGTCGTTGCGGCTTGGTGAGCTCTCGGCGCTGACCCGACAGCATGTCGATCCGGACAAGTGTCTGGTGACGGTCGTCGCGTCGGCGGCAGACCTGCGAGACGGCACGCGGATTGTCGGGGAACCGAAGAGTGCCGCTGGTCGCCGCCGCGTTGCCATCCCTGAGGTCATCTCCCTGGTGCTCCGTGATCATCTCGACCGGTTTTCTGAGCCGGGACGTGACGGACTTGTATTCGTCGGTCCGAGAGGCGGCCCGCTTCGCCGCGGTAACTTCAACGGAGTTTGGCGTTCCATTGCTCACGGCGCAGGACTCGACGGCCTGCGATTCCACGATCTACGACACACCGGGAACACCCTGGCGGCGATGACGGGAGCGAGCACCAAGGAACTGATGACCCGCATGGGTCACTCCTCGACCCGGGCGGCGCTCGGTTACCAACACGCTACCGAGGAACGGGAGCGGCGTATCGCCACCAAGCTCAATGAGATGATCAGCGGAGCGCGAACGTCTGCTTGACGATCTCAAACGTGCTAGGTCACGGTCCTCACGATCGAGCGACCCGAACACGAAGGCTCAAGTACCAGCAACCCGGCGAGCGCGAGCCAAGGTCGTCGGCTTCCTAAACCGCAGGCGGACGTTCGAATTCTTCCGGGGGCGCTCTGCAAATCGGCCCTCTACCGGGCACACTACCTGGTAGAGGGCGATACGTGGGCTCGGAAGTGGCGGTCGCACCCGAGTCGTTGATTCGCGTGGGTCAGGTGCTGGGCGGGGTGCGCAGCGTCTCGACGCGCTTGAGATAGTCGTCAGTTTCGATTTCGCCTCGGGCGAGGCGCTCAGACAGGATCTCGTGAGCGGTCGGCTTCGATGTTGTCGTCACTGGCCCTGCCGCGATTGGTGGCGCTGCGAGTGCGTGAGGTTGCGGGGTGTGGTTGCGCTTGAGCAGTGTCACGCCGATCCAGATGAGGCCGCCCCAGAAGGCGACCATCATGATCATCATCGGGATCCACCCCCAGTTGCCGTTGCCCATTCCGTCGTTCCAGTTGCCGTTGTGCATGGTGCACCTCCGTGAGTTGTCCTGCCACTGACGGTAGGACCGGCAAAGCTGGCCCACTCTTCGGCGTGCGGAACAGCAGATCCTCTCCACGATGTCTCCACAGGACCTCCACACTGGCCAGGCATCGTGTCCCCGGTCGATCGCGGCAACCGCCGCGCGTTCCACGAAAGGAACCGAGATGCGGATGTTGTCGCGAAGGGAGATGTTGATTGCCGGAGGTAGCGCGCTGGTGCTCGTTGCGTGCGGCTCTGGAACGACGGCGTCCGGACCTGGTGGTCGGCTGGTGGTTGCGACCGACCCGGCGATCGAACGTCGTGACGCGCTTCGACGCAAGCGGGGCGCGGCGACGACCGCGTCGACGATCACGGCGGCGCCTGTCACGGTGAACATCGGCGGCCGCGACGTGTCGACGTGGGCGTTCGGTGATCGTCCCGGCGTCGGCGGGATTCGAGCGAAGGTCGGCGATCTGATCGAGGCGACGTTCGTTAACGATCTGACGTCGGGGAACACGCTGCACTGGCATGGCATTGCGTTGCGCAACGACATGGATGGTGTGCACGACCTCACGCAGTCGATGGTGGAACCATCGGCGGAGTTCACGTACCGGTTCACGGTGCCCGACGCCGGCACCTACTGGTTTCACCCGCACATGGGCCTCGAGTTGGACCGTGGTCTGTATGCGCCGCTGATCGTGGAGGACCCGAACGATCCAGTCGAGTCCGATGTCGACGTGACGCTGATGCTCGACGACTGGCTCGACGGCTACGGCCGCAACCAGCAGGACGTGCTCGCGGAGCTGCAGAGCAGCGGCGGCCATTCCGGGCACATGGGCAACATGGGCTCATCAGGTGGGATGGGCAACATGGGCTCATCGGGTGGGAT
>JBBQMG010000239.1:0-2952 GCA_038328705.1 Acidimicrobiales bacterium | reverse complement strand
CGTGGCTACGTCATCGTCCGCTCGCAAAGTCGCCAAACTCGCATCGCGGGGCAAAGGCAAGAAGGTGCGCTTCTCCAGCGGCACCACTTTCCCTGCCATCGTGGTTGCCACCGTTGTCGCGATGGTTGCCCTCGTCGCCTACGCCAAGATCTCGCTGCCCAGCGAACAGACTGGTGCGCCGCAGCCAGGCGACGCCTGGTCCATTGCGTACGGCATCAAGGTCTGCGACGAATGGTTGCCCAACCTCACCGGCACTGCGGCCGAACTTGACAAGGATGCCTCCACCGGCGATCTGACGAAGGTGGTCAGCGGCACCGACCGCGACGGCGTCATCCACTACCACCCGCAGGTCGGTGGCAACACCGGTGGCCGGGCCAAGCTGGGTGTCTTCCTCGACGTGTACGACATCAAGCTCACCGACACCAAGCTGTCGTTGCCCGTGTCGCAGATGCCCGAAGAGCCCCGCTCGTGGGACATCAAGGACGACAATGTCTTCAAGGGCACCTCGTGCGAAGGTCAGGAAGCGGTTCTCAAGGTTCGAGTGTGGAACGACTACACGAGCGGCGCGTTCTTCGACAACGTGACCGACTTCCGCAACCTGCGCTTCAAGAACAACGGCATGGTCTTCGCCATCGCTGTCGTGCCCCGTGATGCGGAGATTGCCAAGCCGGACTCGGCTGCCAAGCTGTCCGAGCTGGGCGTGATCGGCGCAGGAAGCAGTGCCACCACCACCACGGTTGTTGCAACAGACAGCACGGATCCCGCTGCCACCACCACCACCGTTGCAGCAGCAACCACGACTGCAGCCGCGGCGACCACCACGACAGGCGGCTGATGCGGGCGGTCGTGCTCGTTGGTGGGTTCGGCACCCGCCTGCGTCCGCTCACCTCGTCGATTCCCAAGCCGATGCTGCCGGTTGGCCACGTGCCCATCATCGAACGGCTGGTGACCAATCTGGGTCGCAGCGGTATCACCGAAGTGACGCTGGCGCTGGGCTTCAAACCCGAGCCGTTCGTTGCTGCGTTTCCCGATGGCGAGTGCGCCGGTGTGGCGATGCGGTACGCCGTCGAGCCCGAGCCGTTGGACACCGCAGGGGCGATTCGCTTCGCGGCCGACGCGGCCGGTATTGACGAGACGTTCGTCGTGGTCAATGGCGACATTCTCACCGATCTCGATGTGGCGCAGCTCGTCGCGTTCCATCGTGAGCGCGGCGCCGAGGCGACAATTCACCTCATTGGGGTACCTGACCCTTCGGCCTTCGGCGTGGTTGCCATCGATGACCATGGCCGCGTCGAGCGGTTCGTCGAGAAGCCTGCTCCCGGTACCGCACCCAGCAACCTGATCAACGCCGGTACGTACGTACTCGAACCGTCCGTTCTGCAGCGAATTCCTCTCGGTCACAAGGTGTCGATCGAGCGTGTGACGTTTCCGCTCGTTGCCGACGCCAAGGGACTCTTTGCCATGGCCACCGAGGACTACTGGGTCGATACCGGCCGTCCTGAGCTGTATCTACGGGCAAACCTGGATGTGCTGGCCGGCACTCGCCGCCATGATCGCTGCGTTGGTGTGCACCACGATGCGACGGTGTCTGCGTCGGCATCGGTGCAGCACTCGATCGTGGGTGCTGGTTCGTCGGTCGGCGCTGCCACTGTGACCGGTTCGGTGCTGTTGCCGGGCGCTGTCGTCGACGATGGTGCAGTGGTGACAGACTCGGTGATCATGGGTCGCGTCGGTGCAGGTGCCGTGGTGCACAACAGCGTGCTGGGGGCCGATGGTGTCATCGCTCCCGGTGAGCACCTGAGCGACCAACGTCGCCCAGACCCCGACGCCGCCCCTTCCAGCGCGTGAACGTGGTCGTGGTGGGTGGGGCCGGGTTCGTCGGCTCGCATCTCGCAGAGCGCCTGCTGGCTGAAGGCCACACGGTTGACGTTGTCGACCTCTTGTCGTCCGGGTCACTGGCGAATCTTTCCAGTGCCCGCTCGCTGGGCGGCGATCTGAAGATTCACACCCTCGACGCTGGCGCCGACGAGTTCCACGCACTGGTTGCCATGCGACGTCCCGAGGTGATCTATCACCTTGGCGTGCTTCCTCCGGGTGTGGCCGCCGAGCAGTGCGCCGGCGACGCGATGCGCTCGACATTGGCGGTGTTGGAAGCTGCCCGCTCGCTGGGTGACGTGAAGATCGTGATGTCGCTGTCGGCGGTGACCCTCTACGGCGACGTCCCCAGCAAGGACCAACCGGTCAAGGAGAGCCAGCCATGGGCCCCGGTGGGCGTGCACGGTGTGGTGACCCGCTCGCTGGCTGAACTGCTGGCGGTGTACCGCGAGGAGCACGCCGTCGAGTTCACGGCGCTCGCCCTCACCAACGTGTACGGCCCGCGCCAGCGGCCGCAGGCCGGTGTCGTGGCCGCCTTCGACCAGGCCTTGCGCGAGGGCACCACACCGATGCTGCATGGCGACGGCCGGCAGACACGCGACTTCGTGTACATCGACGACGCGGTCGATGCCCTGGTGCGCGCAGCGGCGAAGGGCAGCGGCCTCATCATCAACGTCGGCACTGGGGTCGCCACATCGATTCGCGATCTCTGGACGCTGATGGCCGGCCCCGACGGCCGACAACCGGCACCGTCCCTCCGTCGCCAGCATGACGTTTCTCGCTTCGCCATTGCACCCACCCGGGCCCGCATCCACCTCGCGTGGGCACCGTGGACCGAACTCGGCATCGGCCTGCGCGGCGTCGGCCGCTAGTCGTGAGCCGCTAGTTGCGAGTGATCTGACCACATGGGTTGGTAGCTCGCGTCCTGCCGACTGCTGCTGCCGGCTCTTCTGGGCGTGCTGCGTCCCGGACTGCGGAACTGACAACACCCAGAACGAGCTATGGGACCATCGCTGCCCAGAAAGTCCTTGCGCACACAAATGGGTGCATTTCGTCTCGGTTGGCGGACTTGGTGTC
>JBBQMG010000238.1:0-3015 GCA_038328705.1 Acidimicrobiales bacterium | reverse complement strand
GGTGCCGTAGTGGGCGAGGATCTCGGCGTTGCCGGAGTCCGGTGCCTGGCAGCCGAACACCGACGGCGCCCAGCGGCTACGGCCGAGCAACTCGTTGAGGAGCGCCAACTTGAGCTGTCCGTAGCCCTGCCCGCCCAGCTCCGGACCAAGGTGTGCGGCCCACAAGCCCTGGTCGCGCACCTGCTGCTGCAGCGGACGAACGATCTCCAACGCGCGCACGTCGGACTTGTCGTACGGATCGTCCAGCACGAAGTCGAGCGGGTCGACCTTCTCAGTGAGGAAGGCATCCACCCAATCGAGCTTCGCTTGATAGTCGGCGTCAGTTTTGAAGTCCCAGGTCATGCCGTCGATAGTGACGCACGAACGGGAATAACGCAAGTGCGTTACTTTTGGGCGCTTCGACTCTGCCCCGGCGCCTTGAAGATGACACGCTTCGAAGATGACGACACGAATGAGCGGAACCGGCATCTGGAGCGGCGCTCTGCGCTACGGCGACCCTGCAGAGGCTGCGACGATGGCGACCGAGCTGGAGACGCTGGGCTACTCGGCGCTGTGGCTGCCCGACGTCGGCGGCAAGCTGTTCGAGTCGCTGGCCAACATGCTCACCGCAACCACCACGACGACCATCGCCACGGGCATCTTGAACGTGTGGATGCACACGCCGGAAGTGGCGGCAGCGCAGCACGCCGCACTGACGGCCGAGTACGGCCACCGGTTCCTGTGCGGCCTGGGTATCGGCCATCGTCCGTTCATCGACATGGTCATTGCGCCCGGCACGTATCAGAATCCGGTGGAGACCATGGCCGGCTACCTCGACGGACTGGATGGGGCCGAGACGCCGCTGGCCTCCGTCGACCGCGTGCTGGCGGCACTTGGCCCGAAGATGCTCGAGCTGGCTCGCGCCCGAACCGCCGGCACCCATCCGTACCTGGTGACTCCGGAGCTGACCGCGAAGGCTCGCGCCGGTATCGGGCCCGACCTGCTCGTTGCCAGTGAGCAGGGCGTCGTGTTGGACACCAACCCGGCGTCCGCGCGGGCGACTGCACGACTGCACCTCAAGACGTATCTGGCGCTGCCGAACTACTCGAACAACTGGAAGCGTCAGGGTTTCACGGATGACGACTTGGCTGACGGCGGCAGCGACCGTCTGGTCGATGCACTTGTCGTCTGGGGCGACGAGGCGACCATTGCCGCCCGCGTGCAGGAGCAGCGAGACGCCGGCGCCGACCATGTGTGCATCCAGGTGCTGACTGACAACCCCGCCGGCTTCCCCATCGAACAATGGCGCGTCTTGGCACCAGCGCTCGTCAGCTGAACCGCTGCCGCCAGCGAAAGTGCTGCCACGGCCTGCCAGGGCGCGGCGCACCCGAGATGTCCCGTGAGCGATTACGGCTCGATGGTGGCGTGGGGGTGAGCCATCGAGCGCAGTAGTTGCTCGATGAAGCGCTGCCAGGCCTCGCTGTCGGGGGCGTGCTGGCCGGCGCCGCGCTGCACGAGCAGGCCGAGGTGCAGCGTCTGCATCAGGTACACCAGCGAATCGAAGTCGGCATCGGGGCTGGCCGACCCATCCGCCGAGGCACGCTCGATCAGCGGTGCCGCGATGGTGATCCGCCAGCGCTTGCGCATGTCTGCGATCGCAGCGGCCAACGTCGGCTCACGGCGGGCAGCGATGAACGCTTCGAGATGCATTGCTTCCTGATCGTCGAGCGGCTCATCGGCGCGGCTGGACTCGGCCAGCATTTCCACGACGGGCTGCTCACTGAAGCGGCTGGCAAGCGAGTTCTGTTCGACTTCCGCCAGGACGGCTGCGAGAAGCAGCTCGTCCTTCGATGCGAATCGACCGTAGACGGCGCCGCTGGAGAGACCGGACTCGCGCACGATGTCCATGATTTTCGTACCGTCGTAACCCTTGGACGCGAACACGCGACCAGCGGCTGCAAGCAGCTGGTCGCGGAGCGGATCGCTTCCCGGCTGGGGGGCAGGCTCGCTGTTCAGTTGGCGACTTCGAGAATTCGAATTGGCAGCTCGCGCGGGCCACGGATCTGGCCGACGCTCCAGCGGGTATCGCCTGCCAGTTCGAAGCTGGGGAAGCGCTTGATGAACTCCTCGATGGCGACCTTGAGCTCGAGGCGGGCCAGGTTGGAGCCGAGGCAACGGTGGATGCCGAGTCCGAATGCAGCGTGACGGTTCTCTTCACGGTCGACGATGAACTCGTCGGGGCCTTCGAACTTCAGCGGGTCGCGGTTGGCGGCGGGGAAGGGCAGCAGCACCCAGTCGTCCTTCTTCATCGGGCAGCCGTGGAAGTCGACATCCTTGGCGACCATCCGCGCCATGGTGACGGGTGCGTAGGCACGGAGAAATTCTTCCAGTGCGAACGTCATCACCTCTGGGTCGTCGAGCAGACGCTGATGGTCTTCGGGGTGCTGAGCAAGGTGCCACAGCGACGAGCCGATGGCCGACCACGTCGTGTCGATACCCGCGATGAGGAGCAGGATGATCATGCCGCCGGCGATCTCGTCAGTGACGGGAAAGCCCTCGATCTCGACGTTCATCAGGTAGCTGGTCAGGTCGTCGCGCGGGTTCTCGCGGTGGTCCTGGATCTGAGCCATGATGTAGTTGCCGAGGTCGTCCATGCCCTCGCGGGTGCCAGGCTCTTCGGTGATGCGTTCGATCACGTCGTGCACGAACTTGCGGAACAGTTCTTCGTCCTGCTGCGGGAAGCCGAGCATGCGACCGATCACGTTGACCGGAATGTTCTGTGCGTAATGAATGGCAGCGTCGATGACGGTGTCGCCGGGAGTGATCTCGCCGATCTCGTCGAGCAACCGTTGGCACAGCAGCCTGATCTCGGGTTCCCACGGCTCGATCATCTTTGGCGCGAAGGCCGGCAACAGCAAGCGGCGGGCCATGTTGTGGAACGGCGGGTCGCTGGTGATCGGCGGGGCGCCACCGATCGGTGCCGGCAGCGACAGGTCGCCGGGACGACCGACCGAGACGACCACGGCGCGGCTGGTG
>JBBQMG010000237.1:0-3341 GCA_038328705.1 Acidimicrobiales bacterium | reverse complement strand
CCCAGACAACCCAGATCTACCTCCATGGGGACCTCACCATCAAGGAACGCGCCATCGCCCGCACCGCACCCCCCAACACCCCGCCCGGCCGCTACCGGCCACCCGACACCCTCCTCGCCTTCCTCGAAGCCCTCTGATTATACGGGACGCCGTGCACTCCCGCCCAACCGCCACACCACCCGCCCCAGCCCATCCCGGATAGGCGCGCGTCCCAGATGATGTGGTGTCACTGAATTGCGTCGCTTCGTTCGGCCCTTGTGGGCTCCGAAGCACGCAATCAGGAACTCTCGTTGGCACTCCGTTGGCACTTTTCGTCGGTCACTGGCGGTTGATCACGGACGACAGCGGTCGCTGGCGGGTACTGCGCTGAATCGGCCAACACGACATCCTCCCAGCTCAGTGACCATGTGCTGCGCCGGACGTGCTAATTTACGTTGCGGCTCCGGCCTTCCCAGTACGGCGCGCGTAGATCCTTCTTCAGGATCTTGCCGGTGGGGTTCCGGGGCAAAGCCTCTGCGAAATCGACGGTGGTGGGGCACTTGAAGCGGGCGAGGCGTTCGCGGGCGAAGTCGATGATCTCCTGCTCGGTCACTTCTGCGCCGGCCTTCTTCACCACCACTGCCTTGGCTGTCTCGCCCCACTTTTCGTGGGGCACACCGATGACCGCGACGTCGGCGATCGAGGGGTGGCCCATCAGCACGTTCTCGACCTCGGCCGGGTACACGTTCTCGCCGCCGGAGACGATCATGTCCTTCACCCGATCGTGGATGTAGACGTAGCCATCGGCGTCGAGGTAGCCGACGTCGCCACTCTTGAACCACCGGTCGGGTGTGATCGACTTCTCGGTCTCCTCGGGCATCTTCCAGTAGCCGATCATCACCTGTTGCGATCGAATCCAGATCTCGCCCACCTCACCGACCTCACAGTCGCGCGGTTCGCCGTCAGTGCTGTCGGTGTCGACGATGCGAATTTCAACACCAGGCCCGGGCAGACCACAGCTGCGCAGGCGGTGCTTGTTGACACCATCCGGGTCGTGATCGTGCGGCGGCAGGTTGACCACCGCACCGGTCGTTTCAGTGAGCCCGTATGCCTGCCAGAACTTGCACTTGAACACGCGCACACTGGCGGCCAACACCTCCTCGCTGATGGGTGACGCGCCGTAGACCAGCACCTTCAGGCTGGAGTAGTCGGCCTCCGCAGCACCGGGCACCATCAACACGAACTGCAGCACCGCCGGCACGACGAAACCGTGAGTGATGCGCTCCTCACCGATGAGCCTGATGAGACCGGCCGGGTCGAGCTCGCGCAGAATGATGCTGGTGGCACCCTCGTACTGGCCGGCCACTGCCCAGCCGCCGCCACCGATGTGGAACAGCGGCATCGCGACCAGGTTCACGGACTCGGGCGACAGTTCCCAGATCTCCTTGGCCATCGGCAGCAGGCCGAAGAAGTTGGTGTTGGTCAGCATCACGCCCTTGGGCCGGCCGGTGGTACCGCTGGAGTAGAGCTGGAATGCGACGTCGCCCGCAGCGCTGGTGTGGCCAGGGTCGATGTCGGGCTGCACGGCAAGTTCGGTTCCATAGTCGTCGAACGTGCCGTCGCCGTCGATGACCAGGATCTTGGTCACGTTGGTCAGGTTGGGTGCGATCGCATCGAGGATGGACACGAACTCGCGCCCGACCACGAAGACCTTGGCCTCGGCGTCGTTGACGATGTACTCCACTTCGGGTGCCGCAAGCCGCCAGTTGACGTCGACGCACACTGCGTTCAGCAGTGCGGCGCCGTAGAAGACCTCGAAGTGCTCGACGCCGTTCTTGTCCAGAAACGCAACGCGGTCCTGAGGGCCGACACCGTTGGCCGCCAGAAGATTCGCCATCTGTCGTGCCCGGCCGTACAACTGTGCCCAGGTGACACGACGGTCACCCTGCACCAGCGAGGTGTGGTCCGCACGTTCGTTTCCGTGTACGCGAATGATGTCCGAGACCGTTGTGATGTTCCCCATGCGGGCGCAGAGTAGCGCCCCACCGCCGCCCTAGCGAACGGTGTAGCCCAACCCAAAGCTGCGCACTGCTCGAGCAAAGATGTTCGGCTCCACGTCTGGCTCGCTGACGACGCGCAGGTCGGTGATGCGTTGTGACAGCTGCCCGAACACTGCCTGCAACGTCGTGCGTGCGACATGCGTGCCGACGCACAGGTGGGTGCCGAAGCCGAATGCGATCTGCGGGTTCGGGCTGCGGCGAATGTCGAACGTGAACGGGTCGGTGAACACACCCTCGTCGCGGTTGGCCGAGGGGTACAGCATGATGATGCGGGCGCCGCGGTTGATGGCCTGGCCACCGACTTCTGCGTCAGCTCCGGCACGACGAAACATGTTGTTGAGCGGTGTGACCCAGCGCAGAATTTCCTCGACCGCGCCGGGCACGAGTGACGGGTCTGCGGCCATCGCCTCCCACTGGTCGGGATGATCGACGAAGGCCCGCAGCCCGTGGCTGATTGCAGTGCGAGTGGTCTCGGCACCGCCGCTGATGAACAGGCCGACCTCGTGAACGATGGCGGCCGGCGGCAGCGGCTGGTCGTCGATCTTGGCGTGCACCCAGGTGCTGATCAGGTCGTGCGCCGGGCAGGCTGCTCGCTCCTGCGCGATGGGTACCAATGCACCCACGAATTCCATGTTGGCGTCGATGAACTCCGTGAAGGTGATGCCGTCGCGCTCGCGCATGTCGATGCGCATCAGGCGCTCGCTCCAGCTCTTCACCTCCGGCCACATCGTCTCGGGAAAGCCCAGCAACTGGCAGGTCAACCGGGCAGGCAGCTGACCGGAGATCGCGTTCACGACCTCCATCTCGTCAGCCGCCAATGCCTCGTCGATCAACGCCGTCGTCATCGCGTCGATCGCTGGCTTGCGGGCCGCAGTGGCAGCACCGGTGAGGTCGCCCTGCACCAGCATCCGCTGCTGGCGGTGGCGCGGGTCGTCCTGCGCAATCATGTTGATCTCGTCGGGGGACCACACCGCTCGATACCCCTGGCCGCTGAGGAACACCGAGCTGCGCCGCTCGACGTCTTGCAGGTCGGCATGGCGCGTGATGCCCCACAGTCCATTGCGCTGGTCGCGGTACACCGGCTCGTTGGCACGCATCCAGCTGAACGCCGCATGCATACGATCGCCGTCCTGATAGAAGGTCGGGTCCAGCAGATCGAAGGTGAGTCGAGTTGTGGCGGACGTTTCAGTGGCGCTCATCACCTCATCGAAACACAGCACGTCAACCGCGCTCGGATCGTGCCGGACACGGCCCCTAGCGGCGCTTGTCGCCCCAGCGGTTCCAATGCGTCACTGCGGCGGC
>JBBQMG010000236.1:0-3373 GCA_038328705.1 Acidimicrobiales bacterium | reverse complement strand
GCACACACGTCGAGCACCATCTGAATGTCGGCGCCCAGCAGTTCCTGCGTGTGGACGGCAATCTCCGGCGTGAAGCGGTGCGACGAGCCGTCGTACGTGCTCTTGAAGGTGACCCCGTCGTCGTCGACCTTCGGCTCCAGCGAGAACACCTGAAAGCCGCCGGAGTCGGTCAGTGTCAAACCCCGCCAGGCCGCGAACTTGCCCAGGCCGCCGAAATGAGCGACCGTCTCTGCGCCGGGGCGCAGCATCAGGTGATAGGTGTTGCCCAGCACGATCTCGGCGCCGAGCCGCTCGTAGTCGGCGGCGCTGAGGTACTTGATGGCGCCGCGAGTGCCCACCGGCATGAAGCAGGGTGTCTGGTAACTGCCGCGGGCCGTGTGTGCCACCCCGGTGCGGGCCGTTCCATCCTCGGCGGTGAGCTCGAATCGGACGGGATGCATTACATCAGGCTCCGATCCAGCAACATCGCGTCGCCGAAACTCAAGAAGCGGTACTCCTCGCGGAGCGCTTCCTCGTACAGGGATCGCCACCGCGAGCCAACGAAGGCGTCGATCATCATCAGCAGCGTCGTGCGCGGCATGTGGAAGTTGGTCATCATCACGTCGACAACCTTCCAGTCGTACGGGCGGTGGATGAAGAGTCTGGTTCTGCCCTCGGGCACTCCGAGCGTGGCAGCACTCTCCAGCGCACGCACGCTCGTGGTCCCTACGGCGACCACGCGGCGCGCCGCCATGCAGGCCTGCGTCACCTCAGCGGGAACGCGGTAGCGCTCGCTGTGGATCTGATGGTCTCGGGGGTCGTCGACACTGACCGGCTTGAAGGTGTCCAGCCCAACCACCAGCTCGACCCGGGCGGTCTCGATTCCGCGAGCGGCAAATGACGCCAGCAACTGCGGTGTCAGGTGCAGCCCAGCCGTGGGTGCAGCGCTGGAGGCGGGCTGATTGGCGTAGACCGTCTGATAGCGCTCGGGTTGCTCGAGGCGGGCGGTGATGTACGGCGGCAGCGGCATCTCGCCGTGAGCAGCCAGCAGCGCGAGCGGGTCGTCCTCCCCCACCAGTTCGATGATCATCGTGTCGCCGGCCTCGCTGCGGCGCAGCACGCGCACCAGTGGCCGACCGTTGGCGAACAGTTCTTCGTTCGGCTGCATCTTCTTCGCCGGGCGAACCATTGCCTCCCACACGCGTCGCTGATCGTCCAGCGGTTCCAGCAGCAGCGCTTCCGCAGCTCCGCCGGTGGACCGTGCCAGACGGAGGCGGGCAGGGATCACCTTGGTGTCGTTGACCACCAGCACGTCGCCGTCGCGCAGAAACTCGCCGAGGTCGGCAACGTGCTGATGCAATGGCGCACGCGAGCCTTGGTCGACCAGTAGACGGGCAGCGTCACGCGGTTCGATGGGGTGTTGCGCAATGCGCTCGACGGGGAGCTCGTAGTCGAAGTCTGTCAGGCGCATGGGGACCCAACGATACGGTTGCGGAATGTTCGATCCCCACAATGACCAACACCGGGTGGGCACGCTCGAGGTCTTGCGCAGCCACTATCGCAACGCCCACCCGGGCACAGTCGGTAAGGAGCGTCCGCAGCTCGATGAGGCGACTGCTGCCGTCGCCGCCCGCTGTCGATTCGCGGCGATCGGCACCTTCGACGCCGAGGGCAACGCCGACGTCTCACCACGTGGCGGCCCGAGCGGGTTCATCAAGGTGCTCTCCCTTACGCATCTCGCGATGGCCGACCTTGGTGGCAACAACAGGCTCGACACGCTGATGAACATCGTCGCCACCGGCAAGGTCGCCCTGCTGATGATCACCCCCGGCCAGACCGAGACAGTTCGCCTCAACGGGACGGCACACATCAGCACCAACCCGGAATTGTTGGCCAGCTTCGATCTCCCGAGGGTGCCGAAGTCGGCCATCGTGTTCCAGTTGGAGACCACGTACATGCACTGCGCAAAGGCGTTCATGCGCGGCGGCATGTGGGACACCGACGTGTGGGCCGAAATGGCCGATGTGCCCGACGGTTCAGCCGTGCTGGCCAGCCAGGGTGTCGTGGAAGATGCCACGGCGACCCGCGCAGCGTTGGCTGCCGATTATGCGGCCGAACTCGCGCGGGAAGCAGGCGCAGCGGGTTAGGCCATCTTGACTTGCAGGCGACGGTCGAGTGCGTCGAGGAAGTCCTCCGTGGTCAGCCACGGCGCGTCCTTGCCGATCAAGAGCGCCAAGTCCTTGGTCATCTCGCCGGCCTCGACCGCTTCGATGCACACGTTCTCCAACGCCTGTGCAAACGCCACGACCTCGGGCGTTTCGTCCATCTGCCCGCGGTAGGTCAGGCCCTGCGTCCAGGCATAGATGCTGGCGATCGGGTTGGTGGAGGTCTTGTTGCCCTTCTGGTGCTCGCGGTAGTGGCGGGTCACGGTGCCGTGGGCGGCTTCGGCCTCGACGGTCTTGCCGTCGGGGGTCATCAGCACGCTGGTCATCAGGCCAAGTGAGCCGAAGCCCTGGGCGACGGTGTCGCTCTGCACGTCACCGTCGTAGTTCTTGCACGCCCACAGGTAGCCGCCTTCCCACTTCATCGCGCAGGCAACCATGTCGTCGATCAGCCGGTGCTCGTAGGTGAGGCCGTCAGCGTCCATCTGGGCCTTGAATTCGGTCTGGTAGACCTCTTCGAAGATGTCCTTGAACGAGCCGTCGTATGCCTTGAGAATGGTGTTCTTGGTGCTGAGATACACCGGCAGACCGCGGTTGAGGCCGTAACGCAGCGACGCGCGGGCGAAGTCGCGGATGCTGTCGTTGTAGTTGTACATACCCATGACCACACCACCGTCGTCGCCATAGTCGGCAATGGTCATCTCCACCGGAGCACCACCGTCGGCGGGCTTGTAGGTCATGGTGACAGTGCCGGCGCCGGGCACCTTCCAGTCGGTGGCCTTGTACTGATCACCGTGGGCGTGACGGCCGATGACGATCGGCTTGGTCCAGCCGGGCACGAGGCGGGGGATGTTGGAGATGACGATGGGCTCGCGGAAGATGACGCCGCCGAGGATGTTGCGGATGGTGCCGTTGGGGCTCTTCCACATCTTCTTCAGGCCGAACTCCTCCACCCGCTGCTCGTCCGGTGTGATGGTGGCGCACTTCACGGCCACGCCATGGCGCTTGGTGGCGTTCGCCGAGTCGATCGTGACCTGGTCGTCAGTGGCGTTGCGGTGCTCGATGCTGAGGTCGTAGTAATCGAGCTCGATGTCGAGGTACGGCAGGATCAGCTTGTCCTTGATGAACTGCCAGATGATGCGCGTCATTTCGTCGCCGTCCATCTCGACGACCGGGTTCTTGACCTTGATCTTTGCCATCTCGCAACTCCCTGCGTTCCTACCGACGGGCGC
>JBBQMG010000235.1:0-3383 GCA_038328705.1 Acidimicrobiales bacterium | reverse complement strand
GACCCGATCGGCTTCCGATCTGCGCAGCACGCCGTCCTGCGTGGCCTGGCTGAGCACGGCGGCCACCGTCTCGGCCCCCATCCCGGAGGCGAGCACCACATCGGCCACCATGAACGTTCCGGCCAACACACTTGCGGAGCTCAGCACCGAACGCGCCAACCGGCCAGGCCGGTCGAGCCAGGAGCGCACCTCGCGCAGGTCGTCATCGCCCATCTGCGCGTGCAGGCCGGCAAGCACAGTGGAACCGGCCGCGCAGCACGCCGCCAACAGGCCTGGGTGGCCGCCGGTCTCGCTCCACGCAGCCTCGATGCCGAGGGGTTCCAGCTCTGCCTGCGACAGCGCCGACAGCACGATCTTCTCGCCGCCGACGAGGCCACCTCTGCTCGTCGGGTGTGTGCCCACCAGGCACAGATTCGTCGCCCCACCGGCACCCACCAGCGCCTGCAACACAGCAACGGATCCGGCATCTGCGAGATGCATGTCGTCGACCAGCACGAGCGTGGGCCCGACAGCGTCGAGCATCTGTGCGAAACGTCCGAACATCGCGGTGACGTCCTGGTCGAGCACGAGTTGCTTTCGCAACCGGGCAGTTTTTGCGATCGACCTCATCAGCTGCCCGACGGCCAGCAGCTGATGTTCGGAATCGCTCGGCGTGCACCGGATCAAGTGGACGCTGCGCTCGACGGCTGCACGGTGAGCCACCTCCGCCAACAGACGCGACTTGCCGATACCGGCAGGGCCGCAGATGGTGAGCGACCCTCTGTTTCCCGGGGCGTCAAGATGTTGGGCGACGAAGCGCTCGATCGACTCCAATTGCTCGACGCGACCGAGGAACGGCAACACCGCCGGGGCGCCGGCGAAGGCTGGGTCGACTGCGACCGCGGTCTCTGGCGCCGTCGGGATCGTGGTGTCCTGCAGCAGATCGTGCAGACCGAGGAGTCCAGACGAAGGTGGCCGGCCCTCCTCGTCGACCAAGCGTCGCTCGACGCGGGCGAGCAACACCCGTGCCTCCGTGCGACGGCCGAGCTCGACCAACGCAGCCACTCCGACGACGTATGCGTCTTCCTGCACGAAGTCCGCGTCCGTCCACGCCTGCTCCGCAGCGGAGTGAGCCAACGATGCATCGCCGGCCGCCAGAGCGGAGCGGGCCAGGCCGAGCCGTGCAGACTCCACCAGCAGACGGAACCGATCGCGGTACGGCTGCAGCCACTCGGCGCCGACCTCATCCTCCAGCAGCGGCCCGCGCACCAGCGCAAGAGCCTCACGCAGCAGTTCCAGCCGCTCGGTCTCCGACCGCCGGCCGGCGTTCACGACCATGTCCTGGAACGTGACCACATCGACGGTGGCCAGCGACGTATCGATCCGGTAGCCACCTGGTTCGGTGATCACGACGCGGGCGTCGGTCACCTTCGCCAGCGTCGACCTCAGCAATGACACGGCCAGTTCCACCGTCGCGGTCGGATTCTTCGGCCACTTCCGCTGCCACAGCGTGTCGATCAGCGCGTCTTTGGAGACGGTGCGGCCCTGCATCAGCGCCAGCACCTCGAGCACCTGCTTCGCCTTGCGCGTCGGGAAGTCGGCCGTCGCGAGAAGACCGGCAGGCGTGATGACCTCCAACGTACCGAGCAGCCGAATCTCGATTGACACGGCCACGATCATAACGAAGGGGTCCGCGTCGTTCGTTCAGGGATGATCAAGCTGCTCAGCGTGGCTACAGTCGGCCGTGTGGGGGAACTGGTTCACTGCACCATCGACAACGACGTCGCGACGATCACGCTCGATTCGCCGCCGAACCGCAACGCACTCTCGCGTCAGCTGCTCGCCGAGTTGAACACGGCGCTCGATCTGGCCGCCAGTGCGGCCGTTCGGGCCGTCGTTCTCACGCACGCAGGGCCGGTGTTCTGCTCGGGCGCCGACCTCAAGGAGCGCTCTGCCGGCGGACACGACGCCCAGGCGGCCGGCAATCCGATGGCCAACGTGTTCGAACGGCTGGGCACGCTTGCCGCTCCCACGATTGCCGCCGTCAACGGGCCGGTACGGGCTGGCGGCATCGGTCTCATGGCCGCGTGCGACCTGGTCATCGTCAACAGCGCAGTGACGTTCGCGTTCACCGAGGTGCGCATCGGCGTTGCGCCGGCGATCATCAGCGTACCGATCCTGGCCCGCTGCGGCTGGAGCAAGTTGGCCGCACCGTTCCTCACGGGCGAAACCTTCGATGCCGCCGCCGCCAAGGACATGGGGCTGATCACGCACGTCACCGACGATGTGGCCGGCACAGTGGCCGGGCTCACCACCGGCATTCTGGCCGGCGCGCCCGGCGCGGTCGCCGCAACCAAACGCCTGCTCCGCCAACCCCTGGCCTCGATGGCGGAGATGACGGTGCTCAGCGAGCGCCTGTTCCGCTCGGGCGAGGCCGCAGAGGGCATGCGCGCCTTCGCCGAGAAGCGGCCGCCGTCGTGGGCAGACGTCATCGGGAAGACGTCATGAGGGACAACTGACATGCCACTACTCCCCGACCGCGTGAACCCGACCAGCGAGGCCTACCTGGCCAACCGAACAGCCTTGCTGGCGCAAATCGCGGCACACGACGAACAACTGCAATTGGTGAACGGGGGCGGCGGCGAGAAGTACGTGGCACGCCATCGCCAGCGCGGCAAGCTGCTGGTGCGCGAGCGGATGGAGGCGCTACTCGACCCTGGCTCGCCGTTCCTCGAGCTCTCCCCCATCGCCGCCTACGGCAGCCAGTTCCCCGTCGGCGCCGGCAACGTGGCCGGTATCGGCGTCGTCGAAGGCGTCGAGTGCATGATCACGGGCAGCGACCCCACGCTTCGCGGAGGCGCCAGCAACCCGTTCACGCTGAAGAAGAGCCTGCGCACCAGCGAGATCATCCGCGAGAACCGACTACCCACCATTGCGCTCACCGAGTCGGGCGGCGCCGACCTTCCCACGCAGAGCGAGATCTTCATCCCCGGTGGCCGCGGTTTCCGCGACATCACCAATGCCTCGGCGGCTGCCATTCCGCAGGTGTCGATCGTGTTCGGCAACTCCACCGCAGGCGGCGCGTACGTACCTGGGATGAGCGACTACGTCGTCATGATCAAGGAACGATCGAAGGTGTTCCTGGGCGGGCCGCCATTGGTGAAGATGGCCACCGGCGAGGACAGTGACGACGAAAGCCTGGGCGGCGCCGAGATGCACGCTCGTATCAGCGGCCTGGCCGACTACTTCGCGATCGACGAGATGGACGCCATCCGCCTCGGCCGCCAGATCATCAAACGCATCAACCACCGCAAGAGGGGGCCAGGGCCACGTGGCGCCGGGCGCCCACCGAAGTACGACCCTGACCACATCCTCGGCATTCCCAGCGCTGATCCGAAGGTGCC
>JBBQMG010000234.1:0-3398 GCA_038328705.1 Acidimicrobiales bacterium | reverse complement strand
CATGACCGACGGCGCCAACCAACACGACGTGATGATCACGCCGCCGGCGATGCTGGGCATCCTTGGCGGCGGGCAGCTGGGCCGCTACTTCGTGATGGCTGCGCGCACGATGGGGTATCGCACCACCGTTGTCGAGCCGGACCCGCAGTCGCCGGCCGGCAAGGTGGCCGACGTGCACATCGTCGCGGCGTACGACGACCCGGCGGCACTCGACCAGCTGGCGGCGACGTGTGCTGTCGTCACCACCGAGTTCGAGAATGCACCGGCGTCGGCGATGGAACGCCTCGCAACTCAGATACCCGTGCGACCATCGGCGGTCGCCATCGCGATCACGCAGGACCGTATTGCGGAGAAGCAGTTCCTCGTGGACATCGGCGTCGCCGTGGCCCCGTACATGGTGGTCGACAGCGACGACGACATCGAAACCGCACTGTCGTTCACCTTTCCTGCAATCCTGAAGACGGCCCGCTTCGGGTACGACGGCAAGGGGCAGGTACGTTGCGTCGCCCACGCCGATCTCGCCGCCGCTTGGGAGCAGCTCGGCCGCGTTCCGTGCGTTCTGGAGCAGCGGATGAATCTCACCCGCGAGCTCTCCGTGGTGCTGGCGCGCAGCGCCACTGGCACCACGGCGTGCTACCCGGTCTCGCAGAACCAGCACGTACACGGCATTCTCGACGTCAGCTACACACCGGCCAACCTGCCCGGCACCGGCCACGCCGACGCCGCCGACCTCTGCATCTACATCGCCGAGGAACTTGGCTTCGTGGGCGTGATGGCCGTGGAGATGTTCGTCGTCGGCCAGGACGTCTTGGTCAACGAGCTCGCGCCGCGCCCGCACAACAGCGGGCACTACACGCTCGACGCGTGCACCAGCTCACAATTCGAGCAGCAGGTTCGGGCCATTTGCGGCCTGGCGCTCGGCGCCACGAAGCTGGTCGTCCCCGGCGTGGCAATGGTCAACCTGCTCGGCGACCTCTGGGCCGACGGCGAGCCGAAGTGGGAGAAGGCGTTGCAACACAGCTGTGTCAGTTTGCACCTCTACGGCAAGGCCGAGCCACGTGCCGGCCGCAAGATGGGCCACCTCACCGTCATCACCAGCACGGCCATGGGTGCCACCAGCCTGGCCCGCCGCATCCGCAAGCAATTGACCGTCGGTTAGCCTGCCCGGATGACTGCGCAGGCGGCACTCATCGGCGGTGCGTTCAGCTGGATCGGCGACTTCACCGCCCGACTGGCGGAGTGGGCCAGCAACTGGTGGTTCCTCGCGGTGATCTTCATCATCGCGCTGCTCGACAGCGTGCTTCCCATCGTTCCCAGCGAGACGACGGTCATCATCGGTGGAGTCGCGGTGGCCACCGGCGACGCACCGTACCCCCTGGTCGCAGTCATCGCGGTCGGGGCCGCTGGTGCGTTCATCGGCGACAACATGGCGTACTCGATCGGCTATCACTGGTCAGCGACATTCGAACGACGCGCCGAGCGCAAGCCGAGATTCGCCGCCAAGCTCAAATGGGCGCGTGCACAAATCCACGAACGGGGCGGACTGCTCCTCATCACTGCACGCTTCATTCCCGGCGGTCGCACCGCACTCACGCTGGCCAGCGGTATCACGCGCCAGCCTCGACCATGGTTCGTGCGCTGGACACTGATCGCCGCCACCATCTGGGCCTCCTACGCCGCCGGTCTTGCTCGTCTGGTGGGCGAGCCGTTCAAGGACGACCACACCAAGGCATTCTGGATTGCCTTCGGCACGGCACTGGGAATCAACGTGTTGATCGAGATCGTCCGACACTTCCTCGCGAAGCGCTCGGCGGAACCACAAGCGGTGCCAGTACCGCGCTGACGAGGCGCCCGACGAACGCCGGGCTGGTCGGCTGGCGACTGATGAAGCGCCGGTAGAACAGCGGGCCGACCAGTTGGCCGATCGTGACGTCGAGGTCGGCATCATGCGGCAATGTGCCCTCGGCAACGGCTGCGCGCAACCGATCGGTGAGCAGTTGCCGACGCTGCGCGCCGACATCGTGCATCATGCCGGCGAACGACTCGCTGCGTTCCGCCCCGTCCAGCGCGGTCGAGAGCAACGCTCCGAAGTCGCTGTCGCGCAGCACGAGGTTGAGACCCATACAGAACGCCGTGATGTCGTCGATGAGGTGAGGCGAGTAGGCCATCGGGACCTTGCAGCCCACCGAATGCACCGCCGCCAGATGAAGCTCGTCGCGGTCGGCGAACTGTCGGTAGATGGTCGTCTTGGCAACGCCCGAGCGGGCAGCGACCGCCTCGATGGTCAGACCCGAGAGGCCGGCGCCGCGCAGCAACTCGACTGCCGCCGCCAAGACTCGCGAGCGCGACTTCGCGCGCCGTGGGTCCTCGTGCTCAATGATCGGCACCGTGTTCACCTGAGTCCGGTAGTCGGCGATACATCACCACTGCGCCCATTGCGACGACCACCGCCGACAGCCGCAACGCGACATGCATGCCGTCGACGAATGCCTGTTGCACCGCGGTACGCAGCTGGGCACCGGCCTGCTGGTCGAGGCTTGCGCTGATGGCGAGGGCTTTGGCAATGTTGTCGCTGGCCAGTGCCTGCAGCTCGGCGGGCAACTGTGCAAGTGACGAGCCGATGTTGCTGCGGTAGGTGCTGTTGACCACGCTGCCGATGACCGCGATCCCGACGGCTCCACCCACCTCGCGCGTGGTGTCGTTGACCGCCGAGCCCACGCCGGCCTTGTTCAGTGGAAGCGACACGATGATGGCGCCGGTCGAGGGTGCAGTGACCATGCCCATGCCGGCCGCGGTCACCACGAGAGACAGGGCGAGCAGTGCGTAGTTCGCGTGCAGTCCGCTGAGCGCGAGCAGGGCCAGTCCGCCGGCCACGACCGCAAGCCCCGACGAGACGACCACTCGCTGGCCGAACCGCTCGACGAAGCGCGCCGAGCGTCGCGCCGAGATCATGTACGTCACCGCCCACGGCAGCATCCGTACGCCGGCCCCGAGCGGGGAGTACCCGAGGACCAGTTGCAGGTACTGCGTCATCGTGAAGATCATCCCGAACATCACGAAGAACACGAGCGTGATGGTGCTCGTCGCGGCCGCGAACTGCGGGTTGCGGAAGAAACGGAGATCGAGCATCGGCTCGGGTGTGCGCAGTTCCCAGACCGCGAACCCGACGAGGATCGCGACCGCGACTGCGGCGGTTGTCAGGGTCGAGCCCGAGAGCCAACCGCGGCTCGGCGCCTCGATGATGGCGTAGACGAGCGTGCCGAGTGCGGCGATCGACAGCAGCGCGCCGACCGGATCGAGCGCCGGCTCATCGTCCTCGTTCGCCGACGGAACGAGAAATGCGCCGGCGATCAACGCGATGGCGACCACGGCGACGTTGGTGAGGAAGATCGAGCCCC
>JBBQMG010000233.1:0-3587 GCA_038328705.1 Acidimicrobiales bacterium | reverse complement strand
AGGGCACCGGTGACCAACGAGAGCGACGACCCGACGGCGACCGAGCCCTGCACTGCCCACCACAAACGGAGGAACGCCGATTCGCGACGCACCGCACTGCGCATGGTCCCAGCGCTCTCCTCGACAAAGCGCCACATCGCGTGTGCGCCGGCGCCATTTGCACGAAGGTCCTCGCTGGCCGTCAGCCGCTCCTCGATGCCGCCGTACAGCGTCGCGTACGCGCCCATTTCATCGCTCGATTCGCCGACGGCGCGGTGACGACCGCGCACCACCACCGCTGCGGAGAGCATCACGTAGGCCAAGGCGCCGAGCGCGATACGCCAGTCGACCACCGCCAGGACGGCCACCATTCCCACCACCATCGCCGCCGTACCGACCGCACGAGGGACGACCCGGCCAAGGAAGTCGCTCACCGAGGTGACGTCGCCATCGACGCGCTGGATCAGCTCACCTGGGGTATGTCGTCGATGGAACTCGTGATCCAGACCCAGCACATGGCTCGCCAACTGCATCCGAATCTGGTTGGTCGTGTGCCACGCGGTCACGGTCGCGAACCACGACACGGCGACCAGGATCAACTGCGTCGCAACAGCCAGACCGAGATAGATGAGTGCCAGCGACGTCAACCGCGCAGCGGTCGTACCTTCGCTGGCGAGGTCCACGATCCTGCGGACGACCAGCGGCCCCGCCAGCGAGAACGCGGAGGCAAGCGCGACCAAGAACCCGAGCCCCACCCATCGGCGGGAATCGGGGCGCAGCAGCGCGGCCAGCGCGCGCCAGCGTGAGGTCGAGGTCGCCATGCCTCCAGTCTCGTCCACTCGCCTGCGCTGACGCCGCCCAATTTACGGGCGCGGCGAGCGCGTCAGTCGGCGACGCCCACTGCTGCCGTTCAGGGAGCGGCGTGAGCCGGAGTCGACGGGCTCTGCGAGGTGGCGGTTCGTGGTGTCGCCGATTTCTTCGGCCGCACCGTGAGAATGAAGAAGGTGAGCACGGGCACGACGTAGGCCACCCAGGCAACGAGCTGCAGCCAGGTCGTGGTCGGCGAGAAGTTGAACGTGCCCTTCAGCAGGGTTCCGTACCACGAGTCCGGCGGAATGGTGGACGACACGTCGAACGCCTTGTTGTTGATGCCCGGCAGGATGCCTGCTTCCTGAAGGTCGTGGATGCCGTACGCAAGGACGCCGGCAGCGACGAACACCAGCAGCCCCCCGGTCCAGCGGAAGAACTTGCCCAGGTCCAAGCGCACCGCACCGCGGAAGATCAAGATGCCCAGCGCAACAGCGACCGCCAATCCGAGCGCACCGCCGATGAGCGGTTGCGACGAGTTGTCGGTTGCCTTCGCTGCAGCCCACAGGAAGAGCGCTGTCTCCAAGCCCTCGCGGCCTACGGCCAGCGCGGCGAGAACCACCAGGCTGCCACCGCCGGCGACGATTGCGGTGTCCATACGGCCCTCGAGCGCGCCCTTCAACTGGCGCGACGTACGTGCCATCCAGAAGATCATCCAGGTCACGAAACCAACAGCGATGATGGACAGCACCCCGCCGATGGTTTCCTGTGCCTCGAAGCTGAGCCCACGGGGGCCGAAGGTGAGGAGCGCACCGGCAGCCAACGAGATGGCTACGGCCAGCCCGACGCCCGTCCAGACCTTGGGCAGCAGTTCGCCACGGTCGGTCTTGACGAGGTACGCGACGAGGATGCCAACAACCAACGAAGCCTCCAGGCCCTCGCGTAGACCGATCAGAAAGTTTGCAAACACGTCGATGTCCTCGCGTCAGTGGACTCACCCTGTATTAGGCGACCCTAACATCGGTGAGGAAGCCTTGACAACTTCACGGCGACGGGCAACGGGTCGACATCACCCGGCTCGTTAGGGTAGCCTTACAGCACTCAGTGAAAGAGGTGTCGAGTTGGCCATCGTGTGTAGTTGCGAAGTGGTGCGTGATCGCACCATCGTGAACGCGATACATCGGGGCGCCCATACTCTTGCCGATGTGCAGGCGGCCTGCGGTGCCGGCATCAGCTGCGGTGGCTGCGCACCCGCCGTGATGGATCTGCTCGAACGCCACCGCGGCATGGCCGGCCAACAGGTCACTGTTCGCCAGTGGTCGACAACGTCGGCGTAGGCTTCCGACATGCGTGGAGATACGAAGGTCATCGAGATTCTGAATGATGTGCTGACAGCGGAGCTGACTGCCATCAACCAGTACTTCATTCACGCCAAGATGTGCGAGAACTGGGGCTACGAGCGCCTGGGTTCCTACATCCGCCACGAATCCATCGACGAGATGAAGCACGCCGACATCGTGATCGATCGCATCCTCTTCCTGGAGGGTGTGCCCAACATGCAGCGCCTCAACCCGGTGAGCGTCGGCGAGACGGTGGCCGAGCAGTTCCAGGTCGATCTCCAGCTGGAGTACACCGCGATCAAGCGGCTCAACGACGGCATCGCCGTCACCGTCGCAGTGGGCGACAATGCCTCGCGCGCACTGCTGGAAGGCATCCTCGTGTCGGAGGAGGAGCACGCCGATTGGCTGGAGGCGCAGCTCGAGCTGATCCGCCAGATGGGCGAGCAGAACTACCTCGCCCAGCAAATGCACGGCTGAGGCGCCGATCGGGACCTGCCCGAATTGCCACAATTGGCGGCCCCGCGCCAACTATGGTGGCGTTTGGACAGTATTCGCGATTCGCGCATCAAGGGCTTGGCGTTGCGTTCCCTGGGCGGTAGCATCGTACCTCGGCCCTTGCGAGCCTTGTCGTGCAACGTCACGTCGTGCCATGCCACTTGCCATGTCACTCGGCATCGCCAGGGTTGTACTGATTCCACCGACCGAGGAGGCTGTTCTGCCCAAGCCGAAAGACGACGCCATTGTGCTGGAAGGCACGATCAACGAGTCACTCCCGAATGCAATGTTCCGGGTTGAACTCGAAAATGGCCACAAGGTCCTGGCGCACATCTCCGGGAAAATGCGGATGCACTACATCCGAATTCTGCCCGGTGACAAAGTGCAGGTAGAACTCACCCCCTACGACCTCACTCGGGGTCGCATCACGTATCGCTACAAGTAATACCCGTTGTAGTTCGTCCGTTTGTCCGACAAGCAGCACACGAAAGCACGCAATCATGAAGGTTCGACCGAGCGTCAAGAAAATCTGTGAGAAGTGCAAGGTCATCCGTCGCCATGGCAGCGTGCGTGTGATTTGTGAGAACCCCCGACACAAGCAGCGCCAGGGCTGAAAGAGAAGATCGCACGATGGCACGTATCTCCGGAGTCGACATTCCCCGCGAAAAGCGGCTGGAAATTTCGCTCACCTACATCTTCGGTATCGGCAAGCCCACGGCGCAGCGCATCTGCACCGACACGGGCCTCGACCCCAACCAGCGGGTCCGCAACCTGACGGAAGACGAAATCAACCAGATCCGCGCATGGGTCGATGCCAACATCACGGTCGAGGGCGACTTGCGCCGCGACGTGGCGCAAGACATCAAGCGCAAGATCGAAATCCAGTGCTACCAGGGCATCCGCCATCGCAAGGGCCTCCCTGTGCGCGGCCAGCGCACGCACACCAACGCTCGCACCCGTAAGGGC
>JBBQMG010000232.1:0-3783 GCA_038328705.1 Acidimicrobiales bacterium | reverse complement strand
GATCGAACAACACGCGCAACGGCTCAGCACCCAACCGGTCACGAGCCTGAAAGATCGCCGACTTCGACGCCAACTTCACCGGAGCAGCCAGCCCCGACTCCGCCCACGCCAACCCGTCGGTCATCAACGCCAACACATCCTCATACGAACCCTCCGAATGCAACGCCATCCCGATCGAGAAGTACGCCATCACCCGCGCCGGCAACGACCGATGACGCTGCTCGGTGCGCCCACACTCGGCGATCACCTCGTCCACCACCCCCGCCGGGAACACCTTCATCAACAACCCCACCGACACCAGATCCGACAAACGAGTCGACGTCTCCGGCTTCCTCCACCCAGCACGAGCCATACTCCAAACTACACCGACGTAGTCCTAACTGAACGGCATTGCAGCTAGGCAGGGAGCAGGGCCAGCAGTTCGAGACGGTGTTTCGGGCCGAGGGCTTGCTCGGGTGGGCGGTTCTCACGGTCTTGCCACGCTGCCAGCACACGGGCGCTGACATCGGCGTTCTGCGCCATCGACTCCGGCGTCTCCAGCAGGTTGAGGCCGCGGAAGAACGCACGCAGCACGACTGCATCACTGCGCATTGCCGGCAACAAGCCCTCGCGAAAGACGCTGCGCATGAACGTGCGCGGGTCGCTGGTGTCGCCATCAGGGTCTTCCCCGACCAGCAGCGCCGCCGCGACTCTGCGGGCCTCGCGGTCCTGATCGACGCCCGAACGGTAGAACGGAAAGATCTCGGTGCGCAGCGTGGCGTCATACGCCAGCGCCATCGCCGTGGGGTCGTCCGGGTGCGCCCCAACCGCATCTGCCATCAAGTGCGCGCTCCAGAAACCGGTGGAGCAACCGCGGCCGTAGAGCGGGTTGGTGCACAGGACTGCATCGCCAACGGGCAGTACGCCGGTGGCGACCGGAGCACCGTCCACCACATGGTCGCGCCAACGGTTCAACAGACCGGCCATTGCGTGCACATGCTCCGTGATGGGCGAGGCACGACCGTCGAGCCATGGCGCGGTCGCAACCAACTGGCGGGCGCATTCGTCGAACACGACAGGGTCGGCAAGCATCTTGCGTAACTGGTCGTCGTTGGTGGGTGTGGCCAGCGTGACGCTGAAGGTGTTGTTGTCGCCGACGAAGACGCCGTATTTCAGGTAGCCAAGGTCGCCACCGATGGGGCCTGTTCGCGGCGGATACTCCTGGCCTTCGTTCAGTCGGTAGAAGCGGCTGAAGTAGACGATGCCGGTGTCATCGACTTCCTCGGCAACGGGCTGCGACCCCACCGCTTCCAACCATTCGCTGAGTGCGCTGCGGCGGCCGGCGGCCACCACCGTGAGGTCGGCGTCGATCGTCGTGCCGTCGGCCAACCGGACACCGGTGATGTGCGGTACGGCGGCGCCAGCGCCAGCTGGGTCGGCGAGAAGCCCATCGACACCAACACCCGTGCGGAACGTGACGCGACCCTCCGCGACCGCGGCGCGACGCACGACCCACTCGAAGGTGGTGCGGCGGCAGGCCAGCATCACCAGTTCGTCATCCTCGGGCTCGCGCTCGAAGTTCACGATCGTGGGCGGCAGGTCGTCACCGAAACGCATCTCGGTGGCACCCTCGGCCAGCAGCTCGGCGTACACGTCCGGATAGTCGTGGCGCAGCAACCCGACCAGCTTGGCGAGAAAGGCGTGACTATGACGCACCTGCGGCGCACCCCGACGGTCCCACTCGAACGCCTCGTCGGCCGAAGAGGGCATCGGCGTGTCATCGCGTTCGACCACGGTCACTTCGTGGCCCTGGCGAGCCAGGACCAACGCCGACCCCAACCCGGACACCCCGCCGCCCACCACCAGCACATGCATGCCGCGACCCTACGGTGCAGCACACGGCCGTTACGTGTCGTGCTCCCCGTTACGTGTCGTGCTCTGTGTTGGCGACCGCGTCGGTCGTCAGCTGCCCATCGAATAGCCGACGCCGCGCACCGTGCGCACCCAGCTCTTGGCGCCGACCATGTCGAGCTTCTTGCGCAGGTTGGCGATGTGCACGTCGACCACATGGTCGTCGCCGTACCAGCCGGGGCCCCACACGCGGTCGAGCAGCTGTTGACGATTGAAGACGACTTTCGGGTTGGCGCTCATGGTGTCGAGCAGGTCGAACTCGATGCGGGTGAGGTCGGCCTTCACCCCGGCCACGGTGACCTCGCGCGCAGATGTGTCGATCGAGAGCTCACCGAACACCCGTGGCGCCTCGCCGCTCGGCTCGGGGCGAGGGCGGCGCAGCATCGCTTCCACGCGGGCAGCGAGCTCGCGAGCGGAGAATGGTTTGGTCACATAGTCGTCGGCACCGAGACGGAAACCGAGCAGCTTGTCGACCTCGTCATCGCGCCCGGTCAGCATCAAGACGTACACACTGGAGCGTTCACGAATGACTCGACACAGGTCGAGACCGTCGCCATCGGGCAGCCCCAAATCGAGGATGACGACGTCGGGGACGCGGATGTCCATCTCGGCCAACGCCTCAGCCATCGTGGCAGCGAGTCGCACTTGGTGGCCGGCGTTTTCCAGCACGGTGGAGACGATGCGCGCGAACTCCGGCGCATCTTCCACAACCAGGACGTCGACGTTCACCGGGCCATGGTGGCACAACCTGCTCGGAGTTGATGCCACCGCCGAAGACGTTGGACGATGATCGCTGGGTCAGGCGGAAACGAGGGTGAGCAACTCGACCGGCTGCGGCTCGGACAGCCGGGCCAGCTCGGAGGCTACGAAGTGCTCGGCGGCGGCCGGGGTGGCGAGGGTGGCAGCGCTCCACCACACCAGCGGGCTGCGGCTGTCGAGCAGCGGGTGCCACAGCACACCGAAGTCGCTGAGACCGCCAGTTACCAGACGGTCGATCGCCCACACGTAGAACACGGCGAGGGTGTCGTGGTAGGCGGCGGCCTGGTCGGCGTCGGTGTGGAAGGCCGGACGGTCGGTGCGCAGCTGCTCGAGGGCGACCGCCGCACCGCTCGCCCGAACGGAGCGAAGAATGAAGGAGAGGAACTCGGTGTGCGTCATGACATCAGTATCTGACGTTCTGCGCTGCGAAAGGGCCCGATTTCGTGGCACAATGGTCAACATGGCTGCGAATTCCTCACCAAACGACCGCATTGACAGTGAAATTCTCGCCATCCTTCGCGACGACGCACGGATTCCGTACCAAACGCTGGGCGATCGAGTGCACCTGTCCGCCAATGCCGCCGCCGAGCGTGTACGCCGCCTTGTACGCAGCGGCGTCATCCGCAGTTTCACCATCGATGTCGACCAAGGCCGCCTCGGTCGCGACCTGGAAGCAGTGATCGACGTGCGTGCCGGCGATGTCGAGCGCTTCCGCCGCGGAGCCCTCACCTGCCCGGAGGTCACCTGGCTGGCTCACGTCACCGGGCGCACAGACTTCCAGGTGCACGTCAACGTGGCCGGTACCGCCGGGCTCAACGAACTGCTGCAGCGATTCACCACCGAGTTCGGAGCGGCCGAAACGCTGACGACCGTGGTACTCGAACGCGCCCGCTGACTACGCCTCTCACGACAGCCGCGTGTTGCCGCTTTAGCAGTCAAGGGTTTAGAGTGCTAGCACTCTCGTGTCCCGAGTGTCAGCCCGGGCGCGACCACCATCACCATCAATTCCTGGAGGAATTCAATGGCAAAGCAGATCGCTTTCGACGAAGCAGCACGCCGCTCGCTCGAGGCGGGCATGAACAAGCTCGCCGACGCAGTGCGCGTCACGCTCGGGCCGAAGGGCCGCAACGTAGT
>JBBQMG010000231.1:0-3836 GCA_038328705.1 Acidimicrobiales bacterium | reverse complement strand
ATGCCGTCAGTAGCGCGTGCGTAGGGCATGGGTCAGCCTTCCGCCAGCCAGTCGATGGGGGCGACGCCGGTTTGAACGCCGCCAAAGCCATCGAGCATCTGCTGCAGGTGGTGCTGCAGTTGATCGGCCAGCTCGACCTCGGCCAGTGGACCACGACGCTTGCGTCGCGCTCGGACAGCCGGGCCAACCTCGACGCGCGCAGCGCGACCGATGGTGCTGCTCATGGTCGCCACCGGAAACACGGGAACGCCGACGACCACGGCTGGGCCGACGAGCTCGTGCGGCACCTTGCCGGCGTTGCGCGGGTGCGACGTACCTTCTGCCGCGACCAGTACGAGTTCATTGTGCGAGAGCGCGCTCAGCACGTCGGCCGGCGTGGCCAGCAGACCACCGATGCGTCGCATGAACGGCCCGATGGGCGCGATGTCGGGGCGGCCAACGAATCGAACTGGGCGCTCGGTCTCCTCGCTGAGTGCGAGGGCGGCGTAGACGGCACTGAGCGAGTACCGACGTGAGTTGCACACCAGCAGCGCGCCTTTGTTGATGGGCAGGTGGTGCACTCCACCTACGGTGACGGACCAGCGCAACTTGGCGAAGGGAGCGAGCGAGCTGATCAGGTGCGGGTCGCGGCCGTAGTCGTCGACCGAGTGTGTGGGCCAGGCGGCGCGTAGGGGTTCGGCCAGCGCGTTGCCGGCGCGGGTGGCGGCTTTCACGGGGAACTCGATGAGCTGTGCCATCAGGCCACGGCCTCCTGAATGCTTCCGATTCGCACGACGCTCTCCCACGCATACAGATGGTCGATGACCTCCGGCGTGCTGAGTGCGGGACTGAAGCCGAGGACCTCGAGCGCCTTGGCGCCATCGGCCAGGCGGCCGCGATGCATCAGTTCGACGACGTGGCCGGGGATCGGCGCACCGAACACGTGACTGAGCCTCGAGGCGATGTTCCACTCGGGCCCAACCATCGGCAGCGGTACCCGCTTGCCGCGCATGATGGCCTGCAGGGTGGTGATCGCTCCTGGCGCAACGATGTTGACAGGCTCGTCCAGCCGGCAGGCGGCAGCAAGGACGAACGCACGCGCCGCATCGTGGTCCTCGATGACGGCGAACGGCGAGTCGGCGAAAAGGCTGAAGGGCACGACCGGCTGGCGAAGTAGACGGCCGAGTGGGCTAGGGACGTGCTTGCCCAGGACTGATGCCAGGCGCAGCTTGCCGACCGCAATGCCGACTCGCTTGCCGACCTCGCGAGCCTGCTGCTCGACGTTGGCCAGCATCAGTCCGTATTCGCTGGTCGGGTGCAGTGGCGCCGACTCGGTAGGCCGCGTGGCCGAATTGCGAGCACGCCCGTAGACCTCGATGCCGCTGCGCACGACCATGCCCTCCAGCGCCGGGCACTCTGCCGCAGCGCCGATGATGGCGGTGGCTGCGTCGGCTGTGAACTGGCGGGCATGGGCCAGGGCGGCGCGTGCGTCGGGCTCCCACACACTCAAGTTGATGACCACGTGGGGATTGAACTTGGTGACCACATCGACAATGCGTTCACGCTGTGATGGCTGCAGCAGGTGAAACTCGGCCTTGCGCAGTCGGCGGCGTGGAGGATCGACATCAATGCCTACCAGGGCGCCGACCCATGGTTCTTCTTCGAGCTTGGCGGCGACGAGCGAGCCAAGTTCGCCGCCCATGCCGCTGACCAGAACTCGCTGTCCGCTCACACAGTCAGACTAGCTGTTCACGCGCCGTTCACATTGATCGCAAAGCGCACATAGACCTCAGCGCTCAGCTCCGCGCGACCGCCGTTGAGGCTGAGCTCGGCTCCGCCGTCGGACATCTTCGCTGCCATTGCCATGCGTGGCTGCGGTTGCGGTTGCGACTCGGCCGCAATCGGGGCCTCGCTGACCAGCTCCACCTCACCCAGGCGCAGGTCGAGGGCCTCGACGTACGCAGTGGCGCGGACGCGCGCATCGCGGGCCGCGGCACCCAACAGGGCCGCGCGTGCAGGATTGTCGGCGTCCACTCGCCATGTCAGGCTGCGCACGCTGGCGCCAGCGGTGGTGACACCGTCGCGAATCACACTGGTCACCAACCCGGTCGAGCGGACCGTGACTGTCAGCGCGGTGGTGGCGCGATGGCCAACCAACACGTTGGCCTCCTTCTGCCACTGATACTCCTCGGCGATCTGAACACCATCCGTGGCCCAGTCGTCGCTGGTGAAACCAAGGCTGATGAGGATCTGCTCGAAGCGCTGTGATCGCGAGCTGATCTCGTCGAGCGCGCCAGCAGCGTCCGGCGCAAGATGAGTGAGCGCCAGGCTCAGCTCGGCGCGATCGGGGGTGACAGCGGCGAGGGCGGTGCCGCGAACGGTGACTGAGGACATTCGGCATTGTCGCGCGAGCGACAACCCAAGGCCCGTCAGCCCAGGCCGCGCGAGTCCTGCTTCAGTGCCGTGTCGACCGAGAGGGCAGCGGCCACGACCAGCGCATTGAGCGGCTGGGGAATCTGTCCGTGGATCTGCACGACGTAGTTGTCGGCCGTGGTGAACAGCGTCTTGGCGATGCCCTCGAACGTCTTGGTGATGCGGGCGATCTCCTGGCCGGTGTGGTCCTCGATGCGGAAGTTCCAGGCCCGCCAGTTCTCAGCCTTGATCGCGCCATAGGTGTGGCCGCCGGACTGCAGCGAGAAGTGGATCTTGCCGAACATGTTGTCCTGAACGATGCGACCGATCTCCTGATCGTTGCCATCGCTGACGATGACCGTGCTCTTCATCACCTTCGCCGGGCGGGTGAGCCGCAGCAGTACCTGGCCCTGCCCGTTGGTGATCTCCAGCTTGTGGGTCATGAACTGGTCGAGACTGGTCAGCAGCCGCATCGCCTTCTTTGCCGCGCTCTGCCCGACCTGGTTGACCGCAGCCAGCTGCTGGCCGTCTTTGTTGAACACGCTGTACTGGTTGTTCAGCTCGATGATCTTCGCCTTCTGGTTCACGACCAGAATCGGCTCAGTGAAAATGGTGCCGGCGCCTTCGAATGCCGCGCCGGTGATCGCCGCGCCGCGGTGCCGCTGCTGGCTGCTCACCTGCTCTTGAATCTTGGCAGCGTCGCCCTCGTTGCCGACCGTCATCGCATTGTCGAAACGGTCGAGGCGCGACGGTTGTAGCGCGTCAGTGCCCTGCACGCCATTGGTGCTCACGTGTTCCGTCCACGCGTTGCCATCCCAGTAACGCATTTGATGACGACCCATTGGGTCAGGGTGCCAGCCGGCTGGAGTGCTGCTCATCGCCCCATCGTAGGCCGGATCGAGTGTCAGTGAAGTTCGTGCGCCATGAGGATGACCTCACGAGCGAACGGGTCGAGCTGACGCTTGGCGATGCGCTCGGTGAGGTTGATGACCGTCGACGGATCGTCGACCATGCCGCTCCAGCGGATGTAGCCGCCCATGATGCCGATGATCTTGTCGTCGACCGACTCGTTGTGCGCGATGACCTTCGTGCTGGCCTCGAGCAACCCGTGGATCTCGGTGTAGAACGCCTTCAGCCACATACCAAGGTCGTCGGTGCCGGTGAACGGGCGATGCAGGAACGGCATGCTCAGCTCGTCGTAGTTGTGCAGGTTGTGCGTGGCAGGGATGATGCTGACCACACAGCCGAAGCCGTTTTCGCGTAGCCAGATGATCTCTTCTTGGCGACGGACGCGACGATGATTATCGCCGTACCCACCGGGGCGCTCGCACACCGCAAGTTTGTCTTTCATGAACCACGTGAAGTTGCGCGGCGTGATACCCAGCGCCCACTTCCCGCGCAGCCTGGGAGGCATGAGCCTTCCTCCACGTGTAGTGCCAACGAAT
>JBBQMG010000230.1:0-3854 GCA_038328705.1 Acidimicrobiales bacterium | reverse complement strand
CCGGGGTACACGGGCAACATCACCGAATCGAGGTCGAACCGGCGAACCGCCTCCAGCTGAGCGGCCGCCGTGCCGAAGTCGTGGCCGGTGATTCCGACGAAGCGCGTCAAGCCCTCGTCGCGTGCTCGCAGGATCGCTTCGATGGCGGGGCTGCGCCGGTCGAGCTCGGCGAGATCGGTGACGCCGTGGGCTTGATACAGATCGAACGACGTGCATCCGAGCCGTTCCAGTGATGTCTCCAACTGCTCTCGCAGGCCATCGGGATCGCTGCGGTTCGACTTCTCACCGATGAACAACCGATCGCGAACGGCTGGGACCAACGGGCCGACGACCAGCTCGGCGTGGCCGTACGACGGTGCGATGTCGAGGTGGTTGACGCCTGCATCGAGCGCAAGTTGAAACATCTGCTCCGTGACGGCCGGAGTGCTGCCCCAGAATGCCGCTCCGCCGAGAATGGCCAGCGATGATTGATGTTCGGTGCGCCCGAGGCGGCGTGTCGCGATTTGAGGCATACGACCACTGTACGCCCACGGAGGATCGTGACGCTCGGCCTGCCCGAGCGTGCGTGATAGGAAACACGTCATGCCCTACGACAAAGGTCTCCATGAGCTCGGCGACGCCTGTTACGCCTACCTGCAGCCCGATGGCAGCTGGGGTTGGAGCAATGCCGGTCTGGTGGTCGGCGACGGCGCTTCATTGCTGGTCGACACACTCTTCGACCTGAAATTGACCGGCGAAATGCTGGATGCGATGGCAGCACCGACCGCGGCGGCGCCCATCGGCACGCTGCTGAACACGCACGCCAACGGCGACCATTGCTACGGCAACCAACTGGTGGCTGGTGCAGAGATCGTGGCGTCGGCTGCGACCGCGGACGAAATGTCGGAGGTGCCGCCGGCGATGCTGCACGCGCTGAACACGGCACCGGGCGAGGTCGGGCAACTCTTTCGCCACTTCTTCGGTGCGTTCGACTTCGACGGCATCGAGGTGACGATGCCCACACGCACGTTCAGCGGCCGGCTGGACGTGGAGGTTGGTGGACGCACCGTGCAGCTCATCGAGGTCGGCCCAGCGCACACGCGTGGCGACACCATCGCGTACGTGCCCGACGCGAAGACCGTCTACAGCGGCGACATTTTGTTCATCGGCGGTACCCCCATCGTGTGGGCGGGTCCGCTCTCGAATTGGGTGGCCGCCTGCGACCTGATGTTGGGGATGGACATCGAGACCGTCGTCCCCGGCCACGGTCCGCTCACCGACAAGGCCGGTGTCGCAGCGGTACGCGACTATCTGGCATTCGTCGACGGCGCAGCGAGCGAGCGCCACGCCTCGGGGATGGACGCGTGGGACGCAGCCCGCGAGATTGCCCAGGAGATTGGTGCCCGCAAGGAATTCAGCGGTTGGGGCGAGTTCGGCCGCATTGCCGTCAACGTCGACACTGCGTACCGCTCGCTCGACCCGTCGTACGTCGCCCCCGACGTCGTCGAACAGTTCCGCCGCATGGCCGAACTGGAAGGGTTCACCGCCAGTTGACTACCGGAACTCGTCGGCGATCGGGGGAGGGCCGCGGCGCTTCTTGGGCGCTGCTGCGCCGGATCGAGCGCGGATGCTCTTGCGCACGGCAAAGACCCAACCGACAGCGACGCTGATGCTGAAGATGGCCCACTGCACGGCGTAGCTGAGGTGCGGGCCCTCGCTGAGCTCGGGAAACGCAATCGGTGTGACGATGCTCGGTTCGGCCGGTGCCGACTCGAGCAGCTCGAGATACATCGGGACCGGTGGTTGCTCGAACTGCTGACCCAAGGCAGCCAGGTCGACGCGCCGGATCTCGGTCAGCGCTTGCGTGCCGTCGTCGGACGGTTGGCCGGTGCGTGCCACCTGCCCCTCCTTGAGCCGGGCGAGCATCTCCACCTGGCCCGTCGGGGGGGCCGGCAGCGGTGTGCCGGTGGGAACAAAGCCACGATTGACGAGGATGAGCGTGCCATCAGCCAGCTTCAGCGCGTTGACCACGTCGCGACCGGTGGTGCCCTCCTGAGTGACGTTGACAACTTCGAACTGCGGCTCGCGGAGGTAGGTTCCGGTGGTCGACACCCGCCGGTAGCTGAGCTCGTTGGCTGGTCCCTCGAGCAATGCATTGTCCAGGGGTGTCACGTCGGCATTCGTGTGCTCGGTGACCTGACTGTTGAACGTTCGCTTCTCATCCAGCCTGCGTAGCTGCCACAGACCAAGGCTGATCATCGCCACGATGGCGCCGAGGCACAGCAGATGGAAACCGATCCACTTCGGCTTCAGCAGGAACGTGTACATGCCCGGGCGACGGTAGCGGCTCCGTGCGCTCCCACAACATCGTGCGCTCGTGATCAGGCTACGGTCGGGCTCGATGGCACCTGACGAGATCACTTCCGAATGGCTCAGCGAGAAACTCGGCGACGACGTATCGATCACCGGCGAACGCCGAATCGGCGATGGCTTGGTCGGCATGAACATCCGCTACGCACTTGCCGTGCCGGCAGCGAGTGAGTTGCCGAGCTCGATCATCGCGAAGATGCCCTCGCCCGACCCAACAAGTCGCGCCACTGGGATAGCACTGCGTAACTACGAACGGGAAGTGAAGTTCTACGACCAGATCGCGCCAACGGTCGACATTCGAGTCGCGCGTTGCTTCCACGGCGAGTGGCACGAGAGCGACGGCGACTTCATACTTCTGATGGAAGACCTGTCGCCTGGCGAACAGGGCAATCAGGTGAAGGGTTGTTCGGCCGATATGTCCATCCGTGCCGTACTCGAACTTGCCCAGCTGCACGGGCCGCGCTGGGCCGACCCGGCCTTGGACGGCATCGACTTCCTCCAGAGGCGCGAGCCCGGCGATGCGGAACGGCTGCAGATGATCTGGACCATGTTTGCCCCAGGCTTCTTCGCCACCTACTCGAAGTACCTCGACAGTGAGGGCATCGCTCTGATCGAACGCTTCGGCGCCCAGATTCCGGTGTGGATCGAGGGACATACGCTGCCCAACACGGTCACCCACGGCGACTATCGGCTGGACAACCTGATGTTCGCGTCGTACGCCGGCGGCTACCCGATCGCTGCTGTCGATTGGCAGACACCGGGCCATGGCAGCGCCAGTGGCGATGTCAGCTATTTCCTCGGTGCCGGGCCGCTGCCGGAGGTCCGGCGTGAGATCGAGCGCGGCCTGGTCGACCAGTACTGCGGCGCGCTCGCCGGCTACGGAGTCGACGTCGACGGCGCCGAGTTCTGGCGGCAGTACTGTCGAGACTCGTACGCAGGCATCATCATGTCGGTGGTAGCCTCGCAGATCGTTGGTGGCAACGAGCGCAGTGAGGCGATGTTCGCGGCGATGGCAACCCGTCACGTGCGCCACGCGCTCGACGTGGGTGCCGAAGCGCTCATCTGAGCGGCTCGAGTGCTCAGGCAGAAGTAGCCTCGCCGTCATGGAGTTGCCCGACTTTCACATCCCTCACGCAGAGAAGATCGAGTGGATGGTCGAGACGCATGGCTGGGCCGTGGAGCCGGTGGGAGCGCGTACCGACACCGTTCCTCCGCGTGCCGGGTATGTGTACACGATCGGCTATCCGGAGGCCTTCGGCTTCCCGGAGGTGGTTGTTTTCGGGCTTACCCCGGCGACCGCTCGTGGGTTGTTCGACATGATTGCCGACATGCTGCGCGGTGGCACCGACATTCCGTTGGGTGTGGAGCTGCTCGGGTTCTTCGACGGCGAACTGCGTTGCGTGTTCGCGCCAATCGCCGATGACGTGGTTCGAGAACTGCTGGGTACGGCAGTGGCGTGGCGGCGCGGAGCGCCCTTCGCGGCGGTGCAGTTGCTGTGGCCTGAT
>JBBQMG010000229.1:0-3956 GCA_038328705.1 Acidimicrobiales bacterium | reverse complement strand
CCACATCCGCACCACCACCCCCGAGTTCTGCTGCGCCGGCTTCTGCCACAGCCGCCTGTGGGGTGTCACTCGCAACCCGTGGAACACCGACTTCTCGCCCGGCGGCTCGTCAGGGGGCTCGGGTGCAGCGTTGGCGGCCGGCTACGCGCCACTCGCCACGGGCAGTGACATCGGTGGCTCCATTCGCATCCCGTCCTCCCTCAGCGGCGTCGTTGGCTTCAAGCCACCGTGGGCGCGTGTTCCTGCGTTGCCGCCGTACAACCTCGACCAGTTCTGCCACGACGGCCCGATGGCGCGCACGGTCGCCGATTGCGCACTGCTCGAGGACGTCATCGCCGGCGCCCACTGGCGCGACCCAGCCTCGATGCCGTATCCGCCGATGGTTGGTGAGGCGGGTGGGTCGGTGGAGGCCTTGCGGATCGCGGTGTGCCTGCATCTGGGCGACTGGCCGCTGGACCCTGATGTCGAACGCAACACTCGTCGTGTGGCGGCATCTCTGCGCGAGGCCGGTGCCACCGTGGACGAGGTGACGCTGCCCTGGACGATCGCCGATGTGTGGGCGACCGCGCAGGCTCACTTCGCGACGATCATGGGCGCCGGCATCCTGGCAGTGGACCGCGAATCCGGCGAGCTGCTCAGCGACTACACGCGGGCCTTCGCCCACGACTTCACCGCCGACCCTGAGCTCGGGTTCTATGCCGGCCTGGAGCACGAGGGTGAGATCTGGGAGCCGCTGGGCCTTCTTTTCCAGACCTACGACGCGCTGGTCTGTCCGACGATGGCCACGTCTGGCTACGAGGCCGGCAACGCGTATCTCTCGGGCGGGCTGGCGATCGGTGATGGCCACGTGCGCCACCACATCCTCGGGGCGATGACGTTGCCGTTCAACATCCTCAGTCGCTGTCCGGTCGTCGCCGCGCCGTCGGGGCGAGCGTTCAATGGCGTTCCAACCGGCGTACAGGTGGTCGGTCACCCGTACGACGACGTGATGGCCTTCCGGGTGGCCGCTGCGGTGGAATCCACCGGTGTCGGCTTCCCGCACGAACAGTGGCGGCCGGCGGTCTGACGCATTTGGTGCTGCGGGCCCGCTCAGGCCCCGAACGGTCGCAGCATCGAGCGACTGATGATGTGGCGCTGAATTTCGCTGGTGCCGTCCCAGATGCGATCGACCCGCGTGTCGCGCCACATTCGCTCCAGCGGTAGCTCGTCCATCAGGCCCATGCCACCGAGAATCTGAATGGCCTCGTCGGTGACGAACTGGCACATCTCGCTGGAGAACACCTTCGCCATCGCCATGTCTTCGTCAGTCGCCTTGCCCTTCGCATCCAGCGAAGCGGCGCGCAGGGTCAGCAGCTCGGCCGCCTCCAGCTGCGTGCGCATGTCGGCCAACTTGAACGAGACGCCTTGAAACTTGCCAATCTGCTGGCCGAACTGCACGCGTGTGGCGGCCCACTCGGTGGCGATGCCGAGCGCGCGGCGGGCGCGACCGACACAGACCGCGGCGACCTGCAGGCGGGTGCTGCCCAGCCACTCGTTGGCCGCGTCGAAGCCGTGGTGTTCCTCGCCGAGAATGCTGCTGGCCGGCACACGACAGTTGTCGAAGTTGATGATGAGGTTGTGGTAGCCGCGGTTGGACACGCACTTGTAGCCCTCCACCACCTCGCAGCCGGGTGTGCCGAAGTCGACCAGAAAGCCGGTGATCCGCTTCTTCGGGCCGCGGCTGGTCTCTTCCTCGCCGGTCGCTGCGAAGAGGATCACGTAGTCCGCAAGGTCGGCGTGGCTGATGAAGTGCTTCACGCCGTTGATCACGTAGTCATCGCCGTCGCGCGCCGCGCTGCACTTCATGCCGCGAACGTCGCTGCCGGCGTCGGGCTCGCTCATGGCCATGCAGTCGACGCGTTCGCCACGAATCGTTGGCAGCAGGTACTCCTCGATCTGGTCCCCCTGGCAGGCGCGAAGAATGTTCGACGGGCGAGCGACGATGTACTGCAGGGCATACGAGGTGGCACCGAACTCGCGGTCAACCAGGGTGGTGCCGAAACTGTCGAGGCCACCGCCGCCGAGCTCGGCGGGCATGTTGGCCGCGTACAGTCCCGCGTCGAGTGCCCGCTGCTTGATCTGCTGCACCAGTTCCGGCGGCACATCACCGAGTTGCTCGACCAACGCTTCGTGCGGCATCAGCTCCTTCTCGGTGAAGGAACGGACGGTGTCGACGATCATCTGGTGTTCGTCGGACAGTTCGAAATCCATGTGTGCTCCTGTAGCTGGTTCAGTGACGTGTGTCGTTCAGTGCCGTGTGTCGTTCAGTGCCGTGTGTCGTTCAGTGACGCGGTACCGGCAGGCGCATCACGCTGCCGACATGGTTAGGAATGGGGAGTGCTGAGTGTGCGGCTGCGACCGCGGCCAGCGCGGCGGCGACCTCCGGAAGAATCGCAACGGAGCGGCCGGCTGCCATGTCGACATGCACCAACATCTGCTCGGCGGTACACAACGTGGCGCCGGTGTCGCCGTGCAACATCGTGTGGATCAGGTGCACCCGTTTCGCATCGACACCCAACAGTTGTGTGGTGAACACAATGGGCTCGTGCACGTCGACCTCGAGCAGATAGTGGATGTGCGTCTCGACGGTGTAGAAGCTGTGGCCGGCCGCCCGGTACGCCTCGTCGTCGCCGATGTAGCGAAAGAGTGCGTCACTCGCCCAGCCGGCAGCAGTGAGGTACGCCGCCTCGGTCATGTGGCCGTTGTAGTCCACCCAATCCGGCTCGACGGGTGTGTTGTAGAGCGACAGCGGAGCAGCAACGACGTCGCCGGGACGCCAGACCTGCGCGCCGGCAGCAAATCGCAAGGCTTCGTGATGTGCGATTGCGCGACCGGCGCCACTGTTGGTGGCTCGCAGCGCGCGCATTACTGCCAGCAGCGCAACAGGGTCGCCGTCCGTCAGCTGCACCAGCCCGTCGCCGAGCTGCCACCGTTCATGCGCACTGGCGTCGGCGCCGACCGGTGCCATGCCCAGCGAGCGGTAGAACTCGGTGAGCGCCGGCGCGTCGGGGCCGTCGACTTCAACGAGCGGAACCAGATGGATGGGGGAGCAGCCGTGGGCGGTTGTCTCCGTGGCGATGAGTGCGCTGCCCACCGGCGGCTCACCAGCGACCACCTGGATCAAGGTGGCCGAAGCAACTTCTGCCGGGCCGGCTGACATTCGCAAACGGTCGAGACTGGCACCGGGGAAGAGGCCCAGCCGTTGCGAGCCCGGCCACAACACAGCAACCGCATCACAAAGTGTGGAATCATCCACCACCACATCGAGACCGGAGGCGAGGAACCGAGTTGCCCACTCGGCGGCGCGGCTTCCACCTCCAGTCACGGCGACGAACGTCATAGACTAAATATACATTCAGGATTGGATCTGCTGTGATGCCGCGACCCCGACTCGACCATGTTCGCAAGGCGCAGATCCTTTCTGCCGCCGCAGAAGTGCTGTCCGAGCGTGGCTACGCGAACTCGCGAGTGGTCGACATCGCCAAGGCCGCGGGCACCAGCCCGGCAGCGATCCTCTATTGGTTCGACGGCAAGGACGGGCTGCTCGCCGAGGCGCTTCGACTGCGCGAGCAGGAGTTCCACACTCGGTACACCGCCAAAGCTGAGAGCAAGGCGACTGCAAGCGAACAGTTGCGGGTGCTGGTGGAAGCAATGCTGCATCACTACGACTGGAAGCTGTGGATGGAGTTGTGCGTGCTGGCGCTGCGTGACGAGGCCGCTGCTGCCGAACGGGACCGCCTGGACCGGCGCTGGCGAGCCGCGTTGCGCAGCGCGATTCGGGACGGACAGGCGTCAGGTGAGTTCGTGCAGTCCGATGCTGATGAGACGATGTTCGTGCTGGCCGCGCTGCTCGACGGATTGTCGCCGTTGCTGGTGCTGAAGGCGAAAGGTGTCACCAAGGATCGTGTCGAGCGAGT
>JBBQMG010000228.1:0-4085 GCA_038328705.1 Acidimicrobiales bacterium | reverse complement strand
ATGCCCAGCAGCAGGCTGGCCAGCACGATGGCAATGGCACCGAACCACACCACGTTGAGGTAATCGCGCAGGAAGTCAGACATCGGGCACGAAGCTACTACGCCACGTGAATCCCATCACAAATGGACGACCAATTGCCGCCGGCGCCGTCTCGCCGTGCCCAGTAGTGGTGTGGAACTTTGCTCGATCTCTGGACTGCTGCTTCGGCGAGCGGTGCTCGGCATTCTCCTGGCTGCAGGCGAGCCGATGACCGCTCGCGAAGTCGCCGCTGCGTTGCGTAACGGCGGATCCACGACACAACCCATGCTCCAGAAGCGGGCGAGTCGCGTCATCGCGGATCTGATCGCCTATCAGGCGCGTATCGGAAGGGTCCGTAAGGTCGGCCCGGCAACCTTCGTCGTGGTGCCAGGCAGCATGAGCCGATCCACCCGCTGGCGCTGCTTGCACTGGCGCGACGAAGTCGCCCGCTCACGAGCGTTGGCCGACGAGTTCCCGCCTTCGCCAACATGGATCAGTTCACCTTTCTCGGACGCGCCGTCCACGGCCAACACCGCGTCCGACAGAGGTGAACTGGGGAGGGATATGTCACCCGCGCGGGTCTCTGGCGAGTCGTACGCTCGCCGGATGTTGCGCATCGATCACGCGTCGCTCGCCGACCTCAATGCATTGGTTGATCTAGAGAGCCGGCTCCTCGAGGAGGACGCTGCCGTCCACGACACCTTCATCGACCTGGCCTGGTCGGAACGCGAGGGCGCTGCCGACTTCACTCGGCTTCTCGGCAGCCAGGACTGCCTGGTGCTTGTGGCGCGGACGGCGGAGGAGGTCGTCGGCCATCTCGTCGGCTACACAAGGCAGTCGTCCCCCACTCGCCTGCCCGTCACCTACGCCAACCTGCGCAGCCTGTTCGTGCTCCCCGCTCACCGCCGACAAGGTGTGGCCGATCTCCTCGTGGACGACTTCTTCACATGGGCGCGCAGCGGCGGCTGCGTGGAGGCACACGTCAACAGCTACGCGCAAAACGATGCAGCGCAGATGTTCTACGAGCGGCACGGCTTTGCTGCACGCAGCACCTCGCGAGCGCTGGATCTGACTACGCCGTAGCGGGCGGGAGGGATTGGGTGGCATCGAGCCACCAGGACATTCCTGACTCGATCTGTTCGCGCGAGACGCCGCCGGCGTAGAAGGCCCCAGATTGGGCGGGGGTGCCGACCTTGTCCTTGGCGTACTCGATCGCAGCTGTGAGATCTACCGCGAACTGCTCGACCACACCCTCCTGGGTGTTGGGGCGAGTGACGCAGAAATGCAGGGCCGCTGGGCGCTGCAGGCCGTTCAGCCGCCAGCGCTGCGACGCCATGTAGTCGTTCACCACGAAAATGTCGAGGCCACTGTCATCCGTGGTCGTGAACGCGACATTGAAGAATGGGTCGCCCAACACACGCAGTTCCGGCACGCCCTCGATCACTGCACGTAACGCTGCTGCGGTGCGGAAGATCTCGCCTGCGATGGTCATGTAGCCGTCGCGGCCGAGCGTGACCAGCGCCGCCCACGCGGTGGCGATGATGCCACCCGAACGCGAGCCGCTCATGCCGGGTGAGGTGTAAAGACCACCGGACCAGTCCGGCACGATGAAGTACTGCAGCCGCCGCAACTCAGCCGTGCGGTACAGCAGCACGCTGCTGCCCTTCAGGCCAAAGCCGTATTTGTGTGTGTCGGCGCTCATCGACGTGACGCCAGGAAGACGAAAGTCGAACGTGGGCACTGGGTGACCGAGGTCCTGCCCCCACGACAAGATGAAGCCGCCCAGGCACCCGTCGACGTGCAGGTTGATCCCGCACTCGATGGCCAGCGCTGACAGTTCTTCGATCGGGTCGATCAGGCCGTGCGGGTAGGTGCCGGCCGAGCCAATCAGGGCGACCGTGTTCTCGTCGATCAGTGACCGCACCGAGTCCATGTCGGCGATGAACTGATCCGTCACCGCAGCCTTGCGCAGTTCGATTCCGAAGTAGTGCGCGCCCTTGTCAAACGCTGGATGAGCCGTGTCGGGCATCACCACGTTGGGCTGCGTGATGCCTCGCTCACGACCCCACTCGCGATACACCAGCAGCGGGTTCATCAGGCTCTCGGTTCCACCGCTCGTCAGCACGCCGAACGGGCCACCTACCTCCGCACCGGGGCTGTGCAGCATGTCGCCCGTCATCGCAATGATCTCGCCCTCGAAGCGAGTTGCACTGGGGTACATGTCGCGCTGCAAAACGTTGGCATGGCTGTAATGCCCAAACACCTCATTGAGGAATTCGTAGTGCTCCTCGTCGCCGCTGTAGATGCTGCCGCTGATCTTGCCCTCGTGGTACGGCGAGTCCTCGAGTTGCGACATCGCCTCGATCTCGGCCAGCACGTCGGCTCGCGCGCGGCCCTTGGCCGGGAAGCTGCGGGTGACGGTGTAATGGTCGGCGTACGGGTACAGGCCCATGAGGTGGCTTCTCCTAGAAAGAGGGGCGGAGCGCAACGGGACGCACTCAACGCACAATCTGTCACTTCCACACACCGCCCGACCTGCTCTGCTACACCTTTGCTATGAGCAAGGCGGATATCGAGTCGTTGGTCAAGCGTGTACCCGGCTGGGAACACCACGAGATCGAGCTCACAACACTGCACGGCGGTATCACCAATACCAACTACGTGGCGGTCGTCGATGGTGCGAAAGCGGTCGTGCGCGTACCAGGTGAGCGCACCGAACTGCTGGGCATCGACCGCGCCAACGAGGCAGAGGCCGCGCTGAGGGCGGCGGAACTGGGCATCGGTCCGGCGGTGTTGGGCAAACTCCCTGAGATCGGCACCCTCATCACGGCCCTTGTCCCGGGTCGGCACCTGGACCCCACGCCCTTCACCGCCCGGCTGCCCGAGGTCGTGAAACTGCTGTGCACGTTCCACGACAGCGGTCCGCTCCGTGGCACCTTCCCCATCCATAGGGTCGTCGAGTGGCATGCGCGCGACGCGTCGTCGTACGGCGTCGTTCCACCGGGTTCGTACGGTCGTCTGCACCAGCAGAGCCGCCGTATCGAGTCTGCGTTCGCCGTTACCCCGCTCCCCACGGTGCCGTGCCACAACGATTTGCTGCCCGGCAACGTGCTGTTCGAAGAGGTCGGCGAGCGCGTGTGGCTACTCGACTTCGAGTACGCCGGGATGAACGATCGCTTTTTCGACCTCGGCAATCTCAGCGTGAACTGCGGCCTCGACACCGCTGGCGACGAGGAGTTGCTGCGTCTCTATTTCGGCGAGGTCACCGCTTCCCGGATGGCGCGCATGCAGCTGATGAAGGTGATGAGCGAGTTTCGTGAGGGAATGTGGGCCGTGGTTCAGCAAGCCATCAGCACGTTGGACACCGACTTCGTGGCCTATGCACACGAACGGCTGAGCAACTGCGAACGCCTGGCCGCCCGGCCGCAGTTCGAGCAATGGCTCGTCGACGCCGCGTCACCTGCGATGTGACGCGGAAACGGGCCGGCCCGAAGGCCGACCCGTTCCGAACTCGATTGACGATCTGCCGTTAGAGCGAGCCGTGCTCCAGGGCATCGAGCTCACGCTCGATTGCCAGCAGTTCCTCCTTCGTGCCCATGACCTTCGGACCTGTGAACCACTTTTTGGCGGACGCAACCCACCAGAGCCCGACGCCGATGAACGCCAACAGAATCAGTGGCCCAGCGAAGTTGGCGGTGTTCACCTGGTCGCTGTCCCACCACTTCCAGGTGGGGAACAACGGAGAGAAGAACAGGACGGAGATGAAGCACACCCACACCACCGCGATCCAACCGATGATCTTGCTTCGGCCCTTCAGGTTCCACGGCCCCTGCTCGAAGTTGGGGTTCTTCAGCCGTAGGTAGATCGGGATGACGTAGCTGATGTACAAGCCGACGACGCAGATTCCGGTGAGCGCGAAGAATGCAGTCGACACACCGTCCTTCTGAATCAGCGACAGCGCACCAGTGACGAGCGACACAACGACCCCCAGCCAGACTGCGTTCGTTGGCGTACGTGTCTTGGGGTTGATCTTGTGCCACCACTTCGAACCCGGTAGACCGCCGTCT
>JBBQMG010000227.1:0-4100 GCA_038328705.1 Acidimicrobiales bacterium | reverse complement strand
TACGCCGCCGTCAGCCTCGCCACCACCGTGCTCATGACCGCACGACTCATCGACTACCGAGACCGATGGAGCCCAACATTGTCACCTATCCGCTGAGCCCCTAAGCAGCCCAGCAAGGCCGCACCCCGGAATCGATGAAGGGCCAGCACCTGCACTTCTGCAGGTCACCGGCCCCTCTTCATTCGTCGGGCTGACAGGATTTGAACCTGCGACCCCTTGTCCCCCAGACAAGTGCGCTACCAAGCTGCGCTACAGCCCGAATGTTTCGACGCAGAACTCTACCGACTGACGACCGCTTCGGCTCGCCGTCAGGTCAACAACTGGACGATCCGCCACGTCAGATAGACGATCAACAGCACCATCAGCAGCTTGAAGTGCCACGGCGCTTTCATGTCGTCCTCATCGCCGTCGACGCCTGCCGCCAGCTGGTGCAGGTTGAGGTTCTTGGCGGTGATCGGCTGCTGTGCCGCAACGCTTCGCCCACAGGTCGGGCACGTTCCGTCTTCGTTCATCGCCGACGGCGCCAGGTACTTGGCGCAGTCCTCACACCAGGGCATTTGACTCCTATTCGCTGCGCTTACGTACACGCAGCTTGATGGGCGTCGAGCCGAAGTCGAATGCCTCACGGATGGAGCGCTCAAGGTACCGCAGGTATGTGTGCGGCAGCTCGCGGTTGACGAACAACGTGAACGTCGGCGGGTCCGTGGCGCCCTGCAGCGCATACATCACCTTCACACCGTGGCCGGCTGGCTGACGTTGCTGTGCGTCGGAGATGACCTTGTTGACGTCGCGCGTCGGCACCCTGCGGTGGTACTGCACGATCGCTTCCTGCAGCACCGGGCGCAGCTTGTCGACACCCTTGCCGGTGAGTGCGGAAATCTTCAGGATCGGCGAATCACCCGTGAAGTACAGCTTGCGCTTCACTTCGGCGGTGATCTCCAACCGGCGGTCGGCGTCATCGATGAGTTCCCACTTGTTGAGCATGACCACGATCGGGCAGCCCGCCGCGTCGACTCTCTCCGCCAGCCGCTGGTCTTGACTGGTGACGCCTTCGGTTGCATCGATAACGAGCAGCGCGATGTCGGACACGTCGATTGCACGCAGCGCACGGACCATCGAGTAGTACTCGGCCGAGTCGTCGATGCGACTGCGACGACGCATACCGGCGGTGTCGACGAACACGATCGGGCCGTCGGGGGTGTCGACCAAGGTGTCGATCGCGTCGCGAGTTGTGCCCGCCATGTCGTGCACCACCGAACGGTCGGCGCCCACCAACCGGTTGAACAGCGTGCTCTTGCCCACGTTGGGGCGACCGACGATGGCAACACGCGGCGGTGCAACGTCGTTGGGGTTCCACAGCTGGTCGCCCTCATCGTCCACGGGAATATCGATGACCGGCTCGCGCTGGCCCTCGGGAAGCATGCTGACCACGACATCGAGCAGGTCGCCGGCGCGGCGGCCGTGGAGCGCGCTGACTGCCTGCGGCTCGCCGAGACCGAGGGCGAGGAACTCCCAACGATCGTTCTCGCGACGATCGTTGTCGGCCTTGTTGGCAACCAGGATGACTGGCGCCTTCAGGTGACGTAACCACTGTGCCACCGACTCGTCGTCCTCGGTCATTCCAACCGAGGCGTCGACCACGAAGAGCACCACATCGGCTTGTTTGACTGCGGCTTCGACCTGACGGCTGACCTTCTCGTCCAGCTCGTTGCCGCCCGGCAGCCAGCCACCGGTGTCGACCAGCATGAACGGGACGCTGAGCCACTCGGCTTCCACTTCCTTGCGGTCGCGAGTGACGCCGGGGCGGTCCTCCACGATGGCCACCTGACCACCGACGATGCGGTTGAACAAGGTGCTCTTGCCCACATTGGGGCGACCTACGACGACAACTGTGGGCAAACTCACGACAGATTCACATTCACGACACAGTCTCCAGGACTTCAACACTTACGTACTCGGCATTCAGGGCCCGCCGAAGGGCAATACCGTCGGTGGGAATCACTTCGACCGCGCGGGGCAGTTCGGCAACGGTGGTGCCGTCGAGGAAACGGCCCTCACTGAGGCAGACATCCGGCAACAGGTAACGATGGCCGGTGGGCTGTTCGGCGAGGACACGAGCCAGGTCGGCGCCAACCATGAGGCCGGTCACTGCCGTGTTGCCGCCGAAGAACTCGTTGACCACAGGGATGATGCGGATGTCGTCGCGACCGAGCGAGGCAACCAAGGGACCGATGATGCGGGCCCCGAATTCGCCGGTGAGCACACCAATCGGGGCATCCGGGCGCGGCCCGAGGCGCACGCTGACCGAACCGGCGGCGCCGCTGTCGATGCTGCAACCACGAAGACCGGTGTCGCCTGCTGGGTTGCGCGGGGCACGGTAGCCCTCGGCCGGCGCACCATCCACGGCAGCGAAGAAGCCGCTGAGCGGACCCGTCGGCTGCGACACCGAGCCGTTGAACTCGAGCTCGAACGTGCGCGCCATGCCGATGCCGTCCTCGTGCATGTGGAAGCCCTCGTACGAATCGGCCCCCGGGAACGGCAGGCCGGCCATCAGGTAGTACTCGTCGGCGGCGAAGACCATCCGACGGCCGAGCGTGCGCAGGAAGATCTCTTGCCAGTCGCGAATGGATGCAACCATCGCTCGCGCTTCCTGCTGCGTGTGCAAACGCATTGCGGACTCGGCGTTGAACTTGCTGAGGCCCAGCGGCACGACCGCCACCGACTCGAGCTCGGGGTAGGTATCCAGCACGCCCAACATCGTCTGCTCGAAGACCAGCCCGTCGTTGACGCCAGGGCACAACACGACCTGACCGCGAACGGCGATGCCATGGTCGAGCAGGGCACGCAGCCAGCGCAGCGACATCCCACCACGGGGGTTCTTCAGCATCCGGTTGCGCACCTCAGGGTCGGTGGCGTGAATGCTGACGTTGATGGGTGACAGGCGTTCCGTGATCACCCGCTCGAGGTCCGCCTCGGTGAAGCGGGTGAGGGTGGTGAAGTTGCCGTAGAGGAACGACAGGCGATAGTCGTCGTCCTTCAGGTAGAGGCTCTTACGCAACCCCTTGGGCAGTTGATAGATGAAACAGAACTCGCAGTGGTTGTCGCAGGTGCGCACTCGATCGAATACAGCACTCGAAACTTCGGCGCCGAGCGGCTCGCCGGCCCGCTTCTCGATCTCGATGGTCAACTCCAGCCCACCGCGCTGCACTTCCAGGGTGACCTCCGCGTCGTCAGCGGCGAAGCGCCATTCGATGATGTCACGAGGTACGGTGCCGTTGATGGTGAGCACGACGTCGCCAACGGCAACACCGGCCCGCTGAGCAGCGGAGCCAGGCGCGACAGCGGCGACGGAGGGCAGAGACATGGTGCTCAAGGCTACCGGCGGGCCTACCACGACCGCCGCTAGCCTGCCCAGCGTGACCGTTGACCGCGTGCTGCTCGCCGAACCGAGAGGCTTCTGTGCGGGCGTCGAGATGGCCATCAAGGCACTGGCCTGGATGGTGCGCACTCACGACACGCCGGTGTACTGCTACCACGAGATCGTGCACAACAAGATAGTCGTTGAGCGCTTCGAGGCACAGGGCGTCATCTTCGTCGACGACATCGAGGAAGTGCCCGTGGGTATGCCGATCATGCTGTCCGCCCACGGCTCGGCACCGGAGGTCGTTGCTGCGGCCCGCAGCCGCGGCAGCTACGTCGTCGACTCTGTGTGCCCACTGGTGACAAAAGTGCACCACGAGGTCAAGGTGCGTGCCGGCAAGGGCTTCCGCATCGTGTACGTCGGCCATGAGGGCCATGAAGAGGCGGTCGGCACGATGGCGGTTGCCCCCGAGGCCATCAGTCGCGTGGAGAGCGTGGCCGAGGTGTTGGCGCTCCCCCAGTTCGACGAGCCGGTGGCGCTGCTCGCTCAAACCACGCTGTCGCACCGCGATTGGGAAGGCGTGGCCGTCGCGGTCCGAGAGCGCTACCCGCAGGTGTGGGCGCCGGGCCGAAGCGACCTGTGCTTTGCCACCACCAACCGCCAATCGGCGCTGATGGCCATGGCACCTCGCTGCGACGCGATCATCGTCATCGGTTCGGCCAACTCGTCCAACACCCGT
>JBBQMG010000226.1:0-4206 GCA_038328705.1 Acidimicrobiales bacterium | reverse complement strand
GACGTAGAGCTCGGGGATGCTGAGGCAGCCTTCGCTGTACACCCACTCGCCGTCGCTCTCCACGACCACCGGGTTGATGAGCGCCATCGGCTGGTCATCGATGTCCCACACCACGATCTGCTTCTGCACACCAATCTGGGGTGCGGCAAGCGCAATGCCCGAGTCGCTGTCGTAGAGCGTGTCGAACATGTCATCGACGAGCCGCGCCACCTTGCCGTTGATCTCGGTGACGGCAGACGCCTGCGACTTCAGTACCGGGTCGCCGTAGGTGCGGATCTCATACGCCATGACCCATAAGGCTAGCGACCAAACCCGAATCGAACTGACGTCGGCACCAGAGGCTGGGATGCTCGGTTTGTGTGCGTTGAGGAGCGCTGGGCGCTCCTGAGCGCACACAAACTCTTCCCTTTACGATGGGCAGCCATGACTGCAGTCGGATCGCACTATTTCGATGAGGAGCCGACCACCGACTCATCGCCGCGTGATGTGCAGCTGTCGCTTCCGGACATGCAGCTCACGCTCACGACGGATCGTGGCGTCTTTGGCTACGACCGGGTGGATTCGGGAACGAAACTGCTGCTGTTGCACGCGCCCTCGCCGAATGGAAACGGGAACCTGCTCGACATCGGCTGCGGTACCGGCGCCGTTGCGCTCACCATGGCTCGCCGGTCGCCGGCCGCAACGGTGTGGGCCATCGACGTCAACGAACGAGCCCGCGCTCTATGCCGCGGAAACGCCGAGCGCAACGACATCACCAACCTCACCGTCTGCGCGCCCGATGAGGTACCGACAGACATCAGGTTCGAGACGATCTGGAGCAACCCGGCGATCCGCATCGGCAAGCCGGCGCTGCACGCCATGCTGCTGCGCTGGCTCGGCCAGCTCGCACCCGAGGGCACCGCCGTGTTCGTCGTCCACAAGCATCTCGGCAGCGATTCGTTACAGACCTGGCTGGGCACACAGGGCTACCCCACCGCCCGCCTCGCGTCCTCCGCCGGCTACCGCATCCTCCGGGCCCGATCAGCAAACTGACGCGTCATGCGTCCTCCGAGCAGGACCTGTGAGCAGGAAGCGCGTCACTTCGTGCCCGTGTCCGGCCCTTCAGCCGAAGTGACGCGTCACGCGTCTTACGAGCGGGCGCTGTGAGGAAAGAGCGCGTCAGTTCGGCGAGTGACCAACCCCTACTGGCGAGGCGGGTCGACTTCGACTCGCAGGCGCGAACCCTTCGGGCGGGGGGTTTCGGCGAGGGCCCGGCCGAGCACTTCCCAGTCATCGGCGCGGATGAGTGCGCCCTTCGCTGTGGTCGCGAACTCCAAGCCGACCGCGGTCGAGAACTCGACCGCATCGGTGCCTTCGACTGCTGCGAGCGACCGAAACGGGGGCAGGCCGAGGAGGCGCCGCCGCGCCAGCTCAGTCTGGGCCACACGCTCTGGTTGCGCGCGCTGTGCGGCGACGATCACCTCGTGGTCGGGCACAAAGGTTTGCACCAGCACCTTCCCCCCACCGCTGCGCTTGCCGACGAGCCGGCCGGCGCGCACCAGCAGTGCCATCGCCTGCTCAGCAGCCCGGTAGCGCGGAGCCAGCAATTCGGCGTCGAAGTCGAGAAAGGCAACGACATCGACGCCTCGAACGCGGTGCAGCACCGCTTCGGTGCCGACGTACACATCACCAGCAGGGAACTCGTCCGTGGCGCCGGTGACGGAGACAACCGGCCGGTTCGCGGCCGCTTCCAGCTCCTCGCGCAGCCGGGTGACACCGGGCTTCATCAGTGCCATCGCACTCGACCCGCACTGCTGGCAGACCATTGGACGCGTGGTCCCGCAGCGCCCACACGCGAGAGTGCCATCGTCGCGCTGAGCAACCGCCGCGTCGCAGTTGGTACAACGTTGCAACGAGCGACATGCACGACACGCCAGCAGCCGGGCGCGGCCGACCGTATTGATCACACACACCACACGCTTGCCTGGGTCGCGAAGTGACGCGATCAGCTGTGAGCTGACCAGCGAACGCTTCCACGGCTCCTCCTCGGTGCGGTCGACGACATCGATGAACGGCCACCCGGCCACGCTGTCGGAAACCGAAGGTTCGACAACTCGATCTCCCGCCCAACGCAGGGCGGCGGCCGTGGGAATCGGCGAGATCAGCACACAGCCTGCACCAGCCCGCGATGCGCGCTCGATCGCTACGTCACGGGCATGCCACGTGGGCGAGCGTTCGTCCTGCAGCGCTTCGTCGTGCTCGTCGAGCACCACCACGCTGTGCAACCCCGGGCACGGCGCCCACACCGTGCTGCGGCCACCGACCACCACATCGACGCCGGCCGCCGCCTGCGCCCAGTCCTCGGGTAGCAGCGCTACCCGCAGACCGGCCTTTCGCAAGCGACTCGCTACTGCGCGCGCCGCCAACGGTGTGGGGTGCACGACGATGCACGGTCCGCACTGCGCAATTTCGACCACGACCGGGAGCGGGTCGGTCAATGGCGGTACTCGACTGACGCCGCTGGCGACTTGCTCGCCGATGGCTACCGACCGTCGCTCAGGAGGCAACACAACGACCATCGACAGCGGCGAGGCTGCAACCAGGAACGGACGCACGCGCGGTGCGCCCCACCGGACAGCCGCCCAGCGCGCCAACTCGATCACGTCGGCCGACGGGCCGATCGACGAGAATTTCGCAATCTCCACCAGCGACGATGCCGGCCGGTCGGCCTCGGCAGCGCCGAGCGACACCACCCATCCACCGATGCGCCGACCATGCAGCATCACACGAACCAGCGAGCCCACTGCGACGCGATCGCGAAGGTTCGCTGGGACGAGGTAGTCGAATTGTTTGTCGAGCCCGGTGAGGTCGGGGACGACCCGAGCAACCAGCGGCTCGATATCAGTCAACGACTGAACTCACACGCCCACGGCGCGCATGAAGTCATCGAGGCGGCTGACCTGCTCCCAGGTGAACTCTGGCAGGTTGCGACCGAAATGCCCGTAAGCGGCAGTCTTGCGGTAGATCGGACGCTTCAGGTCGAGGTCGCGAACGATGGCACCCGGACGAAGGTCGAAGACGTCGCGCACGGCCTGCACGATCTTCGCGTTCTCCACCTTCTCGGTACCGAAGGTCTCGACGAGAATGCTGACGGGGTGTGCCATACCGATGGCGTATGCCACCTGCACTTCGCAGCGGGTAGCGGCGCCGGAAGCAACGACGTGCTTGGCAACCCAACGGGCCGCGTAGGCAGCCGAACGGTCGACCTTACTGGGATCCTTGCCGCTGAACGCTCCGCCGCCGTGGCGGCCCATACCACCGTACGTGTCGACGATGATCTTGCGGCCGGTGAGGCCGGTGTCCCCGTGTGGGCCACCGATGACGAACTTGCCAGTTGGGTTGATGTGGACGTCGTAGTTGTCGTCGGCGAACTGCGCGGGAACGATCGGACGGATGACCTGCTCGATGAGATCGGGGCGAATCACGGTGTCGCGGTCGACGCCGTCCTGGTGCTGGGTACTGATGAGCACATGCGAGAGGCGAACTGGCTTGCCGTTCTCGTACTCGACCGTCACCTGCGTCTTGCCGTCAGGGCGCAAGTACGGCACAGCGCCCGCCTTGCGAACCTCGCTGAGGCGCTCGGCCAGGCGGTGCGCCATCCAGATGGGCATCGGCATCAGGTCGGGGGTCTCGTCGCAGGCGTAGCCGAACATCATCCCTTGGTCGCCCGCGCCCTGCAGCTCCAGCTGATCCTCGGCGTGACCGGAGGCACGAACTTCTTCGCTCTTGTCGACGCCCTGGGCAATGTCGGCGCTCTGCTCGTCGATGCTGACGATGACACCACAGGTGTTGCCATCGAAGCCGTAGAGGGCGTTGTTGTAGCCGATGTCGTTGATCACTTCACGAGCCAACTTGGGGATGTCGACGTAGGCAGAGGTGGTGATCTCACCGGCCACGACGCACAGCCCGGTTGTCAGCAACGTTTCACACGCAACACGACCATGAGGGTCTTCCGCCAGGATGGCGTCGAGCACCGCATCGCTGACCTGGTCGGCCATCTTGTCGGGGTGACCCTCGGTCACGCTCTCGGAAGTGAAGGTAAAGCTGCTCACGGGGTGAGGCTCCTCATGAAGTTGGAAGTGTGGACTGTGACGGGGTGTGACTGCCACGAATCTCGACCACAGTATCGAGAACCGCCTTTGCAATTGCGCTTTTGTCGGCCAGCGG
>JBBQMG010000225.1:0-4342 GCA_038328705.1 Acidimicrobiales bacterium | reverse complement strand
CGGGTAGTACCTCGACGGGCGGCTGGTAGCGTGATGCACCGCCCACAGAGGGCAGTAGCTCAGCTGGTAGAGCAACGGTCTCCAAAACCGTCGGTCGGGGGTTCGAATCCCTCCTGCCCTGCCCAATAATCCACCCGAAGCGCTGGCGCATGCTGGTGCAGAACCGAGTGAACGAATGTCACTGGATGACCTCAACCGAGAGCAGAAGCGGTCGCTGAAGCGATCGGGCGACCTGAACGATCAGGGACAACCCACCCGCGCCCCTGCTCCGGCGAAGAGCGCAAAGCCCGGAAGGGTTGGGCCTGCCCAATACCTGCGTGAAGTGCGCGACGAGATGCGCAAGGTCGCGTGGCCGAAGTGGCCCGAAGTCCGCCGCTTCTCCATCATCGTGCTCGTCACGGTGATCATCTACACGGCCTACATCTTTGGCCTCGATTCGTTGTTCGGTGTGTTCACAGGCTGGTTGTACGACTGATTATGACGAACGAACTCACCCCCACCACTGACACCGAGGTGCTCGACGCCGCCGCTGACGTTGACGTTGCCGCAGACGTTGCCGCAGACGCTGCCGTTGCTGACGACGACGTTGCTGACGACGCTGCCGTTGCTGACGCTGCCGTTGCTGACGCTGCCGTTGCTGACGGCGAGGTTGCTGACGACGAGGTTGCTGACGACGAGGACGTTGCTGACGACGAGGACGTTGCTGACGACGAGGACACGGTCGATGTCAGCTTCGACCTTTCCGATGAGCCCGCCGCTGACGGCGAGGCTGCGCAAGAGGAGGTCGTCGTTGACGATCCGTGGACCAAGCCCGGCCAGTGGTACGTGGTGCACACGCAGTCGGGTTACGAAAAGAAGGTCACCGCCAACCTGTCGGCTCGAATCTTGAGCATGAACATGGAGGAGAAGATCTACGAGACCGTCATCCCCATGGAAGAGGTCGACGAGTTCAAGAACGGTCGTAAGCAGACCGTTCAGAAGAAGGTCTTCCCCGGTTACCTGCTGGTTCGCTGTCAGATGGACGACGACAGTTGGTACTGCATCCGCAACACACCCGGTGTCACCGGTTTCGTCGGGCAGAGCAAGCACGGCCAAAAGCCAACGCCGCTGTCGCGCCGTGAAGTGCAAACATTCCTCGCCGCCAAGGGCGACGGTACGGGTGGCATGCCCGCCCGCAAGAAGCCCAAGCTCGATTACGAGGTGGGCGAAAGCGTCCGGGTGAAGGAAGGCCCGTTCGCCGACTTCGCCGGCACGGTCGCAGAGATCAATGCCGATCACATGAAGCTCAAGGTACTGGTGAACATCTTCGGTCGCGAGACACTCGTGGAGATGGACTTCAGCCAGGTCAGCAAGCTGTAGTCGCAGCACCAAGCACACGCGCAAGCACACAACAGGAAGTAGTCAGTCATGGCAAAGAAAAAGGTTGCTGCGATCATCAAGATCCAGATTCCCGCAGGCAAGGCCACTCCGGCCCCGCCGGTGGGTACCGCGCTCGGGCCGCACGGCGTGGGCATCATGGACTTCGTGAAGCAGTACAACGCTGCCACCGAATCCCAGGTCGGCACCATCATCCCGGTGGAGATCACGGTCTTCGAAGACCGCACCTTCACCTTCATCCTCAAGACGCCGCCGGCACCCGTGCTGCTGCGTCAGAAGGCTGGGCTGCCGAAGGGTTCCAGCACCCCGGGCAAGACCATCGTTGGCTCTGTCACCGAAGCCGACATCGAAGAAGTCGCGAAGATCAAGATGCCCGACCTCAATGCATACGACCTCGAGGCCGCCAAGCAGCAGATCCGCGGCACGGCCCGTTCCATGGGCCTCAAGGTCAACTCCTGATCTCACCGACGCGTCAGCGTCGAATACACCTACCAACACACCGCTCGTCCGGGACCACCTCGCCCGGCGGCGCAACCCCTGAGGGAGACAATCATGTCCGGTAAGAAATACGCCGACGCAATCAAGAAGTTCGACCGCGACCAGCTGTTCACGCCCACCGAGGCGCTCGCAATGGTCCAGTCGTTGGCAAGTGCCAAGTTCGACGAGACGGTCGAGATCGCCATGCGTCTCGGCGTCGACCCCCGCAAGGCAGACCAGATGGTGCGCGGCACCGTGGCCCTGCCCAGCGGTACGGGTAAGGACGTCCGCGTTGCCGTGTTCGCCTCTGGCGAAGCTGCACAGGCCGCCCGCGACGCCGGTGCCGACATTGTCGGCGCCGACGACCTCGCCGCGGAGATCGAGAAGGGTGTCTTCAACTTCGACATCGCGATCGCCACGCCCGACATGATGCCGTTGGTCGGTCGCCTCGGCCGCACGCTCGGGCCGCGCGGCCTGATGCCGAACCCGAAGACCGGCACCGTGACGCAAGACGTCGCTCGCGCCGTCGCCGAGTTCAAGGGTGGCAAGGTGGAGTACCGCACCGACCGCTACGGCAACGTGCACGTCCAGCTGGGCAAGGTCAGCTTCACCCCCGAAGACCTCGAGGCCAACTTCCGTGCCGTGCTCGACGAGCTGCAGCGTGCGAAGCCGGCCTCGGCCAAGGGTCGCTACCTGCGCAAGATCACCGTGTCCAGCACACAGGGCCCCGGAGTCAAGGTCGACACCAACCGCCTCCGCGTCGAAGTCTGAACAGTTCAGCTCTGACAACGAGCCGCCAGCCCGCTTGGGTTGGCGGCTCGTGACGTTTTGTGGGCACCAAACACGCGCCGACGGGGTGCCTCTCACGCCCGGTGTGGCACGCCGTTACGGGGCACTGGCGGAACGGTCACTTCAGCTTCGATTCCACACGCAGACAGCCGGTGTCTCACTGACTGCGCAGCAGCCGGAAGTGAATATCGTGCGCACCGCCATCGAAGCGTTGGCCGGGGTGCTGGGTGGAACGCAGTCGCTGCGCACCAACTCGATGGACGAGGCGATGGCGCTACCCACCGAGAAGTCGGCTCGCATCGCGTTGCGCACGCAGCAGGTGGTTGCCTACGAGACCAACGTTGCCCATGTGGCCGACCCGTTGGGTGGTTCGTACTTCGTGGAGGCGCTCACCGACGAGATGGAGCGCCAGGCGGAAGAACTCTTTGCGCACCTCGACGCACTGGGCGACGGGTCGATGTTGGAAGGCTGTATCAAGGGCATCGAGGACAACTGGTTCCAGGGCCGCATCGCCGATTCGGCGATCGACCTCGAGCGCAAGATGAACCGCGGCGAGCGCATCGTGGTGGGTGTCAATCGTTTCACCGAGGGCAACGACGAGCGGTCCATGGACCTGCTCGAGATGACCAGTGAAGACGAGGCCCGTCAGCTCAAGCGGTTGGACGCAGTGCGCTACGAGCGCAACGGTGCGGCGGTCGCAGAAGTGTTGGCCCGGCTGGCAGTCGAGGCTGCAGACCCGGAGGTCAACCTGATGCCGACGCTGATCGAGGCGGCAAGTGCGTACGCAACGCTCGGTGAGATCATGGCGACCATGGGCACCGTGTTCGGGCGCCACGTAGAAGTACCGGTGATCTGATGACCGAGCGAATCCTGATCGGCAAAGTCGGCCTCGACGGACACGATCGTGGCGTGAAGGTGGTGGCCCGCATCCTGCGCGACGCTGGCTTCGAGGTCATCTACACCGGCCTCTTCCAGACACCGGCCACCATGGCCGCCGCTGCCGTCGACGAAGACGTCGACCTGGTCGGGCTGTCCGTGCTGTCCGGTGCCCACATGACATTGGCCCCCGCAGTGGTGGAGGCAATGCGAGCTGCCGGTAGCACAGCCCCCGACGTGGTCGCCGGCATCATCCCCGACCAACACATCGACCGTCTGAAGGCGGCCGGCATCGCGGCGGTCCTGACACCCGGCGCCCCCGCCGACCAAGTAGTAGCTGTCATCCGCCAAGTCCTCGACCAGGCAGCGCACGACGCACAGTGAAGGGAGCCGAGCCGCGACGTGTTCGGCTGGCTACCCAACGGACAGGGTGAGCTCCATCTCTTTACGTATGGGGTCTGAGGGAAGGGCCTGGACCTCACCTGTCGGAGAGAAGCCGGCGACCCGGTAGAGCTCCTCGGCAGCGGCGTTGCCCTGGGTCACCCAGAGCGCGACGTCGGTGGTGTCGGTGCCTTTGGCCCAGGTGACGACGCTCGCGATGAGGTGGCGGCCGATGCCCTGGCGGCGTGCGGCGGGTGCGACCCACATCGACACCAAATGGACTCGCTTCAATGCTGATGCGTCGCGGTATGAGCCGACGAGCCCGACGATTTCGCTGTCGATGTCGGCGAGGAAGGTCACCTGTTGGGATCCGGCGCAACCTGCCGCAGCCCGTTGTGCCCATTCGTCGTCTGTGCGAGTGGACTCGACCCCGTAGGTGGAG
>JBBQMG010000224.1:0-4358 GCA_038328705.1 Acidimicrobiales bacterium | reverse complement strand
GAGATCGCCAAGCTGGAGATCGGCTACCGCATCGGCCGCATCCTGGTCATCCGCGAGACGCTCAAGCAGGCACCCGCCGGCTTCAGCGCTGCCACCAAGTGCTTCTGCACCGAACACGAAGTACGTGTCAGCGACTTCGTCTCACGGGTCCTCGGGCCACAGGCGATGCTGTGGGACGACGTCACCAAGGGTCTCGCCTACGCGCCGGGCTACACCATCATGGGTGGCACCTCGAACGTGATGCGCAACATCCTCGGCGAACGCGTACTCGGCCTCCCCCGCTAGTCGTTGCCCCCACCGCTCGGGGCTACGGTCGGCTCCATGGCAGACCTCCTTGCTCTCTCGGCGCGCATCATCGACAGTGGCCACACCGACCAACCGGTGAACCGAGTCACCAACGAGCTCAGCGAAGTCGCCGACGGCATCGCCATGGTCGAGAGCTTCAGCCATTGCGTGGCACTCAGCACCGATGAGGGGTTGGTCTGCTTCGATGCATCAGGCGCACAGAGCGGCCAGGCCGTGCGCGACTCGCTGCGTGGTTGGAGCAGCGACCGCGTCAGCCATCTCGTGTACACACATGGCCACGCCGACCACATCGGCGGCAGCATGTTCTTCGCCGACGACCACCCGATGGTGGTGGGTCACGAGAACGTCGCGGTGCGTATGGACCGCTACGAGTACACCAACAACTGGAATCTGCTGATCAACGCTCGCCAGTTCGGCGGCATATCTGGCGATCTCAACCTCGTGATGACGGGCGACGATGTCGTTGAGGGTCGTGTCGTTGTGGAAAGCGGCAAGCCACGAACGGGCCGTCGTTTCCTCCCAGCAGCAACGTTGCGCCCCGAGACGACGTTCGGTGATGCAGGCGAACTGCAGGTAAGTGGCGAGCTGATCGAACTGCATCACGATCGCGGAGAAACCGACGATCACCTGTGGGCGTGGCTGCCGGCCCGCAAGGCCGTGATGACCGGCGATTTCCTGATCTGGAACTTCCCGAATGCGGGAAACCCACAGAAGGTTCAGCGCTACCCCATCGAGTGGGCGGCGGCGCTGCGCAAGATGATTGCCAAGGGCCCGGAGTTGCTGCTGCCGGCCCACGGTTTGCCGATCGAAGGCGCCGAGCGGATCGCGCGCGTGCTGGACGATGTGGCGACTGCGCTCGAGACTCTGGTTGCCGAGGTCGTGGCGTTGATGAACGCGGGCGCCAACCTCGACACGATCGTGCACACGGTTCGGGTTCCGGAAGAGACGCTCGCCAAGCCCTACTTGCGACCTTTCTACGACGAGCCCGAGTTCGTTGTGCGTGGCATCTGGCGCCAGTTCGGCGGCTGGTGGGACGGCGCCGCGTCTCGCTTGAAGCCGTCGCCCGATGCGCATCTTGCGGCGACCATCGCCGACCTCGCCGGTGGGGCTGACGTCCTGCTGCGTGGCGCCGACCAGGCAATTGCCGATGGCGACGTGCGGCTCGCCTGCCATCTCGCCGATCTCGCCGGCTGGGCAGCGCCCTGCGACCCCATGATCCACGCCGGCCGCGCAGCCGTCTACCTCGCACGCCGCAAGGCCGAGCCGAGTCTGATGGCGAAAGGCATCTTCGCCGCCGCCGCCCGCGAAAGCCAGCTGGTCGTTGACGCCGCGGCCGGTGGAACTACTGCCGGCTGAGGCTGACCAACACCAGTGCGAGCGCAGCCGCGATCAGCCCGGTCGTTTGCCACTTCGTGAGTCGTTCCTTGTCGATCGTGAAGGCAAGTGCGACTGTGCTCGCGGGGTAGAGCGAGGCAACTACGGACACGATGGACAACATGCCGCCCCGCACAGCGGCGAGGTACAAGACGTTGGCACCCATGTCGAAGACCCCGGCGACGACCGCCAGTTGCAGCGACCCACGGTGTTTGGAAGGGCGAGCGCTACTGATTGCGGCGAGACCGAGCAGCATCGGAACCGACACGAAACGAGCGATTGCCAGTGGCCATAGGCCCGAGTCTGACGCTGCCTGGTCGAGCGCGACGAACAGCAAGCCGAAACATGCGCCGACACCGACTGCGAGCACCACGATCCGATGCGGCGTGTTGTGTTGATGGGTGCCAATCGCACCGCTCACCAACGCCACAGCAGTCACCGCGATGACCACGCCGACCAGCGCCAGACCACTTGGCCGCTCACCGATCATCAGGCCGACCACCACCGGCACGACCGCGCCGACCACGGCGCTGGTTGGCGCCACCACCGAGATCTCGCCATGGGCAAAGCCGTGGTACAGCCCGGCGATACCGAGGGCCCCGACGACGCCGGCAAACCCACTCCACGCCCACGTACCCAACGAGGGAACCGGCGTGCCCATCACCACAACGGCGGCAAGTATCAACACCAAACTGATCGTCTGGCCGAGAGCGGCCACGATCACACTGGCCTGCTGCCTGCTGGCGCGCCCGCCGAAGTAGTCACCCACCCCGTACACGAAGGCGGAGCCGAGAGCGAGCAAGACGGGCATGGACCGCTCAGTCAACCAGGCCGCGCGGACGACCCGCGCTACCAGTCTGTGGGTCGGTAGTCCTTCAGGAATTGCCCCCACACGTGGTGGCCGGTGTTGACGCCGTCGATGATCGGGTCGACGATGCGCGCTGCACCGTCGACGATGTCGAGCGGCGGGTGGAAGTGATGCTGCGCGGTCTTGCGTTCGGCAATGTGCACGGGGTCTTCGTCGCTGACCCACCCCGTGTCGACACTGTTCATGTGAATGCCATCGGCGTGATAGTCCGCGGCCGAGGTGCGGGTCATCATGTTGAGCGCCGCCTTGGCCATGTTGGTGTGCGGGTGGCGCGTCGTCTTGAAGCGTCGGTAGAACTGGCCCTCGACTGCCGAGACGTTGACGATGTGCTTGTAGCGACCCGGCGTGCGCAGCATCAGCGGCTTCAGTCGTGCGTTCAACACGAAGGGTGCGACCGCGTTGACCAGCTGCGTCTCGAGCAGTTCGACCGACGACACCTCGGCGAGGGTGAGTCGCCACGAGTTTCGGTCGCGCAGGTCGACCTGCTGCATGTCCTGATCCAGCCGACCCTCTGGAAAGAGGTCGCCGCGCCCGCCCAGATCTTCCGGCAGCAACTGGGCCTGCGAGAGCTGCGCCGAGTGTGTGACGCCGACCGGCAGCACGGGTGAGGCGGCAACTTCCTCGGAGCGTCCCGACGACAACATGTCGTATCCACGCAAGCCTTCATAGGCGCCCAACAAACCAGCCGCCACCGGCGGGAGCGTGGAGAACGCAGCAGACTCGGTATCCATCATGTGGCGGTAGAAGTCGGGCGGCCGTCGAACGGTCTGGCAGGCGTTGTTGACAATGAAGTCCAGGCGCTCGCGAGTGTCCAGCAGGTGCTGGCAGAACGCTTCGACACTCGGCGTGTGGCGCAGGTCGAGCCCGAAGATCTCCAGCCGGTGCCCCCAGTCGGCGAAGTCCGCTTCGGCCGCGTAGCGCTGAGCCGAGTCACGGGGAAAGCGAGTGGTCACTATCAGGTGTGCACCGGCACGAAGCAGCTTGATTCCGGCCTGGTAGCCGATCTTGACACGGCCTCCGGTGAGAAGTGCGACCCGGCCAGAGAGGTCGGCCGTCTCGCTGCGCTTGGCGTAGTTGAACGCTGCGCACTCCAAGCACATCTGGTCGTAGAACGGATGTATCTGCGAGTACTTCTGCTTGCAGATGTAGCAGTGCTGAGGCTGCGCCGACTCGCGCTCGTCGTTCGCGTCATCGTCTATCGAGTCGGGTTCGGACAAGGCCGGCGCGAAGACGTTGGGCGTGTTGAAAACCGGCTTCGCCCGCAACGACCGAATGCCGGTCTCGTTGAGCGCACCCTGGTCGCGCTGAGCTTTCTGCTGCTTCAACTCGCGTCGCTCGCTCTTGATCTGACGGCGGCGAGCTTCGACGTCGGGCTCGTACACATCGCCTGCCGCGCTGAGGAGCCGAGTGCGTTGGTCGAGCGGCAGAGCCTGCAACAGCGAGCGGTCGGCAATCACCGTCTCCAGGAGTTCAGCGGCAGCTTGCACGCGAGCGGCGAATTCGTCGGACACGTCGGTTGACGCTAACGCCCAATTTCCGACACCCGAGTGGGTACTCGCATCCCGGGGTGGGAGTGCCCACTCGGACGGCGAGCTGGCACTCGCACTGGCAGCGGGGCACTCGCTCTGGTTGCGTGGCACTCGGAGCATGGCGACGAACTGCTGTGATGGTGGGCGTGCAGGGAATCGAACCCAGGACCTCCACGATGTCAACGTGGCGCTCTAACCAACTGAGCTACACGCCCGTGTAGCGATCGTTGAATCTAGCAGTCAGTGCAGCCGCATCGACACTTCGTTGGCGAGAAGACGGC
>JBBQMG010000223.1:0-4370 GCA_038328705.1 Acidimicrobiales bacterium | reverse complement strand
GTCATCACGCTGGCCTTGGTGGCGGCGAACGCGTGCTGCATGGTGGCCAGGTCGCGGCGGTTCTTCACCGACGGCGCACCCTTGAACGACGGGTACACCTCGACAGCGCCGGCCTCGAGCATCAGGAGGGCAAGGCGACCGAGGCCGCTGCGCAGTAGTTCGCGATCGCGGAAGGTGAGGCCGTAGGTGACGACCGGGTCTTTCATCCGCGGGAACGACCGCACGCGGCCCAAGCCCTCGCTGGTGATGGCTGCGTAGTACACGCTGATCTTGCGCCACTCGGTGATGGCATGTTGGAACGTGGACCACTGGTCCAACAGCGACAGCGCAACCAGGCCCGGGTTGCTGGCCGAACCGCCGAACGACAGGTGTGGCGCGAACTCCTTGACCTGATGGACCGGTACGTCGTCGGGAACGTTCAGCTCGTCGGTGAAGCGCGCCGCCAGCTTGACGGTGGGGTGCACTGCCAGCGTCTTGCCGATGTGGCCGCGGACGCCGGAGCGCTGCAGGAGAGCGGGGGACTGGATGGCGCCACCGCACACGAACACAGTACGAAAGGTGATGGTGCCGCGTCGGCCGTCGGCGAGTGTGGTGTCGGCAGAGATGGCGACGCCGCCGCTGCGGACCAGTCGGTCGATGCGGCAACCGGTGGCCATGCGTGCGCCGGCTCGCATTGCGCGCGGCAGGTAGGTGAGCGTCATCGACTGGCGTTCACCGCTGGGAGCGTGCGAGGGGTACTTCATCCAACGCGGGATCTCGCCGTTGCGCCAGCCCAGGTTGTCCGCACCGCGGCGAAGCACGTCGCTGGGTTCGGTGTAACCATCGGGCACGGTGCTGACGCTGATGTCGCGCTCGACCTCGTCGGCAATCGACAACACTTCATCCGGGTCGAAGTCGGCGATGCGAAACTCGTCGCGCCAACGCTGCAGCACGTCGCCGGGTGGGCGCCAATAGAGGCCGCTGTTGACCTCCGTTCCGCCGCCGGCGCAGCGCCCTTCGGTGTAGGCAATCGAGGGAAGGCCGAGAGCGACCGTGACGCCGCCTGCCCGGTACTGGCGGTCCATCTGCTCCAGCGAGAAGGGCACGGTCGCGCCCTGGTCGACCCATTCGCCCTCCTCGACGATCAAGACATCGAGGCCGGCTTCGGCGAGTACCGCCGCGGTGGTGGCACCACCGGCGCCGCTGCCGATGATCAAGACGTCGGCGTCCATGGTCGTGGTGGCAGCCTGCGCGCTCATGCGGCGTGCTCCATCGTGGCGCCGGTGGGCGTGGTGTCGGGCCAGTGTTCCCACACATATGCGAAGCCGAGCGAACGAATCAGGCGTGGGTACTCGGCAACCAGCGGCAGCGGCAGCTTGATCAAGATGCGGGCAACGCCCCAACCACCGGGCACGGCGACCAGGCCGCGGAAGATGAAGCCGAGAAGGAGCACACCGAAGCGGGTGAAGCTGGGCAGCGAATCGATGCGGTGGGCGATGAAGCCGATCACCTCGCGACGCTTGGCGGGTGCGAGGTCGGGAAGGTCGACGGCGAGCAGGCGCTCGGCGAACGAACCGACAACGGGAGGAGCGGGCACCTGGCGCATGAGCAGGGGGAATCGTAGCTGCGAGATAGCATCGCCGCCCGTGCGTTGTGTCGTCGTTGTTCCCACTTTCAATGAACGCGAGAACATTGCCGACCTCCTGCGCACGCTGCGTGCCACCGTTTCCGAGGCGCAGTTGATGGTCGTCGACGACCTCAGCCCTGACGGCACCGGCGCGCTCGCCGACGAGGTTGCCGCCGAGCTCGGGCAGATCTCGGTCATCCATCGCCAGGGTAAGCCCGGTCTGGGTGCGGCGTATCGTCACGGCTTTGCGCTCGCCTTCGAGCAGGGTTTCGAGGCAATCGTCTCGATGGACAGCGACTTCTCGCACGACCCCTCGGTCATCCCCACCATGTTGCAGTTGCTCGATGGCGGTGCCGATGTCGTGATCGGCAGCCGCTACGTGGCCGGCGGCGGCACGCAGGACTGGCCGCTGCGCCGACGCCTGCTGTCGCGCTGGGGTAACCGCTACACCGGGTTCCTTCTGCGGGCCAAGGTTCGCGACTGCACGGCCGGCTTCCGTGCATATCGAACCGAAGTACTGCGGGCGATCGAGCCGGGCAGTACCAGCGCCGAGGGCTACGCGTTTCTCACCGAGCTCACTCGCCGGCTGGCGCGTAGTGGGGCGAACATCGTCGAGACACCGATCTTGTTCAAGGACCGCGAGAAGGGCACCAGCAAGATGTCGGCGCGCATCATCCTCGAATCGATGCTGCTGGTCACCGGTTGGGGCATCAAGGACCGCATTCGCGGCCTTCGTCGACGAATCACCGGCAAGTGAGCGTTCGCAAACTCGCCTGGCTGGTGCGGGCGGCGCTCGCGCTGCCTTTCGTGGTGGCCCTGATTGCGCTCGCCACCACTCACTGGTCGCCGGTGCTCGATCTGGCGATGACCGAGCTGCGAGTGCGCGATGTGTTGGGCCGCCACACCCCGCTGATCGGGCTGCCGGGCCGCATTGGCACCTTCCCCAAGCAGGGCAGCCACCCCGGCCCGCTCAGCTTCTACCTGCTGGCGCCTGTGTACCGCCTGCTCGGAAGCACCGCCTACGCGTTGTTCGTGGCCACTGCCGTCATCAACGTGGGTGCCGCGTGGACAGCCGTGTGGTTGGCGCAGCGCCGTGGCGGCCGGCGGCTGGTGCTCGGTGTTGGCGCCGTTCTGATGGTTCTGATGGCGTGGCTCGGCGCCAGCGTGCTCACCCAGTCGTGGAACCCGTACCTGCCACTGGTCAGCTTCTTGGTGGTGCTGCTGTCGGCGTGGGCGGTGCTCGATGGCGATCACCGAATGCTGATTCCGCTCGTTGCCGCATCCACGCTGTGCGCACAGACCCATGTGCCGTACCTGTCGCTGAGTGTTGCGCTGTGTGCAGTGGCGTTCGGCGCAGTCGGTTGGCGCTGGTGGCGGACGCGGTCGGTGGAGCGTTGCGAGGCGAAGTCGGTGGTGATCTCGATTGGCGTGGGCGCAGTGCTCTGGCTGCCCGTGTTCGTCGACCAGTTCCGACGCGACCCAGGCAACATCACGATGCTGCGGCGGCACTTCCTCAACCCGCCGGAGCCTCCGGTGGGTTTCGGTACCGGTATCAAGACGGTGCTGGGGCACTTCGACGTCACGCACATCGTCTCGGGCTCGCTGAGCCGCAGCGACTACTTCATCGACAACCTCGACTCGTTGGCCGGTGGTCGCTGGGCGGTCGGTGCGCTGGTGCTGTTGGCGTGGCTCGCAGCAGCGGTGGTGTCCGTCCGCCTTGCGGACCGTCGCATCTTTCGCCTCCACCTCGTCGTCGCCGTCGCCACGGCGGTGGCGTTCCTCTCGACAGCACGGATTTTCGGCAAAGTCTGGTACTACCTCACCCTATGGTCGTGGTCGATCGCACTCCTCGCCGTCGCTGCCACCATCTGGACGTTCGTGTCATGGTGGGAGGCCGGCGGGCGAGTGCGGCTGCCTGTGGGCCGAGTGGCCATCGTCGTGACGCTGTTGGCCGGCGCCGTGTTCGTGGTGGATGCCGCGCAGGTCGAGCCGCCCGAGGAACGCTTGTCGCGTGTGCTCAACGAAATCATCGATCCGACGGCCAGAGCCCTCCGTGACGGGGTCGGCGCTGCGAATGGTCCCAATGGTGTGTACGCCGTGATCTGGGAGGATGCTTACTACTTCGGTTCCCAGGGTTACGGACTGATCAGCGAGCTGGAGCGCCGCGGTTTCAATGCCCGTGCCTACGACACGTTCCGCGTGCCGGTGACCCCGCAACGCATGACCGACCCGGCCAATGCGACGGCGGACGTTGCACTGGTCACCGGGATGTACATCGACGAGTGGCGGGCTCGCCCCAACGTCGTCGAGGTCGCCTACTTCGAGCCGCGCTCCGAGACCGAGTTGGCCGAGTTCGCCCAGTTGCGCGAGGAGTCGCTGGCGATGCTGCACGATGCCGGCCTCGACGACGTGGCAGCGCTTGTCGACACCAATCTGATGGGTGCCCGCCTCGACCCGCGCCTGCCGGCCGCCGCCGAGCCGATGCTGGTGCGCATGCTGGTGTTGGGCGAGGCAACAGCGATCTTCATCGCCCCGCCCGGCTCCTTCTAGTGCTTCCTGTCCGCGAACGTTCGCGCGTTGTGTGGCGCCATTTCTGGACCGTCGGGCACCAAGTCCGCCAACCGAGACGGAATGCACCCATTTGTGTGCGCAAGGACTTTCTGGGCAGCGATGGTCCCATAGCTCGTTCTGGGTGTTGTCAGTTCCGCAGTCCGGGACGCAGCACGCCCAGAAGAGCCGGCAGCAGCAGTCGGCAGGACGCGAC
>JBBQMG010000222.1:0-4448 GCA_038328705.1 Acidimicrobiales bacterium | reverse complement strand
CTAAAGTACTGCATCGACTGAGCTGCACCCCCGCAGATCAGTTGTGGTAGATTTTCCACCATGCGGTCCTGTTCCACATCGTGGACCGATATCTGGCCACTGAATGACGCCCGCCCGGGCAGATGAAGGACAGCTGATGAGTGACGGCGACGACCTGGATCTGGCATCTCTTCCTGACGACGAACTCGTCACCCAGATGCACGAAGACCTGTACGACGGCATGGGCCCCGAGATCGTCGAGGGCACAATGCTGCTGCTGGACCGTGGTTGGACACCCGCCCGTGTGTTGAACGACGCCCTCGTCGAAGGAATGCGCATCGTCGGGATCGACTTCCGCGATGGCATCTTGTTCGTGCCGGAAGTGTTGCTTTCGGCCAACGCGATGAAGGGCGGCATGGCGATTCTGCGCCCGCTGCTGGCCGAGACCGGCGCGGAGCCCATCGGTAAGGTCGTCATCGGTACCGTCAAGGGCGATATCCACGACATCGGCAAGAACCTTGTGGCGATGATGCTGGAGGGCGCCGGCTTCGAGGTCATCGACCTAGGCATCAACACCGACGCCGACAAGTTCCTCGCCGCACTCGACGAACACCAGCCCGACATCCTCGGTATGTCGGCTCTGCTCACCACGACCATGCCGTACATGAAGGTGGTCATCGACACGCTGCAGGAACGTGGTCTGCGCGAGAAGTACATCGTGCTGGTCGGTGGCGCACCGCTGAACGAAGAGTTCGGCCAAGCCATCGGCGCCGACGCATATTGTCGCGACGCAGCCGTTGCCTCCGAGACCGCCAAGCAATTGGTATCGGCCCGCCGCGGCCGTGCCGAGCCCGCCGGCCCGTCCGTCTGATTCGCTCCCAATGCACCGCCCACTCGTCCTCGCGTGCGGCGCACTCGTCGTCGAGTTGCGTGCGGTCTTGAAGGCAAACGGCCTCACCGACCAGGTCGAGGTGCGCTACTTACCAGCCAACCTCCACAACCGTCCCGACCACATCGTGCCTGCGCTGCGAACGCTGCTCGGCGAAATCGATCCGCTGGCCCAGCGCCCGGTGTTGATCGGCTACGCCGACTGCGGTACGGGCGGCGGCCTCGATCGGCTGCTGGCCGAGATGCCCCGTCTCCAGCGTCTGCCCGGCAACCACTGCTACGAGTTCTTCGCCGGGACCCCCGCCTTCGATGCTATGCAGGACGCCGAGCTGGGCACCTTCTACCTCACCGACTTCCTGGCGAAGCACTTCGATGCGCTGATGTGGCAGGGCCTCGGCCTCGACAGGCACCCCGAGCTGCTCCCGATGTACTTCGAGCACTACACCCGGCTCGTACTGCTCTCGCAGAGCACCGACGAGTCGGTCGTGCAGGCCGGCCGCGCCGCCGCAGCCCGGCTCGGCCTTCGCTTCGAGCATCGCCACGTAGGCCTCACGCAGTTCGGTGATGCGGTCACCGTCAGCCTCGCCCACAGCCGAAAGGTGGCCTGAGCCATGTCACGCCGCGGTGGTAGCGAAGTCGTCGTCATTCTGTGGCGCGACATTCCCGCCCAGATCAACGGCAAGGTCGGATCAGATCGCCACCAGGTGATCCTCCCCCATCGGTTTCAGAAGGCCATCGATCGGGCCGCAATGGTTGCCGACAAGAAGACGGCTCAGGAATACGTCGGCGAATGGCGCCGTACCAGCTACCCACTCACCGGCGAGCTGATCACGACCATCGACGGCATCGCTGCATCCATCGAGACCGAGTTCACCAACGACCGCCTGCACACCCTCGTCGACAACGGCGGCTGGGACCCGGCGGCACTGGCCATCCACGACACGCCCACGCCTCACGACACGTCCGGAGACGAACCGTCATGACTCACACCGTCATCAGCTCTGCCACCAAGGAAGTCATCATCGGCTTCGATCGCCCCTTCGTGATGATCGGCGAGCGCATCAACCCGACAGGGCGCAAGCTGCTCGCGGAGGAAATGAAGAACGGCGACTTCAGTCGGGTGCAGTCCGATGCGTTGGCCCAGGTTGCCGCCGGCGCGCACATGCTCGATGTCAACGCGGGTATCCCGCTGGCTGACGAGCCGGCCCTGCTGGCTCGCGCCATTCAACTGGTGCAGGCCGTCACCGACGTGCCGCTCTCCATCGACTCGTCCATCATCGAAGCGCTCGCGGCAGGCCTTGCCGTGTACCAGGGCAAGGCGCTGGTCAACTCGGTGACTGGTGAGGACGAGCAGATGGAACGGGTGCTGCCGCTGGTCGCCAAGTACGGGGCCGCCGTGGTGGCCATCAGCAACGACGAGACCGGCATCAGTGTCGACCCCGACGTTCGTTTCGCCGTTGCCCAAAAGATCGTCCGCCGCGCGTCGGACTATGGCATCCCCGCCAGCGACATCGTCGTCGACCCGTTGGTCATGCCCATCGGTGCCATGGGTACCGCTGGGCGCCAGGTGTTCGCGCTGTTGCGTCGCCTGGTCTCCGAACTCAAGGTCAACACGACGTGCGGCGCGAGCAACGTCAGCTTCGGGCTACCGGCCCGCAACCAGATCACCGGCACCTTCCTGGCCATGGCCATCAGCAACGGCATGAGCTCGGCGATCATGAACCCGCTGCACCCGGAAGTGAAGACCATCGTCATGGCGGCCGACGTGTTGGCCGGCAACGATCAGGACTGCATGGCCTGGATTCGTGCGAACCGCGACCCGGATGCTGCGGGCGGCGCCCGCGAGGGTCGCGCTGGTGGCGGCCGACGCGCGCGGCAAGGCCAGTAAGGTACACGTGCCCCGCGTCGTCTTCACTCCGTCGGGCCTCGGTGGCGAGGTACTCACCGGCACCACAGTGCTGCAGGCCGCACGCGACTTCGGTGTCGACCTCGACTCGGTGTGTGGCGGCCGAGGTATCTGCGGGCGCTGCCAGATCGCGTTCGAGCCCGGCCATTACTCGAAGTGGGCCATCGATTCGACGGCCGCGGCACTCAGCCCATGGGGCGAGACCGAGGATTCGTACGAGCAGCGGCGTGGCATGAAGCCGGACCGCCGGCTGGGCTGCTGCGCACTGGTGCGCGACGACGTGGTTCTGGATGTGCCGCCGGAGAGTCAAGTGCATCGCCCGGTGGTGCGCAAGAGCCTCGACCTCAGCGATGTGGTGCTCGACCCGGCCATCTCGCTGTCCTACATCGAGTTGCCCCCCAGCGTGTTGGGCGATGCCGAATCGATGAGCGATCTGGTGATCGCAGAGCTGCTCGTCGAGTTCGGCCGCACCGTCACCGCGCTCTCGCTCGAGGCGTTGCAGGAAGTCCACCGCGCCTTCGGTGGCCAGGACCGCGCCGCAACGGTCGCTGTCCGCGATCAGACCGTTGTGGCTGTGTGGCCGGGGTACGTCGACCGCGTGTACGGCATCGCGGTCGACATTGGCAGCACCACCATCGCCGGCCACCTGTGCGACCTGCTGACTGGCGAGATCCTCTCCAGCGCCGGGCGAATGAACCCACAGATTCGCTTCGGCGAAGACCTGATGAGCCGCGTGTCGTACGTGATGATGAACCCCGGTGGCGAACGCAACCTCACCGCCGCCGTGCGCGAGGCGCTCAACGAGTTGATCGCCGAACTGTGCCGAGATGCCTCCGATGCTGTCGGTGGTGCCGGCTCGTTCAGTGCCGACGACGTGCTGGAAATCGTGTTGGTCGGCAACCCGATCATGCATCACATCGTCGCCGGCATCGACCCCACGCCGCTTGGCCAGGCGCCGTTCACGCTGGCCACAGCCGAGGCGATGTCCGTGCCCGCGTCAGCATTCGAACTGGTCGGTCGCCACGCCCAGGTGTACCTGGCACCGTGCATTGCCGGACATGTCGGCGCCGATACAGCCGCAGTCATTCTCTCCGAAGGGCCGCACCGCTCGCCCACCATGCAATTGCTGGTCGACGTGGGTACCAACGCTGAAATCGTTGTCGGCGATTCCACGCGTCAGTTCGCCGCCTCCAGCCCCACGGGCCCTGCCTTCGAGGGCGCCCAGCTCAGCTGCGGCCAGCGCGCCACTGCAGGCGCGATCGAACGGGTCCGTATCGACCGCGACACGCTCGAGGCACGCTTCAAGGTGATCGGCAGCGACCTGTGGAGCGACGATGATGGTTTCGCCGCCGACACCGAAGACCTCGAGATCTCGGGCATCTGCGGTTCTGGCATCATCGAGGTGATCGGTGAGATGTATCTCTCCGGCATCATCGACACCGACGGTGTCGTGCAGGGTTTCGAGGCGGCGCGCTCCCCTCGCGTGATCGCAGACGGCCGCACCTACAGCTACGTCGTGTACGAAGCCGATGGTGTACGTCTTGCCATCACACAGAACGACGTGCGCGCAATTCAGCTGGCGAAGGCGGCGCTTCGGGCCGGCATCGACCTGCTGTTCCAACACGCGGGCGTCACCGAGGTCCACGACATTCGCCTGGCCGGCGCCTTCGGCAGC
>JBBQMG010000221.1:0-4622 GCA_038328705.1 Acidimicrobiales bacterium | reverse complement strand
CGGCGAATGAATCGCACCGGCGCAGACGATCACGACGCCGGCTTCGATCTCGGTGCCATCGGCCAACCGCACGCCGACGGCCCGGCGGCCCTGCAGCAGCACCCGGTCGACCAGGGCATCACCGCGAATCTCGAGATTCGGAAACGCCCGTGCTGGTTCCAGATACACATCGTTGACCGAGGCTCGCCTCCCGTCAGCGAACCGGGTCAGCTGTGCCGCTTCCGCCGTCGGTTCCGCGGCCAGCAGGGCCCGCGCAATCGGGCCGACTTCCGCACGTGTTGCCGTGCGGAGCGGTATTGGCAACCCTGCGAACCAAGGAGCTACCTCTGCCCAACCCCATCCGGCGCAGCCGAACTCTCGCTCCCATGTGTCGTAGTCGCCGGGCGCACCGGGCAGTGCGACCATCGCATTCACCGCCGAGGAGCCGCCAACCCCGCGCCCGCGCGGGTATGGCCGCAGCCCCTGCTCAGTCGTTCGCGTGGCGGAGAGCGTCGGCCAGAGCCGCCCCGGCTCAGCCATCGCAGCAACGAACGAGGGACCTTTGATCGAAGCCGGCGTGGCGGCGCTGTCGTGATCTGTCCCGGCCTCCAGCAGCAACACGGATGTTGTCGACCGCTCGCTGAGGCGCGCTGCGAGCACCGCGCCGGCCGACCCGGCGCCCACCACCACGACATCGACGCGGTGGCTCACGGACGTCACGCCCCGTCGACGTACGGCGGGTTGGTACCGGCCGGTAGACCCGCGAGGTGCGCCGTGTCGTTGTAGCGATTGAGCCGCCACAGGTTCGGCTTGATCAGTTGCAGCTCGGTGATCGACGTGTTGAGGGTGTGGATTTGGAACACACCCATGCCGGGCGCCTTCAGGGCAAGCCTCAGCACCGAGTCGACCACTCCCCCGTGGCAGGCGATCACCACTGTCTGCCCCTCGTACATGTCCAGCGTGCGCCGAACGGCCGAGCCCACGCGGAACTGGAAGGCAGCAACAGTCTCGCCACCGGGGAAGGTGGTGGCGAAGGGGTCGCCGGCGTCCCACGCGTCGACTCCCAGGTCGGAGCGTTCCATGAACTCCTTGTAGGTCAGCCCGTCGCACTCCGGCCCGGGGTCGTGCTCGCCGAAGCCATCGTCACGAATCACTGTCAGCCCACGCAGCGATGACGCAATGATCTCGGCCGTCTCGATGGCTCGTGGGTACTGGCTGGCAATCAGCACATCAGCCATGAACTCCTCGTTCGCTGCCCAACGGTCGCGAAGGCGTTCCGCCTGCTGACGGCCGAGCGGCGACAGTCCAGTGCAGGTGCGAGGCCCGCCGATCACACGATTCACCGTGACGGTGGATTCTCCATGGCGCACAAGCACAAGACGGGTCACAACTCCCGAGGCTACCGGCAGCAAGATAGAGGGACCCGAGGTGACCGCGCTAGCACCGATTGTTGCCGAGGCGTTGCTTGAACCATGAACGAGACACGATGACCTTCAACTCGCACCCACCCTCGAGTTGGCTGACCGCGCCACGGGCAGACCCTGCGCTCAGAGCGTCCGATCAGACGGTTTGGTCGACAACTGTGAAGACCGCAGGAGTGCCGTCCTCCCCGCACGTCGCAGTCACTTTTTCCCATCGGGTCACGGCGAGGACTCCGCCCGTCGACGAGCCCCAATTCTCCAAGCGTGCGACGTTGGGGTGATCGGCGCCACCGTAGCCGGGCTCCCACAAATGGATGTGCTGATCGCCGTGGGCGATGACCACCTGCATGTTCGGGTTGGCGTCGGCCATGGCAAAGATCTCGTTGCGGATGGCCACGAACTCCGTTCCGTACACCGAGTCGTTGTCGATCGGGCCGATCTTGGGTTCGGCCTGCATCATCAAGAACACGGCGCCGCTTTCGTTCTTCCGCGCAGCGGAGAAGATCTGGTCGATCCACCGAACATCACCGACGATTCGAGCATCGACCTCGGCGTAGCGGGCTGCCTTCTCAGCGGCGGTCTCGACTGGGTAACCCGACGAGCCCGATCCGGAGGTGCTGGTGTACTTCGGGTCAAGGTAACCCTGGTTGCTGCTCACCGAGTGGATTGCCCCGAACGTGACACACTCCCTGTCGAACATCGTGTTCTCGACGAGCACACGGTCAGCCTTGACTCGAGACTTGGCCTGTGACTTGACCTTCATCTGGGTGCCGCCCGTCGTGCGCTTCGGATCCGAGAAGTACAGGGAGCGGACCTTCGCCAGGCGGTCAGCCGGTTGGAAGTTGCCGTTCGAGTTGCGATGGCAGTCAGTCCAGTCGTTGTCGCCGGGCGTGTACCAGAACGGATCGTTCAAAGCCTGAAAGCCTTGAAAGGTGGTCTCGAAGGCCGCGTCGCTGCACGAGTCGCTACCGCCCTTGAAGTCCCCCGAGTGGCCGACGAATTCGACGTCAGGATCGGCATTGATCGATGCCGTCAACGCATGCAACAGAGGGGTCTGGGTCGAGGTGTACGGCACGTCACCAATGAATGCGAACGTGACCGTGTCCGGCTCGTCATTCTTCTCGTCCTGGCCTCCCGACGCGGACGCACCCGCGCCACTCATCAGTACGAACGCCAATGACACGCAGCCGAGAAACGCCACTCTCCTTGCACGTGGGCGACTGGAACGGTGGGCGGAACCTGCAGCTGTGAACACGAAGAGTCCTTCTGAAGTTGTGATTTGTCCGCGCTGTCGTGCGCAGACAACGAGCGTCGCGTATCGAGGTAACGCCCTGGTGTCCCGGAACTGTCGCTGTGGTGGACATTCGTTGAACCTTCGCGCGTTCGGGCGTGGTGGGAACCCTCCATCGAGGTTCAGCGCCACCGTCGACCAGTCAGCCGGCGACGGCGTGGCGGAGACGGGCGACGCGTGGGTCATCGCCCAACACGCTCTGCAACCTGTCCGCGGCGACATCCAGATCGATGGCATCCGACTCGACCATCGTCGCAATGTCGACCCAATCCTGGCCCCGGTCGAACATGGCCTTGAAGACGGCGAGATCCTCCGCGCACAGCACCCGGATCAGTCGGCCGGCGAACGGCACCACCTGGCAACGTTGCTGGACGTCGAAGTGAAATGGCTCGGCGGCGAAGAACAGGTCGATCGGGGTGTCGTCCCACATCAGTCGCACCTGATCGTCGCTGCGAGCTCTCTTCACATCTGCTACCGAGTGCAGCACTCCATCTGGGAGTGCAGCAAACACTGACTGGGCTTCGCTCGCCATGAGAAAGACGTTGATGTCGATGTCTCGCGTGCCTCTCGGCTCCTCGGTGGCGTACGCCAAGGCGAGCGCGCCTCCAATGGCCCATGGCACCTCGCGCTCATCGAGTGCTGAACACACTGCGAGTACCCGGTCCACCAACGAGATCATCGACGGGCCTTCGCCAAGGGACGCGGGCGATACGGCAATGCGCTGGCCAGCGACAGCACTTCCTCGAGCCGCTGTGCCCGCACGGCCGGCGTCGGCGTGGCTACGAACTCGACTCGAAAGCCCAGTGCGGCGATGATTCGCGCCGCTGCGTCGACTCCCGGTTGGCGACGACCACGCTCGTACGCGCTCAACACCGTGACGGGAATCCCCGTGACGGCAGCCACCTGCGCCTGCGTCTGCCCAGAACGACCACGAAGCGTGCGCAAGGTGGCGCCTGAAAGCATGTCGAAATATTAGCGTATTCGCTAATACTACGGCAACGATCTTACTTTTCGTTCGCGACCGAAGGACCGCTTGATGGCCATCCCCTAGGTTGGTCGCGGTGGCAACCGGAATGCGTCTCACCATTCGCACGAAAGGAACCGACCCGCGATCCGCGGCATTGCTGGCCGACGCCCTCGCACTTGGACTGAGCGAGGTCACCGGTATCGAAGTCGCCGACGTCGTCTACTTCGCCGCAGCGCTCGGCGAAGCCGACATGAAGTCGATGGAGGCGGCGCTTGTCGACCCGCTGCTGCAGACGTCGAGCTGGGCTACACCCACGACCGGCGTCGAAACCACCCTGCTCCCCGGCGTCACCGACCCAGCAGCAACCGCGGTCGCGCTGGCAGCGAACATCACCGGCGCGCCCGACATGAGCGTCGCCACCGGCACGCACTTCGACGTCTTCGGCGAACTTCGCGACGACACCATCTCGACGCTCGCTCGCCGCCTGTTGGCCAATCAAGTCATCGAGCGCTGGGCGCCGGCGCCGTTGGAACCGACGTTCATCGACACCTTCGACACCTTCGACACCTTCGACACCTTCGACACCACGGCCGCCGCCGCGGCCGAACACACTGTCGAGTACGTCGCCATCCGCGACCTCGACGACGACGCACTTCAGGCACTGAACAAGGAGCGCGGGCTCTCGCTGGACTTGGCCGAGCTGCATGTCATTGCCGACCACTACCGAGGTGTGGGCCGTGAGCCCACAGACGTGGAGCTGGAGACGCTGGCGCAAACCTGGAGCGAGCATTGTGCTCACAAGACGTTCCGCGCACGCATCACCCTGGACACGGGTGTCGAGGTGACGCCGCTGATGAAGCAGCTGCGCGGCTGCACCGATGCCATCGACGCACCCTTCGTGCGCAGTTCGTTCGTCGGCAACGCAGGCATCCTTTGCTACACGCCCGGTGTGACGGTGGCCGTG
>JBBQMG010000220.1:0-4652 GCA_038328705.1 Acidimicrobiales bacterium | reverse complement strand
CTCTCCCCGCCCGACACCAAGCCGGAGATCGCGACGTACGCCGACAATCTGCGCTGGTGCGAAGCCGTGGTGTTCATCTACCCGACGTGGTGGGCAGGGCAGCCGGCGATGCTGAAGGGTTGGATCGACCGGGTGTGGGTGTCCGGCGTGGCGTACGAGCTGCCGGAGGGCGCCAACCGAATCCGCCCGCTGCTGCAGAACATTCGACGACTCGTTGTGATCACCACCCACGGCTCCAGCAAGTTGATCAACTGCCTGGAGGGTGAAGGCGGTAAGCGCATCGTCACCCGCTCGCTGCGTGTGTTGTGCAGCAAGACGGCGCGCACGAAGTGGATCGCGCTCTACAGCATCGACGCCACCTCCGACGCAAAGCGAGCAGCTCACTTGGACCGTGTCGACAAGGCGATGCGCAGCCTGCGCTAGCCAGCCCGCCCGCTACCCACGTTCGAAGCGCGTCGCCACTTCCACATGGGGGGTGTGCGGGAAGAGGTCCAACACCGTCGAGCCCGAATGGCGATAGCCGTGCGCGGCGAGCAAAGTGGTGTCGCGTGCCAGTGACACTGGGTCGCAACTGACCAACACCACGACGGGTGCGCCGGTGGCGGCGAGCACGTTGGTGGCAACACGGCCCAGGCCGGCGCGAGCAGGGTCGACCACGGCCAGCTCCACGTGCTGCGGCGTCCACTCTTCGAAGGGCATGCTGTGGACGGTTGCCCGTTCGCCGAGGTTGACCTTTGCGTCGGCACACGACGACTTCGAGTTCTCCACGACAATCAAATCCGAGGCGCCGAGCGTGGCGGCGAACAGCCCGATGCCGCCGTACGCGTCGAGCAGCGGACCGTGCAGGTCGCGCAAGGCGTCGCCGCACACGTCCTTCACGGTTGCGACCAACAGTTCGGCGGCGGCCGGGCCGGACTGGAAGAACGACGCTGCCGTCACCCTCAGTCGAACACCTGCGACGTCCTCGAACAACACCGCCTCGGGCCCGATTGCCACGTGTGGGGCCAAGCCCTCGAACCGCATACCGCCCGACGATGACCACGCGGTCGCCTCACCAGTGGCGACGCTGACGCGCAACGACAACTCCTCACCGCCTGCGATGCGCACCGACGGCAGCAACGCCGCGAGCATGGGGTGAGCGACCATGCAGCTGTCCAGCGCAACCACACGGTGGCTGGCACCCGCACGTAGACCGACCCGGCCATCTGGCGTGACGGCAAGACGCATGCTGGTCCGGTAGCCCCACGGGCTGACCCCGCCACCGACGCGAACAACTGCGTCGGGGAGCTTTGCAGTACGCCGCAACGCATCGGCGACGACATCGGCCTTCCACCGCAGCTGAGCCTCGGGCGCTGCGTGTTGCCAACCGCAACCCCCGCACCCTTTCGCCAGCTCAGGGCACGGCGGAGCAACGCGGTGAGGCGATGGCTGCACCACTTCCATCACGAGTCCTCTGGCGAAGTCGCGCTTGTTGGTGGTGATGGCCACGCGAACTGTCTCGTCGGGTAGTCCGCCCTCGACGAACACAACTCTGCCGTCCGCGAGGTGGGCGATCGCATCACCCCCGGCTGCCATCTTCTCGACGTGTACCACTTCTTCGTGCGGTCGAGCGTGCTGAGCCATCGTGGACGAGCCTACGTCGCGCACTACTGTCGCATCCGTGCCTCGGATCGAGATTGCCCCCAGCGTGTTGCCCGCAGACTTCGCCCGCCTGGGCGAGGAGGTTGCCGCATTGGAGGCCGCCGGCGTCGACCGCATTCAGTGGGACGTCATGGATGGCCAGTTCGTGCCCAACCTCACCTTCGGCCCAGACGTGATCGCCGCCGCCCGCAAGCACACCTCGCTGCCCTTCGAGGCGCATCTGATGGTGCTGACCCCGGATGTGATGGCAGCCGAGTACATCGAGGCCGGCTGCGCACGGCTCATCGTTCACGCGGAGGCGTGTACTCACCTGCATCGCACGCTCGGCAACATTGCGTCGTTGGGCGCGAAGGCCTCGGTTGCGCTCAATCCCGCAACGCCGGTATCCGCGGTCGAGCATGTCCTCGACCTGGTTGACATGGTGCTGATCATGACGGTCAATCCCGGCTTCGGTGGCCAGAAGTACATCGCCACCATGGAACCCAAAATCCGCGAGTTGCGTGCACTGATCGCTGCGGAGGGCCTCACCGACGCCGTCGACATCGAGGTCGATGGCGGCATTGGTCCCGACACAATTGTCGCCGCCGCCAGCGCGGGCGCCAACATCCTCGTCGCCGGCAGTGCGCTCTACCGCGACCCGGAGGGGCTGGCACATGCCGTCAGCGACCTGCGAGCTCGGGCCGAAGCTGCGTTCACGGTCTAAGACCACGGGCGCGGGTGAGATGGGCAACTGTCGCGCACCCTTTTCGTAGAGTGCAGAGAGATGGCGTTGCACCGGCTCACCACCCCCTACGGCCCGGCGGCCTTTCGCGCCCTTCGCGATGCGGTCGATCACGTGCAGGCCGGCGATCCGCTGGCTGCCGTCACGGTCGTCGTGCACTCCAACGCAGTCGGTGTTGCCGCCCGCCGGTGGTTGGCAGCCAACGGTGGCATCGCTGCCGCCCAGTTCGTCACCGCCTTTCGCTTCGCCGAATTGCTGGGAGGCCAGGCGCTGGCGGAGAGCGGTAAACGCCCCGTCTCCACACCGGTGGTCGATGTTGCAGTGCGTCAGGTGCTTGCGACATCGGCCGGCATCTTCGAGCCCATTGCTCACCACCAGGCCACCATCACGGCCCTGCGCAACACGTACAAAGACCTGCGCCACGTGCCGGGGCCGTTACGTCACCGGCTCGCGCGGCACGGCTCGGTGCGCGGCCGCGAGGTCACCCGGCTCTGTGGCGAAGTACACAACGCACTCAGCGGCCAGTGGTACGACGAGGCCGACCTCCTCCATGCCGCGTGTTCCGCGGTTGCGGCAGCCCCTGGCCGCACGGTCGTATTCCTGCCACAGCGCCTGCGCCCCACCGAGCAAGCACTGTTCGATGCTCTCGCGCACCATGGCGAAGTGCTTGTGTTGGAAGGCGAGCATCACACCCCTGACGGGGTCGCGCTCGAGGTCGTCGATGCGTCGGATGCCGACGAGGAAGCACGCGAAGCCGTGCGCTGTGTGGTGGCTGCAGTCCACCAGGGTACGCCGCTACATCGCATCGGCATTGTCTGGCCGCGCAACGAACCGTACGCCCGCCTGGTCGGCGAACACCTGCAGGCCGCCGGCATTGCGTGGAACGGTCGGCCTGGCATCGCAGTGCACGAGCGCTTGGCGGCACGGCTGGTGCTCGATCTGCTGCGCCTCGACCGTCGGGGTATTCGCCGCGCCGACCTCTTCGCGTTGCTGGCCCATGTGCCCGCGCACCTCGCCGACGGCGCTCAGGTGCCACACCAGCGGTGGGAGCGCGTGTCGCGCGACGCTGGTCTCGCAGGCGATGCCGACTGGAACGAACGGCTCAGTGCGTACAGCGTTCGTACTCGGCAGCGCGGCATCGAGCACGACAACCAACGCGCCGTTGGCGATGCCGATGCGGCACTGGACTTGCAGGCATTCGTTGCCGACCTACGTGGTCAGCTGGGTGCGGCTGACCAGGAACTGTCGTGGCAACACTGGGCAGACCTCGGGCATCGCTTCCTGAACCGTTGGCTGGGTGGCGATCGAGGTGTTCGCGCATTGCCGCTCGACGAGTTCGAGGCCTTCACAGCGGTGCAGGCCTCGCTCGATCGGCTCGGCCGGCTCGACGCATTGGCGCAGCCGGTCACCCGTACCATCTTCGCCAACACGCTCGAGTCCGAACTGGAAAGCGCTCCTGGTCGCGTTGGCCGCATCGGTGTCGGGGTGCACGTGGGGCCATTGTCGTTCGCTGTCGGCCAGCCGTTCGAGCTGCTGGTGGTGGTCGGAGCGTGCGAGGGTCTGTTGCCGGCTCCCCCGCCACCGGAGGCACTGCTGGGTGACGGTGATCGCGCGCTCACCGATGGTGCGCTACCGGTCAACACCGATCTGGCTGCCGAGCAGCACCGTCAGCTGTGGGCCGCACTCGCCGGCACAGAACGAGCCGTGCTGCTGAGCCCCCGTGGCGACCTGCGGGCCACCGCCCTCCGCCAGCAATCACGCTGGGTCGCCGAGTTGGCACTCACCTCCCCCACGCACACACGCTCGGTGCCGTCGTTCGCCGCTGGGCTGGCCGACGCGGCATTTCCGGCAACCCTGTCGCAGCACCGAATCCGAGCGCTCACGCATGCCCGTCGCTCCGGCCAGGAGTTGGCACTGCATCCGCTGATGCAGCAACTCGAGCCACTTCGGTTGGGCACCGCAATGATGGCTGCCCGCGCACTTCCCATCCTCACCGAATACGACGGCGACCTCAGCGGGCTCCACATCGACCCGTTCGGCGGCAACCCGGTCTCGCCAACTCGTCTGGAGGCATGGGTTGCGTGTCCTCATGGTTGGTTCATGCAGTACGTGCTCGGTCTGCAGCCCGTCGAGCAGCCCGACGAGCAGTTGCAGATCACCCCACGCGACCGCGGCACCATGGTTCACGACGCACTCGACCGCTTTCACCGTCGCGTCATCGCCGGCGAGCTTCCGCAACCCGACGCTGACGGATGGGGCCCGGTGCATCTGGAAGCGCTGATGTCCGCCT
>JBBQMG010000219.1:0-4678 GCA_038328705.1 Acidimicrobiales bacterium | reverse complement strand
GTCGCACGTTTTGAGAGGCATGGGCGCGCTGGTATCGTCCTGCACTCGTTCGGGGCTGTAGCTCAGTTGGTAGAGCACTTCCATGGCATGGAAGGGGTCTGGGGTTCGATTCCCCACAGCTCCACGAACAAACCCCAGGTCAATTGACCTGGGGTTGTTTCGTTTTCGGAGTCAGCCGGTGCAGGACAGGTTCACGTAGAGCGGCTCGCTCGGGTTGGTCTCGAAGATGAAGTTGATGTCGATGTGGTCGCTGAACTTCACCACGTCGATCATGCTCGACTGCGAGTTGCCGGTGAAGCTCACCTGGCAACTGTTGTGATCCGCCACGTCGACGAGGCGTACGCTGCAGACGAACGAGTCGCAATTGGAGCTCGTGTCGACGTTCGGGCTGTACGCCTGGAACACGTTGGTGATGCCGATGTCGAACGTCGGCTGGCCTGCCACCCTGGACAGGGTCGCAACGATGCGTTCGCTGCGGCATTCCCAGGCGCTACCGTTCCAACGAATCGACTGGTTCACCGTGCACTGCAGTGCCGCCAGCGTGTCGGAGTCGATTACCTGGTCGGTACACACCCATGCGTCGCCATTCCACTTGATGGTCTGATCAGTGGTGCAACCGAGGTCACCCACACCGTCCCGGCCGGGTAAGCCCTGCAGCCCCTGTGGGCCTGGTGCCCCGCCGCCAGACGCTTCGTAGTAGCCGGAGATGTCGATGATCACATCGACGGCGCCGGTGCTGTTGAACAAGTCGATCGAACCAGCCCCGAGTGGGTTCACCACCTGCGCCTTCGGTACCGTCGCCGGCGACAGGCTGATCGACACGTTGTTCGCGACCGGTTGGCTCTGCGGCTGCCAGTTCAGGTTCGACGTGTCGGGTTGCGCCGCGAATGCCGGGAACACCGTGAGGAAGCTGGTGGCCGTGGTGTTGGTGGCCGTGATGTTGGCCGTGATGCCAGTGGCATCCAGCGGGATGACGCAGTTGCCGTTGGTGCCAGCGACCGTGACAGTGGCGGTCTCGGCCGCACCCAGTGGGGTGTGCCGGGCACCGACTGTTGCCGCCGCACGTGTGTCCATCAGGCGGCAGGGCACGATCGGCACCCACGCCGACCCCTTCGCCTGCGGTTGCGCCATCGCTCCGCCGGCGACGCCGACGATCGTCATCGCGGCAGCCGACAACAACGCTGCAGTGCCTACATGCCTCAGCCGATACCGAGCCATTGCGGCCCCCCGTCCCTCAATGAGTCGGCCGATGTGCCGAATCCTCAGAGAGTGTCGACACAGAGTGTTGACGCCTTGAGCAATTTCATCAAAAGTCGCCAGTTGGCGACTCATGCGGTGTTTCGGCGAACTGACGCGTTTTTCTGGCTGTGAGGCTGGTCGGCGAGGCGAAAGCGCGTCACTTCCGGGGTCGACGAGGGACTGACTACGCCGCTGCGCGCGTTTTGCGCAGCAGCGGGTCGGCCCAGCGCAGGGTGGTGTCGGCGATTCGCATCACTCGGCCGGCGGCACCGGGGGTGGCGCTGTCGATCAGGTTGCCCATCACTGCGAGTGTGATGTCGGCAGCGGTTTGCGTGCCGACGGCGATGCGCAGGCCCGGCTTCAACAGCCACGGGTGACCGATGATGAAGCTGAAGCGGCGGCCGGTACGCAGGAAGGCATCGAAGCGTTCACCGACGACGCGGTCGTAATTCGCGGTCGCATTGGCGGGATCGGCGATGAACTCTTCGACGGCCACCATGCCGCTCTCCAACGCGTAGTCGATTCCCTCGCCATTCATCGGGTTCACGAACCCGGCCGCATCGCCAATTGCCATCCAGCCGGGGCCGAAGCGCTTCAGGCTGCTCATCGGCAGCCGCCATGCACGTGGCTTGTCGACGTACTCGCCCAGCGACCACGGCTCGCGCACAATTGCCGCATATTGGTCGAGCAGCCGGTTGAGGTTCAGCTTCTTGAAGCCCTTCATCGTGCTCAGCGCACCGACGCCGATGTTGACGGTGCCGTCGCCGGCGGGGAACATCCAGCCGTAGCCGGGTACCGCCGTGCCGTGCTCGTCGCTCAGGCTGAGGCAGGCCTCTAGGTGGCGCTCGGCGTGGCGTGGCGTGGGTGCGTACGCGCGGATGGCCAGCCCGAAGGTCTCGTCCGGGTCGCGCTCGGCGCCCAGCATCTTGGCGGCCAATCCCTGCGCACCGGCCGCCAGGATGGTGAGCGGGGCAAGCACCCGCTCGCCACCCGCGTCGACGCCGACGACCTGACCGTTCTCGATGGCCGGCAGCGCCTCGGTACTGAACCGCACATCGGCGCCGGCCGCGATGGCTTCATTGATGAGGAATGTGTCGAGCTTGTTGCGCGGCCAAACGGCGCCGTGGGACGGAAACCGGGTGCCGATGGGCCATGCCAACTCGCGGGTCTTCTTGCCCGCCATCATCCGTAGGCCGTCGATGCGATGCGCGCCGGACAGATCGATGTGCAACTCGTTCAATGCGCCCACCGCACGAGGTGTCAGGCCGTCGCCGCAGACCTTGTCGCGACCGTGTGGACCCTTCTCGAAAACGGTGACCTTCAGCCCGGCGCGGGCGGCGACCATGGCCGCCGCCGAGCCGCCGGGTCCGCCGCCGATGATGACCAAGTCCTGCTGCTGCACGGCTACAGCCTGCCAGCGATCGTGGTGCAACGCTCAGTTCGGCCCGGGTGGACTGCGTCACAGTCCGGCGAAACTCGCGCGGTGAATTACCGGTACGACTGTGCCAGCTAACCGGTCTGCAACACTATGCTCCCGTCGAGATCTGGGCTGATGAGGGGAACACGAATGGCGATCACGGATTTCGCGCTGAGCTACTTCAGTCTCGTGGGGAAGAACGCCATAGTGACTGGTGGCAACACCGGCCTCGGGCAGGCACTCGCGCTGGCGCTTGCGGCAGGCGGCGCCAATGTGTTCGTGCCCAGCCTCGCCGACGACGATGGCTCTACGAAGCAGATGGTGGAAGCCACCGGTGCTCGCTACGAATTCATGCAGGCCGACATCACCGAGGCAGGCCAACCGAAGCACGTGGTCGATGAGTGCGTGGAACGATTCGGGTCGGTCGACGTGTTGATCAACAGCGCCGGAATCTGCCCGTTGGGCGAGGTGCTCGAGTTCGGGCGCGAGAAGTGGGATGCGACGGTGCAGGTCAACCTCACCGCAGCCTTCGAGATGAGCTTCGAAGCAGCCCAGCGAATGGTGCCCCAGCGCAGCGGCAAGATGATCAACATCTGCTCGATGTTCAGCTTCCTCGGTGGCCGTCTGTCGCCTGCCTACTCGGCTACCAAGCACGGCATTGCAGGGCTGACCAAGGCGTACTGCGATGAACTGGCGGAACACAACATCCAGGTCAACGGTATTGCTCCGGGCTACTACGCAACCGCCATCACCACCAACACGCGCGGTAACCCGGTGACCAATCAACGCGTGCTGGACCACATTCCGGCCAACCGTTGGGGCGAACCGGAGGATCTGATGGGCACCGTGGTGTTTCTTGCCAGCCGCGCATCTGACTACGTCAATGGTCACGTACTGGCGGTCGACGGTGGATACCTCGTCCGTTAGGTCGAAGCGCTATGACTGGCCCCTATCTCGTCGGCATCGACTGCGGAACGCAGAGCGCCAAGGTTGTCGTCTACGACGCGGCCGGTAATGCGGTGGCCCGCGGTCGGCAGGCGCTACGCCCGATGGACCGCCCGAGCCACGGTGTCGCCGTCCACCCCGACGATGACCTGTGGGATTCGATCGCGGCCGCCAGTCGGCAGGCGATGAACTCGTTCGCCGGCGACGTGAGCGAGATTGTAGGCATCGGGTTGTGCACCATTCGGTGCTGCAAAGCATTCCTGCACGCCGACGGCTCATTGGCCGAGCCGGTGATCAGCTGGATGGACGACCGGGCGTATCAGCCCTACCGGCCGACGGATTCGAGCGTGGTTTACGCCACCACCTCGTCTGGCTACCTTGCCCGCCGATTCACCGGCGAGCTGCGCGACACCGCAGCCAACAACATTGCATTGCAGTGGCCGATCGACACCGACACGTGGCAGTGGAGTACCGACGCTGCGGCGTACGAGCAGACCGGGGTCACGCCGGCGATGTTGCTGGAGCTGCAGATGCCCGGTGACGTCATTGGCCACGTGACCGCAGTCGCCGCCGCTGCCACGGGCCTGCCTATTGGGCTGCCGGTAGTTGCGACTGCGAACGACAAGGCAGTCGAGATGCTCGGCGCCGGTTCGCTGGGGGAGACCACCGCGCTGATCTCGCTGGGCACCTACATCGCTGCGATGGTGCATGGCAGCACGAACCATGCCGCACCGATCAACTTCTGGACGAACTTCGCCAGCATGCCCCGTCGGTACCTCTACGAGAGCAACGGGGTGCGCCGCGGAATGTGGACGCTCACCTGGTTCCTCGATCTGCTGGGCGAGGAAGTTGCCGAACGTGCGGGCTCGTTGGGTCTCAGCAGAGAGGCGTATCTGGAGCGCGAAGCCGCGCACGTGACGGCAGGCAGCGAGGGCTTGATGACGGTGCTCGATTGGCTGGCAACCACCGACAAGCCATTCCGAAAAGGGATGATGCTCGGCTTCGACGCTCGTCACACGCGCGGGCACCTCTACCGCTCGATCATGGAGGCAATCGCGCTGACCATGAAGCACCACG
>JBBQMG010000218.1:0-4705 GCA_038328705.1 Acidimicrobiales bacterium | reverse complement strand
GTGGCGGGTGTTGATTTTTTGGCCGAGAACGAGCCGGTGATGGCCGTCGACGTCGGCGGTGACGCGCGGGCGTATCCGGTGCAGATCCTCATCTGGCACGAGATCGTCAACGACACGGTTGGCGGCGTTCCGCTGGCGGTGACGTACTGCCCGTTGTGCAACTCGGCGGTCGCGTATGACCGGCGTGTCGATGGTCGAGTGATGAGTTTCGGAACATCGGGGCTGCTGTGGAACTCGGCGCTGGTGATGTATGACCGCCAGACCGAGACGTTGTGGAGTCACTTCAACGGCGAGGCGATCGTCGGGATGCTCACCGGGACCGAGTTGGAGAGGTTCCCGGTGGCGACAGTGCCCTGGGGTGTGTGGCGCGACGCGCACCCGGATGGTCTGGTGCTGAGTCGCGACACCGGTTTCGACCGCAACTACGGATCGAACCCGTACCCCGGCTACGACGACATCACCAGCGAACCGTTCCTGTTCGAAGGAGAGGTCGACGGCCGGTTCACGGCGATGACGCGTGTGGTTGGCGTCGAACAGGAAGCCGATGCGTTGGCTGTACCGCTCGTGTTGCTCCGTGAGCAGCGTGTGGTGCCGGTGACCGTCGCCGGGCAGGAGCTGACGGTGTGGTGGGCGCCGGGCACCGTGTCGGCGTTGGACGAAGGCGCCATCGTCGACGGCGACGACATCGGCGCCACCGGTGTGTTCGTGCCCGTCGTCGATGGGACCGCGTTGACGTTCTCGTCGTCTGGTGGCGACTTCCTCGATGACCAGACCGGCTCGACATGGAACCTCCTCGGCATGGCCGTGGACGGGCCGCTCGTCGGTCGACAGCTCGAACCGATAGCCCACGTGGACACCTTCTGGTTTGCATGGTCGGCGTTCCGGCCCGACACTGCCGTGGCGTCAAATGGCTGACGGTGTCAGGAATGCGGGCCGGCGATAGCGGGTTTCCGCCTCGTGATACCGATCTCGCGACGACGACTGTTGGCGCTTCCCGCACTCGGGGCCGCGTCTGCTCTTGTTCTGAGAAACTCGGCGAACCGCAATGGTCGGGAGTGGTTGGAGGTGGGCCCATCGTCGCCGTTGCTCACCGCTGAGGAGTCCCCGGTCTACGACCAGTCATTCGCCGCTTTCGCCTCGCAGCTCTCGGTCGCTGTCGGAGATGAACTGATCATCCGAGCGCGCAGCGCTCGTCTGCTGTCGGTGACCGTCCAGCGCGTGGGTTCGCAAAGAGGTAGCTCGAGTGGCCGACCGACCGAGTTTCGCACAGAGGTCGACGCGCGCCCCGGGCAAGGCGTTGACGATGTGTCGCAGTGGCCAATTGTGTTTCGCAAGGCGATCGACGAATCGTGGCGCAGTGGGCTCTACGTAGCTGTCGTGACTGACGACAACGTTCCTTCGGCTCGACGGTTCGCTCCCTTCGTTGTTCGGGACCATCGTCCAACCCGCCCGGTAGTAGTTCAGATCCCTTTCACCACCTACCACGCGTACAACGCGTGGGGGGGAGCCAGCCTGTATCGGTTCAATTCGCCTGGTGGCGTTGCAACCAGTCTTCCGGTCGCCCGCCCGTTCGACGTGTTCGACGGCGCAGGATTCATGTTCTACGGCGATTGGCAACTGGCTCGCTGGCTCGACCGTGAGCAGTTCGACGTCTCGTACGTGACGAGCTACGACCTGCACTGCGACGCCGATCTGCTCGACGGTGCCGCGTTGTTCGTGTCCGCGTTTCACGACGAATATTGGTCGACACCGATGCGCAGCCACCTGAAGGACTTCATTGCCGCAGGCGGAAATGCCGCCTTCTTCGCCGCGAACTCGATCTACTGGAGGATCCGCCTCGACGAGACGACGATGACCTGTCACAAGGCCGCCTCACCAGCCGAGGACCCCCACACCGACACCACCGGCCGGTGGCGGGACCCGTTCGTCGGAGCACCCGAGCACGAACTGCTGGGTTCGCACTACGAGAGCTATGACTTTCCGTATGGCCACGGGTACGACTGGACCGTTTCGAATCAGAACCATTGGCTCTATAGGAGTACAGGGCTCCGCGCCGGAGACCGGCTCCGACGCCTGGTCGGCTACGAGTGGGACAACGCGCCCCACGACGATGCCGAAGGCGTCGAAGTCGTGTCCCGCACCCAGTTCACGGATAAGGCCGGCAAACCTCGTCTGCATGAGGCCGTCGTGCGAACCCACCCGGGAGGCGGCACCGTCGTCAACGTTGGAACGACCTATTGGCCAAGGTTCCTCGAGGGTGACGATGCCTTTGCGACAAGTCCGCAGGTGCAACGCATGACCGCGAATGTCCTCGAACGACTGGGACGGCGGTGATCCGGCCTGACCTTCGGTTGCTCGTCGACGATGTGTTGTTTCCTTCGACTGACGCCGGCGTGGTCGGTCAGGTGCTGGGTGTGCTTGCGGTGACGGTCGCTGTGGTGTGGTTCGTGCGCCGCGAACGTGCACTGGTCACGCTGGTCGTCGGTGTCTCGCTCGTGCTGCTCGGCTTCTTCGGTTTGCGGGCCCTGCACTGACCCGACCGACCACGTCGGGAAGTCGTGGAGCTCACAGCGGGTTTCCGCTACCACCGGGTGACGAGGAGTGAGCGATGACTACAGCGTTCGTACTGTCAGGAGGGGCAGCTCTCGGGGCCGTGCAGGTTGGCATGTTGCAGGCGCTCGAGACCGCTGGGATCCGTCCGGATCTTGTCGTCGGCACCAGCGTCGGGGCGATCAACGCAGCCTGGATCGCAGGAGACCCAACTGGTGCACGCCTCGACGACCTGGAAGCCCTGTGGGTATCGATACGGCGCGGGCAGGTCTTCCCATCGGGTCCCACAGGCCTGTTCGGCCTATTAGGCCGCAGGTCCGGCCTCGTCGACCAACGGCATCTGCGCAAGCTGATCAGCAGGCACATCGGCTACGAGCGGCTCGAAGACGCTGGCGTGCCGCTGCACGTCGTCGTCACCGATGTCCTGACCGGTCGCGACGTACGGTTGTCGCGCGGGTCCGTGATCGACGCGATCCTCGCCAGCGCAGCGATCCCGGGTGTGTTCGCCCCGGTGATGATCGGCGGGCGCCACTACATGGATGGCGGAGTCGTCAACAACGCCGCCATCTCCCACGCAGTCGCCGAAGGCGCCACCACGGTTTACGTGCTGCCGACCGGTTGGTCATGCTCGTTGGACCGTCCTCCAGTAGGTGCGTTGGGAATGGCGTTGCACGGACTCGCGGTCCTGGTGCAGCACCGTCTCGCTGACGACGTAGACCATTTTCGAAGCATCGTCGATGTCCGCGTGGTGCCACCGCCATGTCCGATCAGGTTCGGGCCAGCGGATTTCTCGCATGCGCGCGAACTCATCGACCAGGGTCGGGCCTCTGCCACTGCGTGGCTGAGCCACCAGGGCGTCGTTGACGTCGGGCTGCTACGCCCGCATGATCACCCGATGCCGACTGCGTCGTCGTCACCCGGATCGTCACCTGTTCGTCGTTCCAGCGCAAGGGGTGTGAGGGCCACGTGAACGACATGGCCGTCAGGTCGGATCTCGTGGCCGCACAGGCGGCGGCGTGGCGCCATGTCACATCGCCTGGTGCGTCGTGGTCGGCTGTCGAGCGTGCGGCGATCGCCGAGACGGCTATCGCCGCCCTGGACGACACAGATCCGAGGCCGCCGTGGGTGTCACCGACAGCGGCCGGTCGCATGACGCCAGGACATGACCTCTTGACGGAGGTGGTGATCGACGCTGTCTACCGGATCGCCCGCCATGCCTCGTCGCTGACCGACGGCTGGTACCAGGACCAGCTCGACCGCGGTCTGGACCCCGTCGCCTACGTCGAGATGGTCGGCGTGGTGGTCACTGTCGCGGCCATCGAAGGCTTCTTCCGTGCAGCGGGCCTGCAGCGACCACCGCTGCCGGCAGCAGTGGTCGGCGGGCCCACGGGCCAACACCCTCCCGTCGAGTCTGCCACTCTGAACTGGGTGCCCGTAGCGGTCCCCGCCGACCGGGTAGCGGCAGTTGTGCAGGGCCTCAGTGCCGTGCCTGAGGAATGGGACAACGTGGCTCGACTGCATGCAGCGCAATACATCCCAGTCGACGAAATGGGCGAGCTGGGTTGGACCCGCGGGACGCTCAGCCGCAGCGACATGGAACTCGTCGCCGCCCGACTATCGGCTGCCCGCGAGTGCTTCTATTGAACAACAGCACATTCCATGATGCTCGGTGCGAGCATCGAGCACACGGTAACCGGGCAGGCACGGACTCAATCTGCGGCTGTGCTCGAGGAGTTCGTCGCAGCGGTGACCGGTGAGGACGCAGTGCGGGCCGAGGCCGCTCGATTGCTGCTCGTCGAACAGTTCGGCATCGACTGGTTGGTCGATGCCTCGGCGGTGGTGGCCAACTTCGAGATGATGACCCGCCTCGCCGACGCCACCGGTGCTCGTATGCGACCCGACCAGATCGACGCCGCAGCACCTATTCGGGCGGCACTGGGCCTCGATGCGTTCCCCTCGGCGAGGCGCTGAGACCGGCTTGTGGAAACGACGGTTCAGCTCAGGTCGCGGTGCACCCATCGGCGCATGCGATCGGCGGCGCGCTCGGGGAAGCTGCGGTGGCGTGCCAGGCTGTGCTTCATATGGATCGTCAGTTCGGCATCCCGGTCGCACATTGGGCAGGCGGCAACGTGCTCGCCCACGCGACTCCGAAGGT
>JBBQMG010000217.1:0-4738 GCA_038328705.1 Acidimicrobiales bacterium | reverse complement strand
CCACTGTCGACACCGCCATCTGCAATGAACGTCACCGTGCGGTACTCAAGGGCACTGAGACCGTCGGCGCCAGCAGCACCTGTCGGCTCGAACGTGCGCAACCGCGACCGTCGGCCCGGGCACATGGCCCGGGCCGACGATTCAGCTCTTCGACTGCACCAGCAAATGCTGATACGACCGACACTTCACCTTGCTCATGTGCAGATCGCGTAGACCGTCATCGTCGAGGTGTTGTTGGCGTAGCGGGATGCGGAGACGAACCAACCGGTACCGGTCGCATTCGGTCGCGATGCATCGACGTATGGCGTGAGGCCGTCATTCACCGACGATGAGAATCCGCCGCCGAGCACCTTCTTGCTGCCGGTGCACAATGCTGTACCGCTGTCGACACCACCGTCTGCAGCGAACGTCACCGTGCGGTACTCAAGGGCAGCGAGACCGGTGGCACCCGTTGCACCGACCGGCCCAACAGCCCCAGCAGGACCAACAGCACCAGGAACCCCGGTGGCGCCAGTGGCGCCGGGAGCACCCGTATCACCCTTGACACCAGGAGCACCAGTGGCGCCGGGAGCACCCGTATCACCAGGAGCACCAGGAGCACCAGGAGCACCATCAAGACCAGCGGCACCGGCATCACCCTTGACACCAGGAGCACCAGGAGCACCAGGGGCGCCGGTATCACCCTTGACACCAGGAGCACCAGGAGCACCAGGAGCACCAGGAGCACCAGGGGCGCCGGTATCACCCTTGACACCAGGAGCACCAGGAAGGCCGGTATCACCCTTGGCACCAGGAGCGCCCGTGTCACCCTCGGCGCCCGGAGCACCATCAACACCAGGAGCGCCCGTGTCACCCTTGACACCAGGAGTACCATCAACGCCCTTGGCACCGGCTGCACCAGGAGCGCCAGCATCACCCTTCGCACCAGTCGCACCCGTATCACCCTTGGCGCCAGCAGCACCGGCGGAGCCCGAACCGAAGGAGGCGGGGACGTAGTAGCCGACGAGGTCAATGATCACGTCGACCGTGCCGTTCGAGTTGTAGACCTCGAACTGGCGGTCGCCGCCAAGCTTGGCGGTCGTGGAGTTCGCTCCCGCCGCCGGGCCTGACCAGTTGATCGTGCTCGACTCGGGCCGAGCACTACCAGTGGGATACACCGTCAAGAAGGAAGGCGCCGTGCCATTGATCACCGTCACGTTGATCGCGGCGGCATCTGCGTCGTCCGGAACCTGAGTTGCCAGCGACAGCGTGACCGACTGGCCAGCCATCAGCGAGCTCACGGTGCTCGAAGCTTGTCGTGTGTCGAGCACCCGAACGGGCGGCATGGCCACGAACGAGGTTGCCGTGCCCGACGGCGCCGCCGACGCCGTGAGAAGCCCGCCGCCCCCCAGCGCTATCACCGCTGCGGCTCCAGTTGCGGCCCAACGGGCACGCCACAAATCTGTTCTCATCGTTGATCTTCTCCCTAGTCAGCTCATGAAGTCCTCCAGTTATCGGCAAGATTTTCACTACTTGAGAGAATCTACTGAATAGATGAATCCGTCAGTAACCGAGGTCGCTGGGCCAATTGGGTTGAAAGAGGTGCCACTGCTCAGGGGCACGACGGATCAGGAACTCCAGCTCATAGGCCAAATTTTGGGTGATACGCGCCACGTCGTCGCGGAGGCCGCCGGCACGCTGGAGCGACAGCGGTGATCGCACTACCGCATGGTGGCCGCCGTAGGCGGACGTGAAGTAGCAACCGACTGGAAGAATCGGCGAGCCGACCCGAAGGGCCAGCGTTGCGGGGCCAGCGGGCAGCGTGGTTCTCTCGCCGAAGAACTCGACCTCCACGCCCTTCCTGTCCAGGTCACGGTCGCACAACAGGCACACGATCTGGTTCTCGCGCAGCGCTTTCAACACGGCTGGGCCGGCCGTCGGCCCGGTGGGCACCACAGTCATCCCCAGTTCCTTGCGCAGGTCGGCGAACCATTCGAACAGCTCAGGCGGCTCCAACGCCTCCACCACCACAGTCAGCTTGTATCCCTGATCAGTCATCCACCGCCCAGCCCACTCCCAGCCACCGAGATGCGGCAGGGCGAAAATGCAGCCGTTGCCAAGCTCCAACGCGTCGGTAATGTGCTCGAAGCCGTCGACAGTGAAGTTGCGGTCCACGGTGCGCTTGCTGAGCGAGGGCAGGCGGAAGCTCTCCACGTAGTACCGGGCGTAGCTGTCGAATGCCTGCTGCGCAGCGACCCGCAGCGCAGGACCCCGCAGCTTGGGGTTCACCCGCTTGAGGTGGCGCTCGATCATCGCCCGCTTGGCCGGGCTGGAGAAGCTGGCGCCGAAGCCCAGCGACGTGGCCGCTGCAGCTGCGACCGGACCGGGCATCAGCTTCGCGGCCAGCGCTCCGAGGCGATACGTGCCCACCGTCGCGGCATCGGAGATCTTCTTGCGGCCGGAAGGGCTGGCCGGCGAGGGTTCAGTCACGACAGATCAGTCACAGCAAATCAGTCGCGACGGATCGACGTACGGCCGGTGGCGCGTGAGATACGCGTGTGGCGACGCTCGGTGCGCACGACCCGGCGGCTCTGGCGACGGCTGCGCCGCAGCTCGATACGTTCGGCGGTGACCGGGGCCACGGCTGCCTGTTTCCACACCTTCACGAAGCGCTGCACCGCGGTGATTGCGGTGAGCGCCAGGGTGATCCAGAGAATCGGGATGAGCAGCGGCTCGTACACCAGGCCGAGCAGCAACGCGATGATGCGCTCGGCACGCTCCATGATGCCGCCCTTGGCATCGAGCCCCAGCGACTCCGCCTTGGCTCGCATGTAACTGATGACCGAACTGAGCGCCATCACCGCGAATGGCAACATCGCCATCAACGGGTGATCGCCACTGGCGAAGTACCACGCCACACCACCGAACAGCAGCGCGTCTGCAAAACGGTCGATGGTGGAGTCGAAGAAGGCGCCGCGCTGACTGGAAGAGTTCGACGCCTTGGCAAGTGCACCATCGAGCAGATCGGGCAGCGCCGCCAGAATCACCAGCAGGACTCCGAGACGCAACCAGCCGGCGCCGATCGCGACAGATGCTCCGACCGCGACCAGCAGACCCATCACCGTCAGGTGGTCAGGCGTGAGACCAGTACGGCGCAAGCCATTGCCAATGGGCTTGACCGCCTTGTCGATCGGGACACGAAACTTTCCGTCGAACATTGGTCCAGAGGTTACCCCTTGCCACGTCGCTCCGTACCAGACCAGCATGGTGTCATGACCAGTGCATCACCCGACGACCTCGTCGTCACCTTTCGTTCCATACCACGCCGACTTCACGAAGCACGCGGCGAGACGCCCAATGACGAGTTCGATGGTCTCTCGGTCGAGTTGGACCGCCTTCTCCTCGAAGCGGGCGGTTTGCTGCGGACTACTGCGGACCCGGCGCGTGTCGCCGACGCGATTGCAACCACGCCAGCCGATATGTGGGTCGTGGCGACGCTGGATCGCTTGCGTGAGATCGCATTGGCGATAGGAAACGAGCTCCGCAAGATCGCCGCCGCCGGGGAACGCTAGATATCCCACTCTTCGATGGGGTTCTCCTGTGTCAAGTGCTCGACCACCTCGCCGTTGACCGCATCGACCAGCACAAGGCCGCGACGGCGCGGTGGGTCCTCCGCCGAGTAGATGAGCACGCGCCATGTCGGCCGACTGCGCACTCCGCGCCACACCTGCTGGGCCGAGGCGTGCCCCACAGCGAAACCAACTGCGCCCTGCGCTGCAACCAGTGCCTGCTTCTCGTCGATCTTCATGCGCCAGCCCGACGAGATGGAGAACGCGCCGAACACACCGAGCAAGAGCGCAGCCCACAGGAAGCCACTGTTGACGAGGGCCGATGAATCGCCCCTCCACAACCACAGCACGACGCACATCGCGGCGAATGCGAGGTACAACGCGCCTGGCTTGCGGCGGCGACTGTTGTCCGGGAACTCGTATGGGCCGGCGTACTCGTGAGCGTTGAGATCGTCGGGCAGCGCGTCGCGAACCTCGTCGCCGGAGGGTGCGTGCTGGGCGTCAGTTGCGTCGGTCATGGCACGCTCAGGCTAATGGCACATCGCTCGCGTGGCCTCATGCGGCATGGCTGTCATCGCTGTGGCACCATGGTCGAATGAGTACCTTGCGCACCGACCGGGTTGCCTGTGGCGACGCCGGCGACATGGATCTTCACATCTGGACGCCGGATCAGCCGCCGAAGGCTGCGGTGCTCCTGATCCAAGAGATCTTTGGTGTTGGGCCCTACATCCGGGCGGTGGCCGAACGGCTCGCAGCCGCCGGATACCTCGTCGGCGCACCCGATGTGTTCTGGCGTTTCGCGCCCAACTGGGAAGCCGGCCACGATCAGGCCGGCCTCGGCGCCAGCATGGAAAAGGTCGGCCAGCTCGACTTTCCCGCGGCGGTGAGCGACGTCAGCGCCGCCCTCGCACACCTTGCCGGCCAGCCAGGTATCGAGAGCGCACCGGCCGTGATGGGGTTCTGTCTCGGCGGCACACTCGCATGGGCGGTGGCCGCCAACGCACAGCCGTCGGTGTGTATCAGCTACTACGGCTCGGGCGTGCCCGACATGTTGGGCATGATCGACCAGGTGACCTGTCCGACGCTCTTTCACTTCGGCAGCGAAGATGCGTTCATTCCGAACGCGGGTGTCGACGCAATCGGCGCCGCCATCGCCGGTCGCGAAGGCTTCGTACTGAACGTCGAGCAGG
>JBBQMG010000216.1:0-4911 GCA_038328705.1 Acidimicrobiales bacterium | reverse complement strand
AAATCACCTCGATCAAGAAGGGCTGAGCCTCATGTCAAAGACAAAAGGCGGCGGGTCAACCCGCAACGGCCGCGATAGCAACGCTCAGCGCCTCGGCGTGAAGGTGTTCGGCGGCAGCGCAATCCACTCCGGCACCATCATTCTTCGCCAGCGTGGCACCAAGTTCCATCCCGGCAACAACGTCGGTATCGGTGGCGACGACACGCTGTTCGCGCTCACCGAGGGCACTGTCCAGTTCGGTCACCGCAAGGGCCGTCGCGTTGTCGACGTCGTCCCGGTCGAGGCGGCTCCGGTCGCCTGACCAACCCAATCTCTGAACAACAAGTCCCGAACGACAAGTTCTGACTGAATGCCTGGCCGTAAGGCCGGGCATTCGTCGTTTTCGGGTGAGCCTGCCCCGGAAGTGACGCGTTCTCGGTGCCGACACCTGGCTCACAGTCGTAAATGCGCGTCACTTCTCTGGTGGCGCGGTCAGGGGGTGGTGTCGATGCCCTGCGGGAGCTGGTCGAGCGGCCAGCCCAGCAACGCGACTCCTTGGCGGCACGCGAAACGATCGGTCATTCCGCCCACATAGGTGACGGCCGCATGCAACGCTTCGGCGCTGTTGGCGTCGAACGGGTTTGCGTCCGGCAGCAGCTGCGGGTACTGCGCGTAGTGCTCGACCAGAGCACGCAGCAGATTGATGACGGCGGTGGCCTGCGCGGTGGATGCGGGACGAAGATAGATGTTGTCGTAGTTGAAGCGTCGGAAGGCCGCGAGCGCCTCCGCCAACGGCGCAACCATGCCGATGCGGCCAGTGGGCCGAGCAGCATCGATCATGCCGTAAACGAACGCTCCCAACTGTTCGCGGCGCACTACTCCACAGCGTTCGCGAACAAGTTCTGGCAGCATCTCCGGGGTGACGACGCCTGTTGCGACTGCGTCCTCGAAGTCGTGGCAGACGTAGGCGATGCGGTCCGCCCAGCTGACGACTTCAGCCTCCGGGGTGCTCGGTGCCGGCCGGCTCCAACTGTGGTTGCGAACGCCATCGAGTGTCTCTGAACACAGGTTCAGCGAGACCAGGGTGACATCGGCCCCCCAGGTGGCGTGATCAAAGCCGCCCGGCACGTAGGGGCTGAGCGCGTCTTCGCTGGCGTGGCCGCCTGGGCCGTGGCCGCAGTCGTGGCCGAGTGCGATGGCCTCCGTGAGAGCAACGTTGAGACCCAATGCGCGTGTGACGGAGGTTGCCACCTGTGCGACTTCGAGAGCGTGGGTCAGGCGCGTTCGCTGGTGGTCGTCGGGGAAGACGAATACCTGGGTCTTGCCGGCGAGACGCCGAAAGGCGTTGGCGTGCAGAATGCGGTCGCGGTCGCGTTCGAAGCATGTGCGCCATTGGTCCGGTTCTTCTTCGATGGCACGGTCTCCGCCCTGGAAGGCTCTGGTGGCCAACGTGGCCAGAGCATTTTCCTCACGCTCCTCACGTGCGTGGCGGGGGAGGAGGAGTGCGCTGCCGCTCCCTGCCCACGAGTCGGCATGCGCGAGGTGAGTACCAGCGGTGTCGTGTCCTGACATCGTCGCGGCCCACCGCTGTGCTCGCTCGTCGGTACCTGCCACGGTCCGAAGGGTACCGTCGAAGGGTACCCGGACCTGCCGCCTGTAGCCTCTGAGGGTCCTATGAGCTCCTTTGTCGACGAAGCCCAACTGAATGTACGCGGTGGCGACGGTGGCGCAGGCTGCGTCTCCTTCCGCCGTGAGGGGCCGGTTGCGTTCGGCGGGCCCAACGGTGGCGACGGTGGCAAGGGTGGCGATGTGTGGTTGGTCGCCAGCCGCAACTCGGCCTCGCTGCTGGCGTTTCGCGACCACCCGCACCGCCGCGCGGGCGATGGCGTGCACGGTATGGGCAAGGACCAGCACGGCAAAAAGGGTAAGGACCTGGAAGTGATGGTGCCGGAAGGCACCGTCATCAACGACCTGCACACCGGTGAGCTGTTGGCCGACCTGGCCAATCACGGTGATCGCTGGTTGGCCGGTGCCGGCGGCCGCGGCGGGCGTGGCAACGCCAAGTTCGCCTCCAACCGTCGCCGCGCCCCAACGTTCGCAGAACAGGGCGAAGAGGGCGACGAGCAGTGGTTGAAGCTGGAGCTGAAGCTGATGGCCGATGTGGCGCTGGTTGGTTTTCCGAATGTGGGCAAGAGCACCCTCATCAGCGTGATCAGCGCCGCCAAACCGAAGATCGCCGACTACCCGTTCACCACCCTGGAACCAAACCTTGGCGTTGTTCGCTACAACGACACGGAGTACATCGTCGCCGACATTCCTGGCCTCATCGAGGGTGCCAGCGAAGGTAAGGGCCTTGGCCATCGGTTCCTCAAGCACATCGAGCGCGCGCGGGTGCTGTGTGTCATGGTCGACCTGTCGGCCATCGATGGCGTCGACCCGCATGAGCAAGAGCGTGTGTTGCTCAACGAGCTGGAGGCGTACCGCCCTGAGCTGTTGGAGCGGCCGCGGTTGGTCGTCGGTACGAAGAGTGACTCGGCGGTCTACGACTGGGACGGCGAAGAGATTTCGGCCATCACCAATCAGGGCATTCGTGAGCTGGTCGGCAGGTTGGCCGCGCTGGTGCACGGCGCCCGCGCCGAGCAGCCCGAGACCGAAGGCATCGTGATCATTCGACCCAACGCCGACGGTGCCCGCGTCGAGCGCCTCGGCGACAATGAGTTCCGTCTCATCGGCCGCCAGGTCGAGCGCTTGGTCGCGCTCAACGACGTCACCACCCCCGAAGCATTGTCGTACATCGACCACCAGCTGAAGCGCATCGGCGTGCCCCGCCTGCTCACCCGCGCCGGTGCCTCCGACGGCGATATCATCTGGATCGCCAAGTTCAGCTTCGAGTACCAAGAGGAAGTCTGACCGTGCGGGTCGTTGCCAAGATAGGCACCTCCTCGGTCACGGACCAGCTCGGTGTGATCGACGCCGGCATCATCGACACTGTGTGCGACCAGCTGGCAGTGCTGCGCGCCGCCGGCCACCAAGTGCTCCTGGTCAGCTCCGGGGCAGTGTCGGCAGGTGTTGCTGCCCTTGGGCTGCCTGCGCGTCCCACCGACGTGATCACGCTGCAGGCCATTTCTGCTGCTGGTCAGAGCCGGCTGATGGAGCACTACAACCGTTCGCTGAGCCGCCACTCGCTGGTGGCTGCGCAGATGCTGCTGGTGCCGCACGATTTCGTCGACCGTCGCCAGTACCTGCATGCCCGTCAGACGTTGGGGCGCCTGCTGGAGCTGGGCTGCATACCGATCATCAACGAAAACGATGCGCTGGCCAGCGACGAGATTCGCTACGGCGACAACGATCGCATCGCGGCGCTCGTTGCGCACAATGTCAGCGCAGACGTACTGGTCCTGCTCACCGACACCCCCGGCCTGTACACCGCCGACCCGCGAACCGACCCCACGGCTCGGCTGGTGGAAGTCGTCGCCGCTGACGACCCGCTGCTGTCGGTCGCGGCCACCGCGTCGGGCAGCAAGCGTGGTAGCGGTGGAATGGCATCGAAGTTGTCGGCGGCGCGTATGGCATCCTGGTCAGGCGTGCGCGCGGTGATCGCAAAGGCCGATCAACCCAATGTGCTCATCGATGCCGCCAACGGCGTTGGGGTGGGCACCACCTTCCTGGCCAGCAGCCGCAAGCTTCCTGCCCGCAAGCTGTGGATCGGATTCGCCACCAACGTGGAGGGCGTGCTCGTCATCGACGACGGCGCTCGGCGCGCGTTGCTGGAGCGCGGCACCTCACTGCTGCCGGCGGGCATCGTAGAAGTTGTCGGTGAGTTCGGCGCGGGTGACGTCGTCGATGTGCGCGACTCGGCCGGCATCACGGTCGCTCGCGGCATTGCGCTGTGCGACGCCGATGTCTTGCGCTCGGTGCGCGGCAAGCGCACCACCGACCTACCCCCGCACGTCGCGCACGAGGCCATCCACCGCGACGACCTGCTGGTACTGGTCTAGCGGCTCAGCCCTCGGCGGGCTTGGGCTGCTCGGCGTTCAGTTCAGCGGCGGGCGCTGCCGTTGTCGCCGAGTCAAGACCGAGTTCTGTTCGAAGCTGGCTGAGCCTGCTCTGTGCTTCCACGTTGGCCGTGGCGTGCTCGATCTCCAGAATGCTGCTCTCGACGGTTGCCTCGGACAGCTCGCTGTGCGCCTTCGCCTTGGTGTAGCGCGCTTCGATCTTCTGCTGGACTTCGCTGAGTGTGGGAACATCGTCGCCAACGGTTTCCTGCAGCTGGGACATTGCCGAGTTCATCTGCTCTTGCATCTTGGCCTGGTCGAGCTGGGACAGGAGCTTCTGCTTCTCGGCCAGCTTCTGCTGCAGCAGGCGGCCGTTCTGCTGAACGGCAGCCTTTGCCTGGTCGGAGGCCTGCGTGGAGTCGACCACCATCGCCTTGAGACCCTCGACGTCCTTCTCCACCTGGATCAGCTGGTTGGCGATACCCTCCGCGGCGCTGGTGTACTGCGTTGCCTTGGCAACGTCACCACCCTTTTGCGCATCGGAGGCCATGATCAGCGCCTGGCGTGCGGTCGCGTTGAGCTTCTCCAGCTCGGTCATCTTGGCGTTCAGGCGCAGCTCAGCCTGCTTCTGGCCGGCGATGACATTGGCCGCCTGCTCCTTGAGCCGACGATGCTGGTCCTGTGCCTCGCGCAGAGCCTGCTCGAGCTGGACCGCCGGATCCGCGTTCTTGTCGAAGTCACTGTTGAACTTCGCGCCCAGATATTTCCACCACTTCTTGAACAGCTTGATCATGACGGCAGCTTACTGCGCGGTGGCATCTCGCCGCGGTCGACCCAGCTTGGCCATCAACGCATCCAGTTCCGGTGCCCGCAGCAGTAGCAACATGGCCACGTAGACCCCGATGCCGACCGTTCCGGCCACCGCAATCCGCAGCAC
>JBBQMG010000215.1:0-4975 GCA_038328705.1 Acidimicrobiales bacterium | reverse complement strand
GACATGGGTATGTACATCAACACGGTGGCACCGGACCCTGCCTACCTGCGTACGTGGGGTTGCGACCAGATTCCGACCGAGGAAAACGGCTTCAAGGGTCAGAACAGCAACGGTTGGTGCAACGAAGAGGCAACCAAGCAGTTGATCGCTGCCGATGCTGAGCTCGACGAAACCAAGCGCATCGACGAAGTCAAGAAGGCAATCGACCTGATGGCTGCCGATCACATCATGCTGCCGTTGCTGCAGTTTCCGAACATCGGTGCCATCCGCACCGACCGCTTGGCCAACGCCTATGGCGAACTGGCCAACTACCGGTCAATCAACGACTGGTACCAGTGGACTGACGTCGACGGTGATGGCCAGATCATCATCGGTGCCGAGCAGTTCCCGGATGCCGCCTGCCCGAACCCCATCACCGAGTGCTCGAACTCGTCGTGGTACGTGTGGTTGATTTCGTTCCCGGTCCTGCCGGGCACGTACGACACCACCAACGACCAGAAGTTCGTCCCGTCGGAGATGTTGACCGGGGAAGCGACCATCGAGGTCCTCTGACCTCTTCGTGGTAGCTCACCTACATTGGTGAAACAGGGCCGGCCCTTCGGGGTCGGCCCTGTTTCCTTTTTGTAGAGAGACTCTTGTAGGGGGCTGCGTTTTGCTCAGATTCATCGTCCGGCGATTGCTGTGGGTTGTGCCGACGATCACGCTCGTGACGTTTCTCGTGTACATCGCCATTCGCATCGGCTTCAACCCGGTTGCGTCCTATTTGCGAGCCAACCCAAGAGCCAGCGAAGCGAAGGTGCAGCAGTACAAGGACATCAACGGTCTCTACGAGGGGCCGTGGGGTTACGTGCGCGGCTACTTCCGTTGGCTGTGGCAGTTCCTGCAGGGTCCCGACGCGTGGCCGCGCAGTATCAAGGGCCGAGCCGAAGTATGGCCACCACTGCGCTACTCCATCTTCAATACGTTGCGTCTCGCCGGTATCGCCGCCATGGTCGGTATTCCTGTGGGTCTCGGCATCGGCATCCTCGCTGCCCGCAAGCCCGGTAGCTGGTTCGACAGCATCGCCAACACCACAGCGTTCTTTGCCGGCGCGGTGCCGCCGTTCGTGTCGGCCGTCGTTCTGCAGTTGATCTTCTCCGTCCAGCTCGGCTGGCTGCCGGTCGGCGGCGTCTACCCGCCAGGCCACCAGGGCTTCGACCTGGTGCTGATGATCCAACACCTAATTCTGCCGGTGTTGGTTGTCGTCATCCAGACTGTCGCCGGCTACAGCCGCTACATGCGGGCCTCCCTGCTCGATGTGAAGTCGGCCGACTTCGTGCGTACCGCTCGGGCCAAGGGTCTGTCCGAGCGCACCGTGCTGTTCCGCCATGGCGTGCGCAACGCGATGATCCCCATCGTCACCGTGCTGGCACTCGACATTGGTGCTCTCATCGGTGGCCTCATCATCACCGAAAAGATCTTCAACTATCCCGGCATGGGTGTGTTCTTCATCAATGCGTCGGGGAAGGGCGACTTCCCGCAGCTGATGCCGTACATGGTGATCATCGTCACGTCCATCCTGTTGTTCAACCTGATCGCCGACGTGACTTACGCCTTTCTTGATCCGAGGATCCGACTTGACTGACGACACAGTTCCCGCCGCTGACACCCTGGAGGACATTGACGCCCGCGAGGCGCTCAACGTCAAAGGTCTGTCGCCGTTTCAGATGGCCCGCAAACGCTACTTCCACCACAAGGGCGCGGCCGCCTCCACAGTCATCATGACCATCCTTCTCCTCATCGTGGTCTTCGCCCCGTTGACCGCCCGGTACGGCGTCAACCAGCAGGTGCTCGACATCAGCGAGGGCAAGAACCAGTACCTGTCGCCGCGGTCCATTGCGTGGATGGGCACGGATCAGATCGGCCGCGACCTCTTCAGTCGATTGATCTGGGGTGTGCGAACGTCGCTGTTCATTGGCGTTTCCTCAGCGATCCTGTCGGTCATCATCGGCACCGCAGTGGGTGCCATCGCCGGCCTGCGCGGTGGCTGGTTCGATGACATCATGATGCGGGTCACCGACTTGTTCCTGGCATTCCCGTTCATCGTGATCATCATCATCATGCGGGCATTCCTTGGCGCCGTGCCGTGGATCACCGGCATCATCGGCGACGTCTCCTCCATCCGGTTCATCATTGCCCTGTTTGCAATCTTCGGCTGGATGGGTGTGGCGCGGCTCGTTCGTGGCCAGGTGCTGGCGTTGAAGGAGCGCGAGTTCATCGAAGCGGCTCGAGCCGTCGGCGCGTCCAACTCGCGCATCGTCATGTCCCACCTGCTGCCGAACTCCGTCGGCCCGATCCTGATCGCGCTGACGCTGTCGGTGATCGGCGCCATCGTCGGTGAGTCGACGCTGTCGTTCTTCGGCCTCGGGCCGCAACCCGGCGCCGACGCAGTGTCGCTCGGCCAACTGGTCGAACTGTCCGCTGAAGGCGCCAAGCAGGGCAACTGGTGGATGGTGGTCTTCCCATGTGGAGCGTTGGTGCTCCTCGCCGTCTGCATCAACTTCATCGGTGATGGAATGCGCGACGCGGTTGACGCCAAGATGGACATCGGGGGCTGATGATGGTTGCACCACTGCTCTCCTTGAAGGACCTGCGGGTCACCTTCCAAACAATGAACGGGCAGGTCTCCGCCGTACGCGGTGTCGACCTCGACGTTGCCCCCGGCGAGATGGTTGGCGTGGTCGGCGAGAGCGGATCGGGCAAGTCCGTCACCTTCCTCGGCGTGATGGGCCTGCTGCCCAACTCAGCGATCATCTCCGGCTCGGCAACCGTCGACGGTGTTGAGCTGGTGGGTGCCCCGAACAAGACCATGCGCGCAGTTCGTGGCAAGAAGATCGCGATGATCTTCCAAGATCCGCTGTCGGCGTTGAACCCGGTGTATCGAGTTGGCGATCAGATCGTCGAGATGATCCAGTCGCACCAGCACATGTCCAAGAGCGCAGCAAGTGATCGTGCCGTCGAACTGCTCGACATCGTGGGCATTCCGCAGCCCAAACAAAGGTCTCGGCAGTACCCGCACGAGTTCTCCGGCGGCATGCGCCAGCGCGTGATGATCGCGATGGCAATCTCCAACGACCCTGACGTCTTGATTGCCGACGAGCCGACAACCGCTCTCGACGTGACTGTGCAGGCGCAGATTCTGGAAGTGATTCAGCGTATCCAGAAGGAGATGAACAAGGCTGTGGTGATGATCACGCACGACCTCGGTGTCATCGCTCGTGTGGCCGATCGTGTACAGGTGATGTACGCCGGTCGCGTGGTCGAGCGTGCCGGCGTTGACGAGCTGTTTTCGCACCCCACGCATCCGTACTCGGAGGGCCTGCTCAACTCGCTGCCCCGAGTCGGCCAGGACCGACTGCAGCCGATTCCCGGACGCCCGCCCAACATGTTGCGACCGCCTGACGGCTGTGCATTCAGCGCCCGCTGTGAGTACGCCACCGATGTCTGCCTGAAGGGGCTACCGGAGCTTGCACCGCTGGGCCCGTCGATGACTGCGTGCGTTCGCGCCGCCGAGCTGACTCTTGGAGTGAAGGCATGACCGAGCCAGTTCTGGAAGTCACCAATCTGGTGAAGGAGTTCTCGGTCAGCGGTTCGCGAGGGCTGCGCAAGACCAAGGCGATTGTGCACGCCGTGTCAGGTGTGTCGTTCAAGGTGATGCCTGGCGAGACCGTTGGCTTGGTGGGGGAGAGCGGCAGTGGCAAGACCACGGTAGGCCGCACGGTGCTTCGCCTGGCCGAGCCAACATCCGGCTCGATCAAGTTCAAGGGCCAGGAGATAGTGGGTCTCAATCGTGGCGAGATGCGCAAGTTGCGCAATGAACTGCAGATCGTCTTCCAAGACCCGCAGGCGTCGCTTGATCCTCGCCTCACGGTGGGTTCGGCGATCGCCGAGCCGCTGCGCATCCAGAGGATCAAGGGGAATCACCAGGAACGAGTGCAGGAGCTGCTCGAGCTGGTAGGCCTCGCGCCCGACCATGCGCAACGCTTCCCCCACGAGTTCTCAGGGGGCCAGCGGCAGCGCATCGGTATCGCTCGGGCGTTGGCGCTGAACCCATCGCTGGTGGTGCTCGACGAGCCGGTGTCGGCGCTCGATGTGAGCGTGCAGGGTGCGGTCGTCAACCTGCTCGACGACCTGCAGGACCGATTGGGTCTCAGCTACCTGTTCATTGCACACGACCTGTCAGTGGTTCGCCACATCAGTGACGTGATGGCGGTGATGTACCTCGGCAAGATCATGGAGGTCGGCCCGGCCGAAGAGATCTACACCGCCGCGGCGCACCCGTATACGCAAGCGCTGCTCTCGGCCGTACCCGAGCCGGATCCGCAACTGGAGCGCACTCGCCATCGGATCATGTTGCAGGGCGACCCGCCCAGCCCCATCGACCCGCCGACCGGCTGCCGTTTCCGGACCCGTTGCCCGATTGCACAGAACCTGTGTGCGATGGAGGAGCCGGCGCTGATCGATCGTGGTTTCGGCCATCCCGTGGCCTGCCACTTTCCCTCGCTCACGTCTGTTGGCGTGTCGAGCGCCGCTCTCTGACCGATAGCCTTTCGAACCGTGCGCGATTTCATCACCTATCTCTCGATCATCGTCAACGTGCTGTCGTTGGCGGGCATGGTTGCCGGTGTGCTCATGCACAGCGGTCGCGGCGGCGGCCTCAGCGACATGTTCGGTGGCACCGGGTCGACGGCGCTTGGCAGCACCGCTGCCGAGCGCAACCTCACCCGCATCACCACGATTTTCGGCATCCTGTGGATCGGCACGATCATCGCACTGAGTTTCCTGTTGGTGTGAATACCCCGCTGCGATAGCCTCGTAGCGCACCACGTCGAAGTGGCGGAATAGGCAGACGCGCCAGCTTGAGGGGCTGGTGAACTTAGGTTCGTGGGGGTTCAAGTCCCCCCTTCGACACGACGAAACCCCAGGCCAATGGCCT
>JBBQMG010000214.1:0-5010 GCA_038328705.1 Acidimicrobiales bacterium | reverse complement strand
TGCGATGGGAAGCAACCATCATCGCCGTGTTCGGCAGCACCCTCGGCCTGGCCATCGGAACGTTCTTCGGATGGGCAGTCGTGCAAGCGCTCGCCGATCAAGGCATCGACACACTCACCGTGCCGATCACCTCGCTCGCCGCGGTGACCATCATCGCTGCCGCTGCCGGATCAACCGCCGCGATCCTTCCCGCACGCCGCGCCGCCCGACTCGACGTGCTCACCGCACTGGTCAGCCAATGACCGGTCGCACGATGCTCCTGCAACCACAGTTCCGCAACGAGGGATGGACGTTCCTGCTCGACGGGCGTGTGGTCGAGTGGTTCCACGGCGCAATCACCGAAGGCCATCGCTTGCACGTCGATCACCTCCGAATGGAGGCGGTCCCCCACGGCGACGGCCTCCGGATCCGGTGGGGCGTCGATGCCAAGGGCAGGATCATCAACGGCGGCCGCATGGACGTGTCCGCAGAGAACGTCCCCGCCTTCCAGGACTTCATCGCGCAGGCGCTCGCCAACCGAACGCCCGACCAGTCCTGACAGCCAACGGACCGATTCCAACACATTGTTGCCGTGCGCAACCGCAACAGGCGCGACCTGCTTCACATGCGGTGATCCCTGTTCGTCGGTCGCTCGGCGGAGCTGCGGTCATCCTGCAGACGTACCCCCAGCGACCCGTCGAGAACCACCGCACGGGCGACGAAACCACGCTCGCAAAGGCGCATTGTCGAGACATCCACGTCGGGCCCAACCAAGGAACCGATCGTGGAGACACCCGCATCGATCACAACGATCGATCACCACCAAGGAGTTCACATGACCACTACATCCACCCCCACATCCACCGCCACATCCACCCCCAACCGGACCTTCAGGACTCGGCGTTTCACCGCCATCAGCGGCCTCGTGCTCACCGTGGCCAGCCTCGTCGGTTTCGGCAGCCCCGCCTCCGCCAACGAGTTCAAACCGGCTCCGGTTGCGACGTTCGCTCCGTCATGCGATCCCTACGGCCAGGTCTTGGTCACGCTGTCGAACACCGCCGGGCTCTCCGCCGCCCACTTCAACGTGGGTGCCAAGTACCGGGGCAGTGGCGGCGGGTGGAACATCGACGTGGCCCCCGGTGCCACCCACGTGCTGGAGATCGCCGAGGGCGACGCCACCTACGTCGTCGACGTGTTCGCAGACGACGGGTACGCCAACGCCACGCTGCTGACAGTCGATTGCACCCAGACCCAGGGGACCATCGCGCTCGTCTGCCACGGTGAAGTTCCGATGATCAAGGCCAACGCGACGACGAGTGGCGTGCCGACGACGCTGCGCTTCTTGGTGGATAACCACCTGGTCGATGAGTCGAGCACCGGTACGGCGAGCTTCACCCATGCCGTGGTCAACGGTGCGACGTACAGCGCGTCCCTGGAAACCTCGACCGACGGAGGGATTGCGCAGATCGAGGGGATCGCCGACTGTCCGCCTGAGCCGCTGGTGACCATCCCCGAGCCGGGTGTCACGATCCCTGAGCCGGGCATCACGATCCCCGAGCCGGGCGTGACCATCCCTGCGCCGGCCGTGACGATCCCCGCAGGACAACCGCAAGACGCCGTCCCGACAGCGCAGGTGACCACGACGAGCTTGCCCTCGGCGGCGCTCCCGTCGTCACCGCCCATTGCTGGAGCGTTGCCGGTCACCGGTACCTACAGCACGGCGATCGCTGTGATCGGCGCCGGCCTCCTCGGCCTCGGTCTGCTGTTCCTTCGGGCGACGAAGCGCCCGCTGGACAGTTGACCTGATCTCCGGTCGCGGACTCGCTCCGACATTCGCCAACCGGGCACCCGGGAACACATCACCACCACCGGCGTGTACCCGGGTGCCGACAACTTGCCCCGAAGAACCCTGCGTGTTCGCAACTGTCACGCCCGACGGAGCGTTTCCGTAAACCGCTGCTCCGGCGCTCGACGCCGTGGCGCAACAATTCAGGAGAATGCCATGAGAATTCCCAACCCTGTCGCCGAACGCGAGCGATTCACCACCCTGCTCCAACCCCACGTCGACGAACCAATCCTTGCGATCGGCTTTCTGAGCGGCGCCGGCGATACCGACGGTTTGATCAGCGATTTCCGGTCCGCCAAGTTGCGCGGCCTCATCTTCGGGCAGTCGTTCGCACGCCTCGACCGCAAGGAGCGGGTTGCAGTGCGAACACCCACCCTCAAGAACGACCTCGTGGCAGTCACCGCGACGAAGGTCTTCTTGTTCGACTACCCCTCGACTGGCGAGACGTTCACGGCTGTGACAGCTCCGCCCGTGATCTGGTCCCGAGACGGTCTCGTCGCGACTGTCGAACCGCCGCGACGGCTGACCCAACGCCTTCACGTTCACCTGGCAACCGGCGAGCAACTGGAGTTTGACCTGAGCAAGGCCTCAGGCGCTTGGGGGACATTCAGCGACGCCATGCGCGATCTTCTCGTCGACCTGCCATGATCGCCGGTCGTCTGAATTCGGAACGGGCCAACGATGCGACTGCCTGCGGCTGCACGGGGACATGCGATCCGTCGATGCACCCGACCACTGCTGGCCGTAACGACGACGTTCGTATCGACCGGATCGATGTGCTCTCCGACGCGTGGTACACGCTGAGACGTGTCGACTTCGACTATCGCGGCAACGACGGCAGTTGGCAGTCGGGCCCGTCGAGCGACTCTTCGAGCTGTTCATGAGTCCCGGCTCTGTCACCGAACGCGTCGCGTTTTTTGCCGCCGAGTACACCCCTCACGACCGGGTGTCGCCAGGTGGCGGCATTGCGCACGAGCGCGAACACATCCAAGTGCTCGAACTCGACCTGGACGCAGCCCTCGCGTCTGTCGAAGCGGGAGAGATCAACGACGGCAAGACCGTCCTGCTCCTGCAATGGGCGCAACGTCGACGCGATGAACGACGAGCGAATTGGCGTTGATGATTCTGATCGCCGGACGAATCGAGACGGCCCTGGCGACGACGAACAACTCCTCCAGGCGATCAGCGACTCGCTGGCCGAGACCGTCCCGAAGCCGTACGGGAAAGGACACCTTCCAGTCCTGGACCAGTGGTCCAGGACAACTCCGAATGGACGCCCTCCCCAACGGTGACGGACTACGGACCGATTGGGGTGTCGAGGTGATGGGCAAGATCATCAACGGCGCCCGAATGGACGTGTCCGCCGAGAACGTCCCCGCCTTCCAGGACTTCATCGCTCTGGCCCTCGCCAACCGAACGCCTGACTAGGATTTTCGGGCAGCGGCCTGGCACTCTCGATTTCACGAGTCGACCGAGGTGATGAACGATTCCTCGTGGACACTCTGTCCAGCTACAGGAGACAATCGATGGCAAGTATGAACGAGGCAGGGCCGACGGAATCGACCTCACCGGAACCTGACTCAGGCGCCATGCACCCTCACATCGCGCACACATCGTTGTACGCCGATGATCCGTTCACGGATGCGACAACGTTGGCCACTCTGCTCGGCGGCACGGTTCTGGCGTTCCCGCCCCACGCTGGCGGGTTCGTGTGCTTCCTCGATGCGCGACGCACCGATTGGAGCGACGAGTTCGTCGAGTTCTACCCCCGGGACGTGGAGCTGTCGCCAACGGCCGGCGGCACCGGCCCGCAGTTCTCGGCGGTGCCCGGCGGCCGTTCGATCGGTGGCGGGTCGCATGTCAACATCGTGCTCGACCGAACCGATGAGCAGATCGAGGAGATGTGTGCTCGCATCGACCGTCCCTCAGGATGGCGCTGGGCGGGCGTGATGGATGTCTGGCTCGAGCCTCGGTTGATGGTCGAGCTCGTTCCGGGCGGGAACCACAGCGGCCGGCATGTCTGAGGATCGCAGTGCCGCTCTTGACCGCACACGCGATTGGCGATGCGGTGGGAGCGGTGGTCCGATGTCAGCGGGCGCGACTCGCCGTTGCCTTCCCGGAGCGTGAACTGCAAGCGGGTCGTCGATCCCTGCGCCCCCCGGCTCTACAGTGCGCCCATGGATCCGACGCTTCCGAGCGGCAACCAGGACGTTCGGATCAATCGGATCGACGTGCTCTCGGACGCGTGGTACACGCTCCGGAGAATCGACTTCGACCATCGAGACGCAAGCGGCACATGGAACAACCAGCAGCGCGAGGCGTACGACCGCGGTAACGGTGCAACGATCCTGCTCGTCGATTGGGGCCGAGAGACGGTCGTGCTCACCCGCCAGTTCCGGATGCCCGCGTACGTCAACGGACACAGCGACGGCATGCTCATCGAGGCGCCAGCCGGACTACTCGACACCGACGACGCCGAGACGGCAATACGACGCGAAGCCGAAGAGGAGACCGGCTATCGGGTGAGGTCGATCGAGCGACTGTTCGAGTTGTACATGAGCCCCGGGTCCGTCACCGAACGGGTCGCCTTCTTCGCCGCTGAATACACGCCGAACGATCGCGTTTCCGCAGGTGGAGGTGTCGCTCAGGAAGGCGAGCACATCGAGGTACTCGAACTCGAACTCACCGACGCACTTCAACGCGTGCGCACAGGTGAGATCAGCGACGGCAAGACCGTCCTGCTCCTGCAATGGGCCGAACGCCAACGTGAGCACCGAGTACCAACACGAGGCTGATGATCCTGACTGTCGAGCCTGTGCGGGGCGGAGCCGAGACGACGACCGGCTGCGCTGTAGCCCTGGATCCACCGCATGAGGTCTTGGGACCGCCGATGGCGGTGGGTGTGGAGTGAGCGACGTCGGGGACGAGACGGGCACACCCGTCGTCCAACCAGTATGAGACCAACTGCTGTTCTGTTGCTCTTCGGCGAATGTTGTTACGAGCGAGTCTTGAGTTTCGATTGCTGGCGAACCGCAGTCAGGTCAGGCTCATCGCCTGGGCGTGAAGCACGTCGGGAGCAAGGTCCGCGCCATTCGGCCACGTGATGGCGCCCAACTCGTCGTCCACAATGAGTGCTCGATCACCGATCGGCTCACCAAGATCAACCACGACCTCAGCCACATCGT
>JBBQMG010000213.1:0-5056 GCA_038328705.1 Acidimicrobiales bacterium | reverse complement strand
ACGTGATACAACGCCGACAGGGTCTGCTGATCGCGTTTGATCAAACGGGCATCGAGCGCCAACCAACGACCATCCGGCGACTTGACCCGATTCGCGATCACCAGATGCGTGTGCAACTGAGGGTCCAATGCCCGGCTGGTGTGCTGCCGGAACGCCGCTGCCACGATCCCCTTCGCATCTACGATGGCGACCTCACCACCGATCCGGTAACGCGTGTGAGCATGGGCCTCGATCCACCAGGCCAGCTCCCGCACCGCCGCGTCGTGAGCATCGAGGACAGCGCGCCGGATGTCCTGATCGCCCAGCGCCCACAACACCGAGACCGACTTCGGTGCCGACGCGGTCACGTCGAACCCGCGTACCGACTTGTCGTCAAAGCGGCGCCCCAGATCACGATCCGGCCGCCGTGGGTCCATCCCTGCCATCACCGCCAGGAACGCCTCATCGCCGACTTCAGCCGTGACGCCGAGCTGCTGGGCGCCGTCACCGACCCAGATGCCACGCGGCTCACCCGACTCGAGGTAATAGTTCGGCAGCTGCTCGACGTAGTACGCGCCAGCGTCCGCGCCCTTCAGCGTGGTCACCCGCACGGTCACCACACACCGCCACACACTCGCGTGGGTGTGCACTCGTCTGTCATTGCAGTGTCGTGAGGTCGGGGAAGGTTGAGTTCGATCATGGCAGTCACGAGGTGAACGGCAGGGCGTCTTGATCGGGTGGCGGGGAAGCGCAACGGGTAGTGCGCTTGGCCGAGGGTGTAGGCGTGATCGACGCGATCGGGGACGCGACTGGTCTCTCGTCAGCGAGGATCGGCCACGTGATCGGTCCGCCCAGCCAGCTCTCGAGCCGGTAGCGAGGGACACGCAGCTGTTTGCCGAATCTCACCACCGGCAAGCCGCTTGCGCCGGCTGTCGCCTCGAACTCCCGGGCAATGTCGTAGGCCGTTGTCCGCCCGATGCGAGCGATCCGTGCAACCTCCTCGACGGTAAGGAAGTCAGGTGGCGGTGCTGGCGAGCCCAGGTCCTTAGTTGACGTACTCACAACTACTCATGCCTCCCCGAAACTGGCTTCGTGACGCTCACTGCGGTCAACGACTACCCCACCCTCGAGAAGTACCGGGTGCAGCACACTCGACCACACCCTCGACCGCACATCGTCAGCTACCTACAGAGGCAGATTTCGTCAAAGCGCAGCGGTACGTCGCCAAGGAACTGGGTGGCGGGTGGCACCTCCTGTCGCAGAGTGTCGCCCTGTGTGGACTGGTCCGAAAATTCGCCCGGTGTCGAGTGGTCATCCCCGACTCCGGCCAAACCAACATGTAGCGACGACAAGCGAGGGGTATTCTGTATTCATGCTTCCGCCATGAACGCTGATCCGAGTGCCCAAGCCGCTCCGCTGTCGACCGCTTGGCCCTCTTGACACGAGCGACCACGAGAACCAGGATGACCTCTACAAGGGGGGCGCATGGCGCGTTACCGACAAATCGGTCTCGGGTTTGCTGTATGTCTGGCGATGTGGTCGGACGCGTCGATCGTCGTTGCGCGAGAACACCTAGCTCTTTCGGCAGACGCCCAGACTGCCATCGGCCTGGCGCCCGCGGTCGGCAGCGTCCGCCTTGACGAGAAAGCGTTAGCTCACATCCTCGATTTGAGAGCGTGGGTCGGCCTCAGTAACGACCAGCAGTTTGTTGACTCACTGTACGCTTCGACGACCGACGCATACGTGTCCGCGAAGGGACTCGTCGGTGGCCTGAGGTTCTCGTTCGATGAGGCTGACGATGTCTATGCGATCAGCCAGCTTGATTGGGCCGCCGATGTCATCGCGCAGAAGCTGGTGCTCAACTTCGGCGATGACGTTCTTGCGGGCGTTCAGGTGCGAGCGCGAGTCGTCAGCATCTTCTGCAAGGGTTGCGACAAGGCGAAGGTTCTCAACGTTGTGGAGTCCGTTGAGGCGCCGGTAGGCGAGGGAAACCGGGTCGAGATAGTTGATGTTCGGCTGTCGCTCACGGAACTTCGCACTGCCCAAAGCTTGATCGCCGACTATCTGGACGGTGCTGGAACCAAGTATTCGGGAACGGGAATTGACGTCGCGAACAACGCTGTCCGGGTTGTAGGCCGGGCCGGCGTGGAAACAACCGTTCGCGAGTTGTTTCCCGATGTTCCAATTGCATTCGTACTCGACGACGTCGGCCAGCACGACGAGGTCTCCAAGTCCGACACCCTCGGTTACGGAGTAGTTGAAGGTGGCCAACAGATCTACCGAACAAACCTTGGGCCCGTTTATGGGTCGTGTACATCCGGCTTCGCCGTCCAGAGCGGCTACGGGCCGTTCATCTTGACGGCTGGCCACTGCGCCAACGGCGGGACGTGCAGTACAGGCCAAGGTTGGACTCAAGGTTCGATGCCGCTCGGAGTAATGGCCGCCTGCAATCTCAAGGGAAGTGTCGATGGCGGGCTGATCTCGACCGCTAACGTCCGAAACACCATTGGGCGCGTCCACAGGAATTCCTCGGACTACTTTCGTCCCATCAACTGGGGATGGACAACCCAGAACATCGTTGGACATCAGGTTTGCCAGCACGGTTACGCAAGCTTTATTGCGCCTAATTTTGACTGGCAATGCGGCGTGATCAACGACTTCGCCTTCCGGCCGACCGGAATCACGTCGGATGGCTTGCCATGGAACGCCGATTTCCTTGGACTGACATACGCCTCAAACTACGGTGACTCTGGAGGTGCCTTGTCGTGGGCGAATATTTACGGCAATGCGGCCGTCGGAATTCACAAGAGTCGCGACGGAACGACGGCGTATGCGACCAAGTGGGAGAGGTTGTCCACCCTGTGGGGTCTCACGCTGACAGCTCCGTAGCACTCGCAGCCCGTCCGCGCGTGCGACTCTCGCCAAGACTGCCCGTTTGGCGTTCCCCGGCAAGACTCGGGCCACGGCGAATTCAGCGCGATCTCGCCCTGCTCCTTCTCCCGTCGTTTCTCTTGGCGTGCGCCACTCCGCGTGCTACCGGTGCTGAAACCTCGATCTCAACAGCACCGCTGCCACCTTCGGCAGAGTCGACTGCAACGGATCTGCTCTCGTCGACGACAACAACACCATCTTCAGCAAGCGTCCCTTCGGCGGATCCAGACGGAATAGCTGAGTATTGGGCTGAAGGGTTTGTCGTCGAGACACCCGATCACGGGCCAATGATCACGGAGTTTCTGGAGGGGCCGTTGCCGGGAGGGGGAGAAGTAGCAGTCGAGAATTGGTCATGGGACAACGTTTCTGGCGAGCGAAACGCGAATGGTCACATCTGGGGAGGGCCATGGCACATCATCGGAATCTGGGACGGCACACAGCTGACGGTGACCCGTATCCCGCTCCCAGTGCCGGAAATCGAGTTCAACCCCGCAACCGCCGCGACCCCTGGATGCAATAGCGACGGATTCACGGAGACGCGCAGCCGAATCTCCGAGCTGGACTTTCGTTCCATCGGACTCCTCAGCGACAACGTGTTGGCCTCGGACGGTGCGTGCGGGCTTGTCATATCCGCGATAGTTGATAGCGCCGAGCTCCGTGAGCAGCTCGCTCCGTTTGCCGATGACATCGAGCAATACCAATTCCTGCTGAAGCCGGTGAGCGGAGCCTGAAGGTCGCTCGGCCTGCCATCAATCGTGTGATCGGCTTCTCGACGGTTTCAGTTCAGCCGACGAGCGACAGGACGAGCAACGATTCCTCGTCCGACGCTGCGAACTCTTGAAGGCGTTCGACGCTTCGCCTCAGCAGCGCCTCAATCAATGCTGTCGACACGTTGCCGACCCGTAGCCACACGACGTGTGGCGGAGGTCCGAAGAGCAAGGAGAGCTGACGGAAGTCGCTGTCCTTGGACACGATGACGTAGCCCGTCTGCCCTGCGTACTCCCAGATCTCCCGATCAGTAGCCGTGTCGAGACCGACCCCGGCGACATGGACGCTCTCGGGGTACTCGTCGGCGAGTCGACGAACCAGCATGCGCGACAGATTCTGATCGAAGAGCAGCTTCACGCCGGAGCGGCGAGCCGGTGCTCACGCATAGCGGCGAACGCCAGCGCCGCCCGAACGTGGTCAGTCGTCAACTCGGGAAAATCGGCAACGATCTCATCTGTGGTCATCCCCGACGCCAGATACTCCAACACGTCGTAGACCGTGATGCGCGTCCCGACGAAACACGGCTTGCCGCCGCGGACGTCCGGTCTCACATCAATCAACGAGGTCAGATCCACGGGGCGACTCTACTGCGTTGCAACTTCGCACGTCGCCCACTCAGGATGTCTCCGCTGGCGCTCGGGTAATCGACACGCCAGGCTTCACGAACGTACGGCTGCGAGGAAGGCGTCGTACTCCTCGTCGATCAGCTCTTGGATGACCAGCGAGTCGACCGACGACAGGGCGGGCGCCGACTCGAGCTGCGCGGGCGTGAGGTCGCGCGGCAAACATGAAGTGTCACGCGGCGCTGCTTCATCGTGCCGGCGTCCGGTGTTGCTCACGGGCCGAAGGCTACGTCACGAACGGCGCCTATCTTGGTTTGATCAACGAGGCCACGGCTGTCGCCAGTGCTCGGTCGGTCTCGGTCACCCTGCCGCTGTAGTGCTTTGCGGCGATGCTCGGGTCGTGGCCGGCTCGCATGGCGACCTGCGTGACGCTGTAGCCCATCTCCTGGCCGTAGGTCTCCATGAACTTGCGCAGGTAGTGGAAGTCGAGGTGATCGAGGCCGATCCGCTTGCGCATGCGGGCGAAGTACTGCGACACCGCATCGGGCTTCCACGGCACCGAACCATCGGCGGCGTCGGTGAAGACATACGGGTCGTCGACCAGCGCGACCTTGGCGAACGCTGCCCTCTGCTCGACGCTGTCGATCTGCGCGCGCAGGATCGCTGCCGTCAGATCGTCGATCGCCAGCACACGCACGCGGCGGTTCTTGGTCGGGATCTCGCCGAGCGGCTGATTCGTCAGGTTGACGATCGACGCCGATACGCGCAGCAGCCCTCGCTCGAAGTCGAGGTCGCGCGTACGGCGCAGCGCACAC
>JBBQMG010000212.1:0-5102 GCA_038328705.1 Acidimicrobiales bacterium | reverse complement strand
GGGAGCCGATGCAGCTAAGTCTGGATGGTCCGGGTTGGTTCCGTGCTTCGGTGAAGCCACGGACGCGATTCATTTGTTGCTGATCCGAGCTTGAGGCGGTCCGAGCCCGAAGTCGGTGCGTTGCCGCACGCTGATCTCGCTGGCCGGCAATTGGTTGGTAAAGATCCCGCAGCCGAGTGGCGGCGGCTGCTCAGTGGCTTGGCCTGGTCGCTGGCGCCGGGTTGGCTGCGCGCACGGGATGGGCGTCGCGGCAGGGCTGTCGATATTGATGGTCGTGCACGAGTCGATCCTTACCCGCAAGGTGTCAGACCACGCGATCTTCGCCAGTGCCGAGGGCCCAGTATGATGGCCATCGTTAGTCACAGTGCCGGTTCCAGCGCTGGTCCCAATCGTTCCGAGCCATGGTGGGCAGATTTGGCTCCAGCGTGCTTGCAGCAGGAGAAACAACCGATCATGAATCAGACACGCGTCTTGATCGTCGATGACAACGAAATGTTCATCGAGATGGCAACCTTCGTCTTCACCGCAGCGGGGTATGAAGTTCGTGCTGCACCCGGCGCTAGCCAGGCGCTGTTGCTGATCCCGGACTTCTTGCCCGAGCTGATCCTGATGGACGTTCAGATGCCGGTCATGGACGGCATCGAACTGACGCGCCAATTGAAGTCCGACCCGGCGACCACGCACATCGTCATCGTCGCCTTCACGGCATATGCCCTCAAGGGCGATGCCCTCAAACTGAAGGCTGCCGGATTCAACGGCTACATCGCCAAGCCGGTGGATGTCACGACGCTTGCCGCCGAGGTTCGCTTCTGGCTCGAAGGGCCCGAGAGTGCGCGGGCCAGCCACTTTGTTTGGCCCTGAAGTCGACATGACACAACACACAAGATCCCAGACTCACAAGGTCGTCACGTGATCCACGACACGCCACTGCCTGTTCCCTACAGCATCAAGCGTCACGGCACATCGCTCTCCAACTGCGATGACGAGCCCATTCAAACGCCAGGCTGCATCCAGGCGCATGGCTTGCTGCTGGCCTTGCGCTTGGACGATCTCATCGTCTTGCAAGTCAGCGAAAACTGCGAGCGCTGGACCGGCCTCGCCGTCGATCAGGTGTTGGGGCGCGCCCTGGCGCAGGTCGTCGGCGCAGTCGCTGCCGCGCGCATCCAGGCGCTGGCCCGCACGGAGGTGCTGGACCGCAACACCTTCTACGCATTGACCGCCAGATTGCCGGGCGCAGCGGCGGATTCAGCGGCGATGGACATGACCATCCACACCGCCGACGGCGTGCTGCTGCTCGAAATGGAACCGAGCGGCAGAGGCCAGTCCGTCATCAGCCCGGACGGTGACTACTTCTCGGCGATCAGAAAGACGATCGGCAGTCTCAAGAGCACTCAGTCGCTGGCGGAATTTTGCGACGTGGTGGCGAGGGAAGTGCGCCACATCACGGGGCTCGACCGGGCCATGGTCTACCGCTTCCATGCGGACGACAGTGGCGAAGTGATGGCCGACGCACGGCGCGAGGATCTGCCCGCGTGGCTTGGCCTGCGCTATCCGGCCAGTGACATCCCGAGGCCGGCGCGCGAGATATTCAAGCGCATCGGCGTTCGCCCCTTGCCGGACGCCCAGGGCGAGCTGTGCGAGATGGTGCCCCTGCTCAACCCCGACACGCGTCGCCCGCTGGAGATGACGCACTGCGCCCTGCGCGGGGCCTCGGTGATGTACACCGAATACCTGCTGAACATGGGCGTCGCGGCCACCCTGACGATGCCGATCATGCGCGACGGCGTCCTCTGGGGGCTGGTCGCCTGCCATCACTACACGCCGATGGCGATGCCCTACCCGATGCGTTCAGCAGCCGAATTCCTGGCGCAGATCGCGTCTCTCGAAATCGCTCAGGCCGAGTTGCGCGAGCACATGGAATACCGCATCCATCTTGATGCGGTCCACCTTGCCGTGCTGTCGCGATCGGCGGGGGACGGCCAGCTGTCGGTCACCGGCCCGTCGTCGCCAAACCTGCTCGACGGCATCCGCGCCAATGGCGTCGCGGTCTTCCAGCGCAATCACTGGCTCACCGCCGGCGTCGTGCCTGACGAGCAGCAACTGAAGCCGCTGGCGGCGTGGCTGCGTGAGCGCATCGATCAGGCGGCCGACGGTCTTCAGGTCTACGCCACCGATGCACTGGGCGCCTCCTACCCGGCAGCGGCCGAGTACGCAGAACTGGCCAGCGGCGTTCTGGCGACAGCCGTCTCGCGTCATCCCGACAGCCCGCTTATCCTCTGGTTTCGTGGCGAACAAGTTCAGACCTTCAACTGGGCCGGGAATCCGCACGAGAAGCCGGCCACGGTGGGCCCTTTGGGCGCGTACCTGACACCGCGGCGCAGTTTTGATTTGTGGCAAGAGCAGGTGCGCGGGCGGTCGAGTCCATGGCAACGGGTCGAAGTCGAGGCCGCCCAGCAACTGCGCCGCATGGTGATGGATCTTGTCGTCGCGCGCGCCGAGCAGCTGGCCGAGTCGAATGCCGAGCTGGCGGGCACCAATGCCGAGCTCGACGCCTTTGCCTATGTGGCCGGCCATGATTTGAAGGAGCCGCTACGAGGCATCAACAAGTATGCGCACCGCCTGTTGGAGGACGCCCGCGCCGGGCTTGTGCCGGACCCCGCGCGTGTCGAATGGCTGCTTCGAATGACGGTCCGGATGGACACCTTGCTCACCGCCTTGCTTCACGTCTCGCAGGTCGGGCGGCAATCGCTCGACCCGGAAGACATCGACCTCGGCACGGTGCTGATCGAGGCCCTTGAAATGCGGGGCGGCCGCTTTGCAGAAAGCCACGTCGAGGTGCGCGTGCCACGGCCATTGCCGGTGGTGCATGGCGACCGTGTGCGTGTGCGCGAGGTGTTCTCCAACCTGATCTCGAACGCCACGAAGTACAACGACAAGGCCGGCGCCTGGGTGGAGATCGGCTACATCGCACTGATTGATGAGCCCACGGCACTGGCGCGGCCGGCGTCGACGCCAGCAGAAGCTGCGGGCGACATAATCTTCTATGTGCGCGACAACGGCATCGGTATCGACCCACGTCACAAGGATCGTGTGTTCGTGATCTTCAAGCGTCTGCACGGGCAGGACGAATTCGGCGGCGGCAGCGGTGCGGGGCTGACGATAGTGCGCAAGATGGTCGAGCAGCACCACGGTCGAGTCTGGTTCGATTCCAAGCTCGGCGAGGGCTCGACCTTCTATTTCACCTTACCGGGCGGCAGAAGCTACGAGGGCGGAGCACCCGGTGCTGCCTGACGCCTTAGCCGTCACGCACACCGATCCGCGCCCCGTGCTCGTGGTCGAGGATTCCGACGACGACTTCGACACCGTGATGCACGCGGCGACGCTTGCCAACGTGCACAACCACCTGATTCGCGCCGCAGACGCCGACGTGGCGCAAAGCCTGCTGGCCTGCACGTCGGCCAACGCCTTTGCATTCATGTTGTTGGACTACAACCTGCCGGGCCTGGACGGGCTGGCCCTACTCGATCAGGTTCGCCGTGACTACTCGCCCGTCGATCTGCCGGTGGTGGTTTTCACCACCAGCGTCAACCCGCGCGACCGAGACGACTTCTTGGCAGCGGGCGCGAGTGCGTTCCATATCAAGAGCGTGCAGCATGCCGACTGCCTGCACACGCTCGAATCGATCTTCGTCCATTGGCTGAACCGGACGGCGTCGCCCAACGACGCCGCGCCCTCGCCGCGCACGGGGCGGTCGACATGAGTGGCCTGAGCCAGAAGGCGATGTCCGTTTTGATCGTCGACGACAACCCGCTCGACCGCGCCGAGGCCAAGGCAGCGCTGCTCAATGGGTCAAAGCGTCGGTATCGGTTCACCGAGGCCTCGTCGGCCGACGAGGCGCTGCGCCTGTGTGCGCAATTGCCCCTCCCCGACTGCATCGTTCTCGACCTCGGCTTGACGGACGCTGACGAATTCGAGGTTCTGAAGTGGCTGCCGCGCGGCGAAGACCATCTGCTGAGTGTTGCTGTGGTCGTGCTGACCGGCTCCACGGAGCTGGGTCTCAACCAGGCTGCACTGCGCGCCGGTGCACAGGACTACGTTGGCAAGGCTTGGCTGCGCCCCGAAACCTTGACGCAAGCGGTTGAGAATGCCATCGAACGCCTCGGCATGGCTCGGGCGCTGCAGGCTCAGCGCCGTCTGGCCGACGCAGCCCGCGACAAGGCGCAGGAACTTGAAAGCGAAAACCGGCAGATACAAGAAGCCAACCGGCTGAAGAGCCAATTCCTGGCCAATATGTCCCACGAACTGCGCACACCGTTGACCGCCATCATCGGCTTTGCCGACCTGCTGCATACGGGGGCAGTGCCGCCGGACTCGCCGAAGCACGCGAAGTTCCTGGGCTATATCGGCTCCAGCGGCCGCCACCTGCTGCGTTTGATCAACGACGTGCTCGATTTGTCCAAGGTCGAATCGGGGAAATTCGAATTTTTCCCGGAGCCGTTTGACCTGCGCTTGCTCGTCAAGGAAGTCCAGGACATTCTGCAAACGCAGATTCAGCACAAGCACCTTCGCCTTGTCGTCGACGTTGAACCGTCCGTTCAAAACCTCGTGCTCGACCCCACACGGCTGAAGCAGGTGCTCTACAACTATCTGTCCAACGCGATCAAGTTCACGCCGGAAGACGGTCTGATCGCCGTGCGCGCGAGTGCCGCAGGCGCCCGTCACTTTCGCCTGGAGGTCGAGGACACGGGCATCGGCATCGCGGCGCCCGACCTGCCGCGTCTGTTTACCGCATACCAGCAACTCGACACCGGGTCGGCCAAGAAGTACGAGGGCTCTGGGCTTGGCCTGGCGCTCACGCGGCGCCTGGTCATGGCGCAAGGCGGAAGCGTCGGCGTGCGAAGCACCCTCGGCATGGGCAGCGTATTCCATCTGGTGCTGAATCGGACTCATGGGATCGATGAGGCGAAAAATACAGAGACCGAGGGTCGGCTGGCAGCGGCGATCGACGATCCCCCGCTGGTGGTTCACGATGATCAGGACGACCCGCCTGAATTCGTCCCGAGCCTGGCAGTGGCCGGGCTTCGGGTCGATGCCGCCACCAA
>JBBQMG010000211.1:0-5179 GCA_038328705.1 Acidimicrobiales bacterium | reverse complement strand
CACGAACATGCTGACGACCGATCGGTCGCGTTTTCCGATGTCCATCTTCGGAGCCGTGAACGGAAGGCGGTAACCGAAAATCATTGCGACACCGAGCACGATGAGAGCGACACCGATCACCAGCGAGATGTACGGCATTGCATCGAGGAAGGAGTTGGTTGCCCATTTGGCAATGACTCCGAGGACGATGAACACAGACAGGAAGCCGCCCGACACGGACAGGCTGACCGCAAGGGCGCGCCGAATGGACGTACGCTCCGCACCCGGTCGCAGCGTCTCCATGCCGAGGAAGTACATGAGGTACGTCGGCAACAAGACGAATCCGCACGGGTTGATGGCAGCGAGCAAGCCGGATGTGAACGCCAGCGGTAGGCGACCATCGACGGCAATCACAACAGGTCGCTCTCGATGAACTTGGTGATGGACTCTTCGTTCAACTGGCCGGTCTGGCGCACGATCACGCCGTCGGCATTCACGAACAGCGTGACGGGGAAGGCCGCAATGCCAACGTCGTTGATGAACGCGCCGTCGCCGTCGTAGAGGAGCTCGAACTGCACGCCTCGATCGCGAGCGAACGATTCCTCGCGGTCACTTGCCCCCAGGAAGCTGATGCCGACGAAGCGAACCTGGTCGCCGTAGATCAAGTGGGCGGCGGCGAAGTCGGGTAGTTCCTTCTGGCAGGGCACACAGGTCGAGCCCCATACGTTGATCACCATCGGCTGACCGACCAAGGAACGGATCGACACGTCGGCGCCCCCGAGAGTTTTCACGTTGACATCGGGCAATGGGTCGCCCTTGACGACGGCGTTGGTCTCGAGCGTCGGCGGCTGCAGTTGGCTGTCAGCGCCGTCCGTCCCGTCGATGATGGTCGTGTTGCCCCCCGACGTATCGGTGCCTCCACGGGCGATGACCCAGCCGAGAGCCAACGAACCGACTGCGGCGATCAACAGTGACACCACCAGCAATCGCGGACGAACCTTCACGGCGGCCACGTTATCGGTGTGCCTCCACCGGTGCCCATCGGGCCTACGTCGTAGTTGATCAGCCCGCTCGCGGCCCCCTGCCGTGCTGCCCTCGGGGGGAAGGGCAGCTGCAGACAGGGGGCCAGCGGCTTGCGAGCCGATGGGTCGCGGTGTGCGTTGCCATCGGCCGGCGATCTGGAGCGAATCAACCGACCCGAATGGGTTTGCATTCCCCGTTGCAATTCTTGGGGAACACAAACCCACCGGGTCACCAGGTACTGATCATGCGACCTGCTCGGTCCGTACTCGCAAGAGGTGCGGGGGAATCGGTACTTCGTCGATGACCACGGCCGGGCGTGGGTGTTTGGGTGGGCGTCCGCGAGGCCGCTTGTTGGCGACGACGCGGCCGTTCTCGACCAGCTCGCCTCCCCACACACCCCACGGCTCAGCCCGCTCGAGCGCCCCGGTCAAGCAATCTTCAGCAAGTGCGCACTTGCTGCATATTGCCTTTGCGCGAGCGGTGTCGAGCGGGATGTCCGAGAAGAACAGGTGGGTGAGGGTGCCGTTGCCGTCGGCGCAACGCGGCCTTGCCACGCGCACCGCAATTGGCTCGACGAGCTCATCGAAGGTTGTCTGAATGTCTCTCTCATTCAGCGCTGCGGTTTCGTTCAGTGTGTACATGTGTTCCTCTCGGACGAAAGAAGGGTGGAAAAACCAGAAAGGCCGGCAGGATCTTGCGATCCCGACGGCCTCGGTGTGGAGCTTGCGACGTTCGTTACGTCGTGAGCATCCCGAGGTGTCGGGCCGTGCGCTTGGTTGCGGTTGCGTTGATGGACTTCGCGTTCATGGCCTGTGTCGTGTTCACGAACAGTGCGTTCATCGGCTTGCTTGCAACACGCATACGCCACTGGTAGCCGTGACCAAAACCGCCGCACGAACGCGCAGCGCTGGCTACGGTGGCCAGTTCTGTTGCGAGGTCCGTGTGCTTCATGGTTCTTCGTTCTCTTCCGTGGTCGTGATGGGCCACCGTTCGCGGCACATCAGGCACTAGGAAATCACGTTCGTAAACGAACGTCAACCTATTTATTGTCGTGATGATTGTCGTGCCGCTCTTTCGTCTGCGGATCTGCGGTCGCCATGGGAGGCAATACGAAGCCTGCGGTCGGAACGAAGATGTGCTCGCGGTAGAACCGCAGCTCGTTGATGCTCTCGCGAATGTCGTCGAGCGCGCGGTGGCTGCCGGCCTTCTGCACCCTGGTGTTCAACAGACCTGGGTACCAGCGGCGAACGAGTTCTTTGACGCTGCTGACGTCGATACTGCGGTAGTGCAGGTGGTTTTCGATCTCGGGTAGGTAGGCGGCCAGGAAGCGCCGGTCCATGCCAATCGAGTTGCCGCACAGCGGCACCTTGCGCGCCTCGGGCGCGTGCTCCTTGATGAACGTCAGCGTCTGTGCACCGGCGTCTTCGAGGGTGATGGTGGAGGCGCGAATCTGGTCGAGCAGGCCGCTCTTGGTGTGCATGTCGATGACGACCTGCTCCATGAGCGCAAGTGCTTCCTCGCGCTGGTGGACGACCAGTTCGGGGCCTTCGGCGACGATGTTGAGATCGTCGTCGGTCACGATGGTCGCGATTTCAACGATCACGTTGCGGCCCGGCTCGAGGCCGGTCATCTCCAAGTCCATCCATACGAGCACGAACTCGACCCTATCGGTGTGTACGGTGCCCGCATGGCTGATGTGGAGGTACCTGTCAAGGCGGCAGCGACGGTGATGTTGTTGCGTGACACGGCTGCGGGCGTAGAGGTGTTCATGCTGCGGCGCACACAGAACGCGGCGTTCGCTGGTGGCATGTATGTGTTTCCTGGCGGCAAGGTGGATGCCGCCGATGGCGAGGGCGACGAGGGCTACCGAGTTGCTGCGGTTCGTGAGTGCTACGAGGAAGCCGGCGTTCTCCTTGCTGTCGACGCCGACGGGCAGATGGTCAGCGATGGGCACCCTGCGCTTGCGCATCGCCACGCGGTTCACGACGGCGACGTCGATGTGCGTGCACTCTCCGCAGAGCACGGCTTGCGATTGGCCACCGATGCCTTGCCATGGATGAGTCACTGGATCACGCCCAAGGGTGAGACTGCCCGCCGATTCGACACGCGCTTCTTCATGGCCGCCAGCCCCGCTGGCCAGACGTCGCATCACGACGACAACGAGACTGTCGCCAGTATGTGGGTGCGCCCAGCCGAGGCGCTCGAACGGTTCGAGGCCGGTGAACTGCAACTGATGCCACCGACGGTCACCAACCTGCGCTTCCTCGACGCACACACCTCGGTCGCGAGCGCAATGGGTGCCGCCTGGGCCGTTGGCACACCGCCGTGCATCCTGCCCAAGATTCGCCTCACCGCCGAAGGGCGCATGGTCGGCATCGCAATGCCCACCGACCCGGATTACGACTCGCTCCCCTGAACGCCCCCATTTGCGCGCGCAAGGCGTTTCTGAGAGGGATTTGTTCCAAGAACGAGACTGGGAGTCTCCCGTCCCGGAGTCCGGAACTGGAGACACCCAGAATCCGCGGCCGGACCCTGCGAGTCAGTCGGTGGAAGCGGTGGCGGCGGCGTCTTTGGCGTCGAGCGCGGCGGTCACCATGCTCAGCATGCGGGCGCTGCAGCCGGCCATGTTGGTGGGCGGGGCGACTTCCTCGACAATGAGGCGGGCGATGGTGCGGAATTCGTCGGCCGCGGCACCGGTGCCATTGAGCGCTACCGGCGCTCCGGCGTCGCCGCCGGCGGCCACTGCGGCCTCCAGCGGAATTCGACCGAGCAGCGGCACGCCGACCTGATCTGCCAAGGCTTGCCCGCCGCCTTCACCGAACAGGGCGTACGAGGTGCCGTGCTCGCACGTGAACGCGCTCATGTTCTCGATGACGCCGCACACGCGCAGAAAGCTGCGTCGCGCCATGTCAGCAGCGCGAGCCGCAACCTTCTGGGCGGCCAACGCAGGTGTGGTGACGATGAGCAGGTCGGTACGCGGCAGCATGCGGGCAAGGCCCATTTGTACATCGCCGGTACCTGGCGGCATGTCGATGAACAGGTAGTCCAGCTCGCCCCACTCGACGTCGTTGAGGAACTGCTCGACGGCCTTGGTGAGCATCAGCCCGCGCCACATCAGCGCCGTGTCTTCGCCGACCAGGAAGCCGGTGCTGACCACTTTCAGCAAACCCTTGGAGAGACCGCGGCCGACGACCAACTCGTTGGGCACGATGCGGGGCTTGTCACTGCCCTCGACCCTGTGCGCCTCGAGCGGCTCGTCGATGCCCAGCAGGCGCGGGACCGAGAAGCCCCAGATGTCGGCATCGAGAACGCCAACCGTGAAGCCCTGTGCAGCGACCGCAGCGGCGAGGTTGACGGTGACCGAACTCTTTCCGACGCCGCCCTTCCCGCTGGCGATCGCGATGACTCGCGTGGTCACCGGAATCGCAGTGTCGGTCGCGTTTTCGCGGGCGTTCCAGCGGGCCTTCAGCATCACATCGGTGCGCTCTTCGCTGGTCATCTCGCCCCACTCGATCTTCACCTTCGTGACGCCCGGATGCACCGCCACCCGAGTCTCGACGTCCTTCTTGATCTGCGCCCGCAACGGGCAGCCGCCGATGGTCAACTTGACACCCACCGTGACGGCGCCGTCATCTGCCACCGTGACGCCGGGGACCATGCCCAAGGTGACGATGTCGGCGCCCAGCTCAGGGTCGATGACCGCGCGCAATAGCTCGGTCACTTCATCGGCGCTCGGCGGCGTTGTAATCACGAAGTCAATGCTACGGTAATTGCCGGTTACACTTCGCTCACCGCACTGGAATCAACTCCAGCGCACTGCCATTTCGAACTAGGAGCAGCACCCATGATCACCGTCACCGACACCGCCGCCCGCAAGGTGAAGGAACTCCTCGAAGCCGAAGGCGCAACCGACCTTGCCCTTCGCGTGGCCGTGCGCCCCGGTGGCTGCAGTGGCTTCTCCTACGAGATGTTCTTCGATGGCGACTTCGCCGATGATGACGAGAAGGCACAGTTCGGGCCGGATCAGGTGAGCGTCGTGGTCGACCCTGCCTCCGCACAACTGCTGCTGGGCGCCACGCTGGACTACAAGGACGGCCTCAACCAGGCCGGCTTCGCCATCACCAATCCCAACGCCACTCGCAGCTGCGGCTGCGGCCAGTCGTTCAGCTGAACGACT
>JBBQMG010000210.1:0-5230 GCA_038328705.1 Acidimicrobiales bacterium | reverse complement strand
TCGACCTCACCGAAGCCGTCGGGCGCTACGCCAACGGCTGCCCCCGCTGCGGCGCCATTCCCTGCGCCTGTGCGTGACGGCTGACGGCAACCAGAGAATCATGGGGCGATGTCGGAGAGAAGCCGCAAGCCCCGCTCGTCCGCAAGCGCCTTCAGCGCTCAGTCTGCTAGAGGTCGAGCACGCGGTCGGCGGCTGCGACCACGGCGTCATCGTGGGTGGCCACTAGCACGGCACAGCCGTCGCTGGCCCCACGCCGCAGTTCGTCGATGGCTGCGCGCGCGTGAAGACTGTCCTGATAACTGGTGGGCTCGTCCGCAAGCACAACGGCTGGGACTTGCGCGAGCGCTCGAGCGATAGCGACGCGTTGCTGTTGGCCCATGGAGATTTCATCGATGCGGCGGTCGACGAAGTCGCGCAGGTCGAGTCGGTCGAGTAAGCCGTCGAGTCGGTCGCGATCGAGTACCGCGGCCGCGTCGGTGATGTTCTCTCGGACGGAGAGCTCGATCGCCAGCCCCAGCACCTGGGGAACGAGCGCGATCTGTGACCACGGTCTGGAAGATCCGGGTGAACCTCCGGCAACTGTCGCTTCGCCGGAGTCGGCTGCGCATGACCCGGCCAGCACGGCGAGCAGCGTTGACTTTCCGCTGCCCGAACGCCCGCGTACCACGACCATCTCTCCAGGTTGGACCGTGAACGAGATGGGTAGTAGCCCGGCGGTGTCGGACCACATCTTGGTGAGTTGTCGTATTTCGATCATTCGACCCTCCGCCCGTGGTCCAACCGGATGACGGTGGTCGCGGCCGCAATGATGTTCGGGTCGTGTGTCGCGGCCACGATTGTCATCCCTGAGGTGGCGGCGGCCAGCAAGGTGTCGATGATGGTGGCGGCGCCGTTGCTGTCGAGGGCGCCGCTGGGTTCGTCGGCCAGCACGATTCTCGCTCCACCCATGAGGCAGGCGGCCAGGGCGATGCGTTGCTGTTCACCGCCGGACATCTCGGCACATTGCTGGTCTGCGAACGAGCCCAGTTGAAGTTGGTCGAGGGCCTCATCGGCCATCGCCGCGAGATCGCCGTCGACGCCACGTTGACGGGCGGCGAGCACAACGTTCTCTCGACCTGTGTGATCGAGCAACAGGTTGTCGGCTGGCTGAGGCATCATCGTCACTGCGGTGAGTTGGCGGAACCTTCGTCGTTCGCGTCGTGTGAGTTCTGCAACTTGTTGCCCGTTGACGCGGATGGTGCCGGTGGTTGGCAGGTCGAGTGCACCGATGATTGCAAGGAGGGTCGACTTGCCTGAGCCGCTCGGTCCGGCGAGAGCGACCAGTTGGCCTTGAGGAATCTCCAACGAGACACTGTCAAGCGCCGTCACTTCGGTGCGGAGCCCTCGGCGAATCGGTATTGCGAAACGCCGGGTGACATTGTCACAGGTAACCACCATCTCGGTCACTGTTCGCCTCTCAATGCCTTCATCGGGTCCCCCGAGGTGGTGCTGCGAACGATGCCCGCGGCGGTGACGGCAGCCCACAGCGGAACCGCCAAAAGGATTCCGAACGTGGTGGCCCAGGGCATCGAAAACGCCGCCCGCGGCGCAAGTAGCGGCATCGGATCGAGCAACGGAATCGACAGTCTCACTGCCCACAACCCGACCCCCCAGCCGAGTGTTGCCCCGACGGCTAGTGGCACTATTGCTTCGGTGATGGCGGCCACCCAGAGCGAGCGCCGGCCGAAGCCGGTGCGCTGTTGGATGGCATGTGCAGCCCTACGCGGCACGCGGCGAGCCGCGACGACAAGGAACTGGGCCGCAGCTGCTACCAGCGCGAACAGCATCCCCAAAACGCGCAGGGGCAGGTACGCCCAGCGCAGCCCGCTGAAACTTGAAGCGTCGAAGGTGGTGGCAGCGTCGAGCACAACTCCGACGCGAACGCCCTGGTCCCGCAGTGATTGCACAAGATTCGCCGGTGGATCGCGAACCAGTAACTGATGCTGCGCCACCGCCGCCGCCGCCGCCTCCACCACCTCATCGAGCATGACGAATTGAGTGGTACCCGTCGTTCTGCCTGGAAAGAACGCGGCGGTGCCAACGATCTCCACCGCCAGCGGTTGCTTGCTGCCGGCCAATGTGATCGAGAGAGTGTCGCCGATCGCCAGATCAGAACCCACCGCCAGTGCGGCCGGGGTCGCACCCTGGCGACTCAGCAGAGCAACCAGCTCCGGAAGCGTACGACTCGAGGCGTCGCTGCGCAGGGTTGCGACCGATGGGAACGCGACCGGGTCGACGCCGTAGAGGTCGACGGCCGTGCCGTCGATCTTGCCGCGCACCGTCACGACGGTGGTGCTGCGTGCCGCCAGGTCAGCATCGATATCTGGTTCGTCGAACACCGTGATTGACATGTCGCTGCCGACGTACACCGCTGCCTTGTCCACCAACTGTCGCCGAGCACCATCCGACAGTGCCGACGCGGCGACGAACGACCCTGCGGCCAGCGAGACAGCGACGATCACCGCAACTGTTGGTCCTACCTCGAGCACAACGCGGCGCCAACCCAGACGCATCGCACGCGGCAGACGTGCCCCGGTGTCGCGTGCCAACCACACCAACGCGCCGAGAGCTGACGCTGCCACCACCGTGCCGGCGAGCAGGGCGAAGAACGGGAAGCCGAGAGCCAGCAGCTCGCCTCCGCGCACTTCAACTCCGAAGGCTCGAATGCCGCCGTCATCCTTCAACTTGCGGTACGCGACCAACGCAAGGGCGACCAGGGCCGCAACGACCGCGGGCGGCGCGAAGCGGACAAGCGATCGCCTTGCCGTGCGATCGACGGCGTGGTCCGCAACGACGGCGACGGCCGCAACCACCGCAACCACCGATGCGAACGCAACGACCGCTGCGAGCAGCCATGCACGTGCCAACGCTGCCGGGACCAACAAACCTGACGGGGCGAAGGCGACGACCACACCCCACGCCAACCCGCAACCCGCTACAGCAGCCGTCGACGCGGTAATCGCTATCGCCGGAAGCATCCGCAACGCCACCCGCAACGGCGAGACACCGCGCACACCCAAGAGACGCAGCTCTCTGCGACGGTCGCGGGCGAGCAGGACCGCGCTGGCCAACAGAACACCGCCGATCGCGACGAGGCTGGTGAGACGAACGGGTTGCAGCGAACGGTCGACGGTGGTGGCAACTCCAGTCGCGCGCCGTTCCACCTGCCGCAAACCGAGTGATTCAGTGGACGGCAGGTCAGATCCGAACGACTCACCCCACGTTGCTATCGCATTGAGTAGCCATCGATTGTCGCTCGTAGCTCAGCGAGAGTGAGCGGCCGATGCACAACCTGCACCTCGCGAACTTCGAAATAGGCGTTCTCGAACAACGCCAACGTGTCGCGCGCAACAATGGCCGACACCGGCGGCGCATCGCCGGCCGGGCTGTGCGCGACCAACCAGGACAAGCCACACCACACCGTCGGCACAGGATCCGTCGCCACATCGGGAATCACATAGGCAACCGTCAGGTCCGGGCCGCTCGCCGTCCCGCGGCTTGGGGCATCGACGGTCCAGAGAGGCAGGAAGGTGGTGGTCAACACCGTGCCAACCTCGGCTCCAAGCTGATCAGCATTCGTCCGGGTCAGGGCGACCTGGCCGGATGCGAGGTTCGGCATCGGGCTGTCACCGTTCGTCAGACCGTCCCACTGAACCAGGATCAGCTTGGCGGTCGCGCCCGACGCATTCGGCGCTTCCACGTAGGCAATTCCGCCGTGGCGAGCGGGCTCCACGAACGGCATGTTAGAGGCGATCCCGTCGACGATCCCAGCGGCCCCGGGCACTCCGTCACTGTCCTGCGGCACCGGCAACGTCAGCGCCGTATCCGACGGGCACGCCTCCGAGAGTTGCTGCTGAGTGGCAGCCGAGCCGGCGGCCGAAATGTACAACTCGGTGCCGCTCGCACAGAACGCGGCCAGCATGACAGCAAAGCCAACCGGTACCACACCGCCAAGAGACCGTCGAAACCGAATCACTCACGACAATTGTACGAGTCCGGCGTGCGACAGCATCGAGTCCTGCGTTTCCGTCGGTGTGGGATCGGCTGACCGCAGGTGTGAATGGCGCCCGCTCGGTGTATCACCCGGCCTTCAGGTGTTACACTTCTGTCATGCCGACTGTTCGACAGCGCCACCTCCTCACGGAGACCGACGACATCGCTCGGGCGATTGACGCGGCCGCCGCGAGCTACCCGGGCCACAGCCGAGCCGACGTGCTCCGCAAGCTCGTTCAGGTTGGGGCCGACATAGTCGCTGAACAGCGGGGCACACATCGCCGTGCGGTGCTCGACCATGCGGGTCGCTACCCGAATCTGTACGCACCCGGCTATCTCGACGAGCTCCGTGAGGACTGGCCTGAGTGATCGTCGTTGATGCAAGCGTGCTGCTTGCGTTTCTCAACCCGAACGATGCCCATCATTCGGCTGCGGTGGCAGTCCTCGCCGAGGCCGTTCCGCCATTGCTGATCCATCCGATTACAGCAGCTGAGGTGCTGGTCGTCGCGGTACGCCGTGGCATAGCGGATGCGGTGTGGAGCGACCTTGTCGCGATAGGAGTGGAGATCGATCGAACGGCTGACGATCCGCTAGCGCTCTCGAGACTGCGAGTGGAAACCGGATGCAAGATGCCCGACTGTTGCGTATTACTGACTGCCGAACGCCGGCAGGCGTCCGTCGCCACCTTCGACGACCGACTCCGGGCCAGCGCTGACAAGCTCTGAAAACGAGAGCGGCCCGAGCCACTCTGGCGAGTGACCCGGGCCGAACTGGTCGGGGTGAGAAGATTTGAACTTCCGGCCTCCACGTCCCGAACGTGGCGCGCTAACCAAGCTGCGCTACACCCCGTAGCCAGCAACGATGCTACCCCGCGACCGGCGCTTCTTCCTCAGCGGTTTCGGCGCTGACCTCGTCCGCTTCGAGCTCCACAGGCACCTCGACGACCGGGCCTTCGAGGGCGGCCCGGACGGCTCGCTTCAACGTCAGCGGGTCGTAGGGCTTGACCAACCAGCCGTCGGCGGCGCAGCGCTTGGCAAGGTGCACATCGGCCTGGCGATCCAGCAGCATCAGCACCTTCACGGGCGGGGCCATGCCCGCGCTGGCATCCAGCCGCAGGTCCATGGTGACGGCCATGCCGCCCTTCGAGCCGATCTGCAGGTCGAGAATCACCAGGTCGGGCGTGCGTTCGGCGACGACG
>JBBQMG010000209.1:0-5342 GCA_038328705.1 Acidimicrobiales bacterium | reverse complement strand
GCGCTCGCGCTGGCATTCGGCCTGGTTCCAGAGGATCGCATCACTCGCGTCGTCAATCACCTGGTCGGCGACATCGTCGCCAATGATTACCACCTGACGACCGGCAACATCGCGACGAAGTACCTGCTCGAGGTACTCAGTGCCCGTGGCCTGCATGAGGTCGCCTGTGCCATCGCAGCGCAAAAGAGCTACCCCAGTTGGGGGTTCATGCTGCAGCACGGCGCGACCACGCTTTGGGAGAGATGGGAGCACGCCACGGGCACCGGGATGAACTCACATTGCCATCCGATGCTCGGCTCCATCGGCTCGTGGTTCTATCGCCACGTCGCCGGTCTGCAGGTCGCGCCCGATGCGATCGGCTGCGACCGGCTGATCTATCGTCCCCGGCCAAACCGCCACGTCACCAGCGCGCGCGCTACGCTTCCCACGCCGCTGGGAACTGCCCTGCTCGGCTGGCACAAAACCGGCGAACAGATCATGATTGAAGCAGAGGTGCCCTGTGGTGCCACCGCTGAACTTGAGTTGCTGCTGTCAGGCGAAGGCTTGGTCATCAGCGAGAGCGGCCAACTGCTCACACCGGCCCACTTGCCGGCGGGTGTGAAGGACATCAGACCAGCCCCCGGCATGACCCGGATCACGCTTGGCAGCGGAGTGTATCGCCTCGTTGCGCATGAACGTGCCGCGCAGCCGACGCTGAGCCAGACTTAGCAGATTTGACGCCGAGAGACCAGAACCTCGGCGGGAGTGAAACTGATGACAATGATTCAGACGATAACCGGAGCGCGCACGATCGTGGTCGATCAGGAGCACGTTCGTGCCGATGATGCCAACTGCGGCACCGCCGATTCACCCCTGCGAACCGTTCAGGCTGCGGCGAGCATCGCCGAACCTGGCGATACGGTGGTGATCCGCGCCGGCATCTACCGCGAACGTGTCGCACCCGCGCGCGGCGGCGAGCCACACCGCCCGATCACATACATGGCCGCCCCGGGCGAGAAGGTGTTCATTCGTGGCTCCGACGTCTTCTGCCCCCGGTGGGAACCGTATGGCAACCGCACTGCCATTATCCGCGGACCGTTGTCGTGCCTGACGTTCGGCGCCGCGGCATACGCCGGCCAATGCGACGAGCGCCTATACGGTGAGTTCAACCCCTACCACACAAACTTCAACCGAAGCCTCGCAGCCCGTCCTCATTCCATCTCGGTCGCCCGAGCGCGCCAACGCGTCGAGGACGCCGAAAAGCGCCTCAGCGAACTGGGTGAGAAGCCGGCTGTCGAGGACGAACACGGATTCCTGACCGACGCCCGCAATCGCCTGCGGAACCTGCAGCGCGAGTACAATGAACTCACTCGCACGACTCGCCGCGGGTACCAAACGACGCTGGGCCAGGTCTTCCTTGATGGTATCCCCATGCGCGAGATGGAGACGCTGGAGGAACTCGAACAGATGCCGGGCACTTGGATGGTGGACCCGGAGGGAGAGGCAATTCTGCTGCATCCGCCGCAGGAGGTAGAGGACGTTCGCGACCACCTCGTCGAAGCCTCGGTTCGGCACGCGGTGTTTGCGCCATTGACGCGTGGCCTGGGTTATATCACCGTCCAGGGGTTGGTGATCGAGCACGCCGCGAACTACTCCCCGGCTTGGGGCAAGACGGCGTACGGCCAGGCCGGCGCGCTCTCCTGCCGCAGTGGCCATCACTGGATCATCGAAGACTGCATCGTCCGTCACGCCAAGGCGGTGGGCATCGACTGCGGGCGCGAAGGCGGTGCCGAGCTGTGTGAATTTTCCGAGACCGGCCCGGGCCTGTGCGCTGAGCATGATAAGATGGACTGCAAGTCCGCCGGCTATCACATCATCCGCCGCAACCGGATTTCAGATAACGGCCACTGCGGGATCGCTGGAATCGGCCACACCGGCACACAGGTGCTCGGCAACATCATCGAGCGTAACAACTGCGACGGCCATACGAGTCCCTGGTGGGAATTCGCCGGCATCAAGTTCCACTACTTCTTCGACGGCGTGATCGAAGGCAACCTCATTCGCGACAATGAAGCGCACGGCATCTGGCTCGACAACCGTTGGCGCGGGAGCCGTGTGACCCGCAATGTGATACTCAATAACCTGTGGTCCGGAATCAACATCGAGCTTGGGCGAGGTCCGCTGTTGGTGGACCACAACGTCATCGCGCTCACCCGTCAGGGGGATGGCATCTACGGGCACGACCTCGCGGATGTGACCATCGCGCATAATCTGATTTATGCCAACGCCAACTACGGCGTGTGGGCCACGTTCGCCACGCCGCGCGTCAAGAAGGAAGACGGCTGCTGGGACATCAAGACGTTCAACAACATGATCCTCGGCAACCGAGCAGGGGCGATTGGCTACCCCCTGCCGTGGGAAGCTGCGGGGAACAACGTGTCCGATGGCAACCTGTTCATGGGCGCCGGCGAATACCTGGACGAAGGTTCAGGGCCGCAGCGGACGCTGTTTGGCATCACCAGCGTTTCGCACATGGCGTCGATGCAGGCGCACCTGCCCTTCCCTGCGATGACGCGCGAGCGTCTGAGGCGGCAGGTCAGCGAGATTCTCGCCAACTCTGGCGTGGACCGCGCGCGTTGGCCGAACATGAGCACGTGGGTCGAGCACCCACTGCTTTCAATGGACCTCTGGCAGGCGGTTTCAGGTAACGACCAACGCTCGCAGGAGTTCAGCACAATTCGAGACGGCATGAACTCACAGCGCATGTGCTGGCGCATCACACTTGACCAGGCGCTGCGCGAGGTGATCTGCACCGCCGTCCCGGGTCTTCAGCGCGATTTTTTCGGAGCCGCGTTACCCGAGAAGCGGCTGCCGGGCCCTTTCCAGCAACTTGTGCCCGATGAGATGACGAACCTGACGTTCTGGCCCGTGCCGGGCGTCGATGCGCCGCGAATGCATCCTGCACTCAACGCGTGCATCTGATTGCAGCGAGCGAGGGAAAAGACGGTCGATGCGTGATCGCGGCGGCATACCGCGAGCGGTTCGAGCCCGATCAACGAACTACATTGTCCGCACGAATGGAACTGCTTTCGCCGGGCATGTCAGGCTCGGGTCTGCGATCTTCTGCATGAGCATGCGGCACGCTTCCCAGCCGACCTGCTCCTGTGGGACCTGCCACGTCGGAAATGGCTGATGGGCAACCGTGATCGGTCCATCAGCGAAGCCCGTCACCTGCAAGTCTTCGGGCACCTTCAGGCCGACTGCACAGGCGGCAAACGCCGTCGCCTCTGCGTCGTTGTCACCATAGGTGAGCACCGCCGTCGGCCGGTCCTTCGCCGACAACCACGAGATAATGTGCTGCTCTATACGTCCCGGCCCAATCGGCCTTGAAATCACCCTCGGTCGCAGTCCGGCCTTCTCCATCGCATCCATGTAGCCCTGTCGACGATCGCGGGCACTATAGTGAGCCTCAGCCATGTCCTGCTCACTGTGCGAGTAGTCGACATAAAAGATCTGCTTATGCCCCTGCTCGATCAACCAACTGGTCGCGTCGCGCCCGGCGCCGTGATCGTCCGGACGAACGCAGTCCGCAGCGTGGTCCACGTTGATCCAAACAACAGGAAAATTTGACTCGTTGATCAGCCGCTTCATCTCCTGCGGTATGTGGTCGGTGTAGTTCACCAACAGCCCGTCCACCATGGTCTCGCGCAAGGTTTTGGGTACCACGCCCTCACTGGTGAGCTTCTCGTCCGGCAGGCGGGCAATAATGAGGTGGATATTGTGCTCGGCAAGGGCATCGTGAATGCCGCACATCAGCATCTCGGCGAGAGTAGACCTTCCCGGCACCGTACCCAGCAGCAACGCGACGCCGCCAAGGCGCCCGGACCGCATGGCTTGCGCCGATGCATTTGGCCGATAGCCCATCTCAGCGGCCATCTTGACCACCGTTTTTCGGGTCTCTTTGCCGATGCGGCCGGTGCCGCGCAGCGCATTGGACACGGCCACGTGGCTAATATTCAGCCGGGCGGCGATGTCCTGAATGGTGATCGCTGACATGGCTCTATTGTATCGAAAACGACGTCACAACGCGCTATCGAACCGCTGCCTTCTCCAGCCTCGTTTACCGACGTAGAAAAAAACGACATTCAAGAAAAACGACCCTTTGACGGCGGCGGTTGTCACCGTCGGCCCGCATCCGAGTTCTCGCCCGGCGGCCGAGAGGTATACAGATGAATCTGTCGCCGTGGCCCCTTCCTGTCGAGTTGGTCCCTCTTGAGGTCGCGTGTACTGCCGCCTTGCGTGTCGCGGAAATACACCTCGAAGTCATTGCCATGGCCGTTCGTGCAGAAGATCATCGACATCGTGGCGTCCTGGTTCACCACCATAGGCAGGTCGCCCTTCACCTCGGTCACCGGATACAGGAACCCGCCAAGCACCTCCAGCCGACCGCCGTTGAGGTTTTGGACCATGTTCGTCGCGTACTCGGCCTTAAAACCGAGAATCCAGACGTCGGCCCCATCGTTGATCAATTCTGTCACGGTGTGGCTCTCGGGGTTCATCTGTCTGCCCCACGCCTTCTGGCCCTTGGCAAACCGGAAGAATCCCTCAGCGTCCTCGACGAACACGTTGCCCGCGCCGGGTCGGCCCTGATAGATCTCAGGACCGCCGTGCCGGAAGACTGCCACCCGGGTGCCGGTGTGCTCTATGGTGCCGTTGACGCCAAGGCGCTCAAAAATCACCGGCCGTTCACCCGCTTGCGCAATCCGTAGCGTCGGCCCGTCGAATCCCTTCTTCCGTCCGATGCTGGTGCGCATCCCCAGCAGATAGCGCAGCTGCGAAGGCACCTCGATCGTGCGGCCGATCTGGTAACCATCGCCTTCGTTCGCCGGAAAAAACACGCCTTCGGCACCGGATGCAAACGCCGCTTCAATGGTGTCTGCCCAGTCGGATACTTGCTTGCCGTCCTCGGTTTTCGCAAAGTCCAGCACGTTCGCCCAGCGCACGCTGCTGTCGCCCAGTGGGATCAGAGGGGCATCCTCGATTGGCAGGTTGAGCGTAGTGGCCGGCGCACCCCAGAGGCTCTGCGCTTTACCTGCGAGGAACTCCTTCACCTCGCCCGAAGGGACGTTCTGCCCGTCGGAGGCAATCGCCTGGGCATACCCGGCGACCGTTGTGTTCCGGACGTATAGTGCGCCCCGTTCATTGTTGGTGATCGCCGCCTGCCCCACCGGGGCGTTTGACTTCAGGTCAGAATCGATCAGCGTGACCATGCCCCAGCCACCGGTGATGATCGCCGGCACGACGCCTCGGACTCGAAGGTTTCGGATGGAAAGGATGGTCACTTCGTTCAGGATCGCAACCTT
>JBBQMG010000208.1:0-5423 GCA_038328705.1 Acidimicrobiales bacterium | reverse complement strand
ACCGTTGCTGTTCTGACCCTTGAAGCCGTTTTCCTCGGTCGGAATCTGGTCGCAACCCCACGTACGCAGGTAGGCAGGGTCCGGTGCCACCGTGTTGATGTACATACCCATGTCGTAGTCCAACGACGGGAGGCGAGTTTCAAACACGCATGGGAGGGCTTCGCAGTTGTCGGCCTTCACGTTGAAGCCGGCCTCGGCCAGCTTCGGGATCAGGAACTCCTGCGTGCTCTCACGGCGGGTGTTGCCGGTGTTGACCATCCAGCGGATCTCGGGGACCTTGCCGTCCTTGTCGGCCCACATGCCACTGGCGTCCTTTGCCCAACCTGCGTCGGTCAGCACCTTCTCAGCACCGGCCGGATCGTAGGTCTTGGCGAAAGCGTCGTTGCAGTACGGGCCAGGAGCGATCGGGCCACAGTCCAACAGGGGCGTGCCCTGTGCGAACGGTGCGTAGATCTGCTCGTAGATGGCGTCGCGGTCGATGGACTTGCTGAAAGCCTCACGGAAGACGGGGTCCGCGAACGGACCCTTGTACGACTGGAAGTAGAAGCCTTCGAAGGAGCCGCTGAGTGCGGTGTCGTAGTCGACGTTCGGGTCGGCCAGTTCCTGGTCGATGCCGGTGTATGCCTGTGGGAAGATGAAGTCGACAGAGCCTGCCTTGAGGGCGGTCGGGCCGTCCTCGGCCGGGACGAAGACGACCTTCTTGACGCCGGGAACGTACTTTCCGGTGTAACCCGGGTTCGGAACCAGCACCAGCTGCTCTGACGTCCACGAATCGATCTGCCATTCACGACCGGAGAACGGGATGCCAGCGTCGAAGCTTTCCGACACGTCGTTGCAATCATCGAACGCTGCTGCCTTCAACAGGCCGCCGAAGACGCCCTTCCAAGGTGCGTACTTCGACTTGTAGGTGGTGACGATTTCCTTGGGGTTGGCGCCCTCCTCGACCGAGATGATCTGGTCGTAACCGGTGGTGCTCAGCGAACCAGGCGTGTTCATGGTTGCGTCGAGCGTGCACTGGAAGTCGGCGACGGTGATGTCCGAGCCGTCCTCCCAAACTGCCGTGTCCGACAGTTCATAGGTGATCTTCATTGCCGGCTTGTCGGCGGGAACGGTCGTGTCGGTGCCGCCGCCTGCGGTGGTCTCGGTACCGCCTGCGGTGGTCTCGGTGCCACCGCCTGCGGTGGTCTCTGTGGCTGCATCGGTGGTCGTGCTCGACTTGTCGTCACCGCATGCTGCGGCGACGAGAGCGAGACCGACGGCGAGTGCAACAAACTTGCTGCGCTTCGTGGTCCTCACGTGGATGGTCCTCCTGGGGTAACGGAGGGAAGGAACTGCGGTAGCGCCAGGGCGCCACCAAAACTCGTATTGTCCTCCCCGATCAATACGGGCGCTGGAAAGCTATCACGCACCACTACCGAGCGATAGCCGTTGCGTTCCACCCTGTACGAAAAGTTGGTCCAAACATTCCAGTAATGTTTCCGCGGCGTTTACGTTCCGCACCGAAACTCACGCCCCGAGTTTGCAGATCCGTGCGAACTCGTCGGCGTCGAGGCTGGCGCCACCGACCAATGCGCCGTCGATGTCTGGCTGCGCCATCAGCTCGGCGATGTTGGAGCTCTTCACGCTGCCGCCGTACTGAATGCGCACGGCTTGCGCCGCGTCGTTGCCCCACACTTCCGCCACACAGGTGCGAATTGTGCCGCAGACCTGCTGCGCGTCGTCGCTGGTGGCGGTGCGACCGGTGCCGATGGCCCAGATCGGTTCGTACGCGATGACCAGCGCAGCGACCTGCTCGGGCTTGCGGCCGGCCAGGCCGGCGCGCACTTGGCCCAGCACCTTGGTCTCGGTGTCCCCTGCCTCTCGTTCGTCGAGGGTCTCGCCGCAGCAGAAGATCGGGGTCATGCCGTGCTGCTGGATGGCGGCGACTTTTTTGTTCACGATCTCGTCGGTCTCGCCGAAGATCTCGCGGCGCTCGCTGTGGCCCGCGATCACGTACTGCACGCCCAGCTTCGCCAAGAACACCGGCGACACCTCGCCCGTGTACGCGCCCTTCTCCTCGAAGTGGCAGTGCTGCGCGCCCAGTGCGTAGCCCAACTTGTCGCTGTCGATGACGGTCTGGACGCTGCGGATGTCGGTGAACGGCGGATGGATGCTGACATCGGCGGCCTCCAACTCGTCCTTGCCCACCAGATACGCCAGCTTCTGCACCGATTGGATGGCTTCGAAGTGGTTGTGGTTCATCTTCCAGTTGCCGGAGATGAGTGGCTTGCGAGTCATGCGTTGGGTGCCCCTCTGAGTGCCTCGAGCCCGGGCAGGTCGCCCAGCTCGAGGAGTTCCAGCGACGCGCCGCCGCCGGTGCTGACATGGTCGACTTCATCGTCCAGCCCGAACTGCGCGAGCGCTGCGGCGCTGTCGCCGCCACCCACAACGGTGAACGCCTTGGTGTCGGCCATCGCCTGCGCCACGGTGCGCGTGCCGTTCTCGAATCGTTCGTCCTCGAACATTCCCATCGGCCCGTTCCAGAACACGGTACGGGCATCCATGATGACGTCGCTGAACGCGGCCGCAGTACCTGGGCCGATATCGAAGCCCTTCGCACCCTCGGGCAGGCGAATACCGAACGTGGCGTAGTTGCCCGCCGCATCGACACCGGTCAGGTCCTCGGGAAGGTGGATTGTCTTGCCGTTGGCCTTGGACAGCACGAGCAGTCGCTTGCAGGTCTCGACCTGGTCTGGCTCCCACAGGCTGTCGCCGATCGGATAGCCCTGTGCGGCCAGGAAGGTGAAGCACATGGCGCCGCCGATGACCAGCGCGTCGACCGTGTTCAGCAATGCCTCGACCACGCCCAGCTTGTCGCTGATCTTGCTGCCACCCAGCACCGCCACGAACGGGTGCTTGGGGTTGTCACGCAGACCGAGCAGTACATCGACTTCCTTCTGCAGCAGCAAACCCATCGCGGACGGCAATGTCTTCGGCGGGCCGACGATGCTGGCGTGCGCACGGTGGCAGGCACCGAACGCGTCGTCGATGTACATGTCGATGCCATCGACGAGCCGGGCCACGAACGCGGGGTCGTTGCCTTCCTCGCCGGCGTTGAAACGCAGATTCTCCAACAGCTCGACACCAGGTGCCAGCTCTGCGAGCCGGGCGCGCACTGCGTCCATCGAATACTTCGGGTCCGGCTGGCCCTTCGGCCGGCCAAGGTGCGACGCCGTGACGACGGTGGCGCCGCGCTCCAGCAACCAGTTGATGGTGGGCAGGGCAGCGCGAATGCGGAAGTCGTCGGTGATTTCACCGTTCTCCATCGGAACGTTGAAATCGGTTCGAACCAGAACGCGCTTGCCGCTGACGTCGCCGAGTTCGGCGAGCGTCGGGATGCGGCCGGCCACTGCTACTTCTTCGACTTCGACTTGGACTTGGACGTCGCTGCGACCTTCGACCCCGCGTAGAGGGTGGTGTCGATGAGGCGGTTGCTGTAGCCCCACTCGTTGTCGTACCACGACATCACCTTGACCAGCTTGCCCATGCTCATGGTGAGGCCGGCATCGAAGATGCTGCTGTGCGGGTCGCCTTGAATGTCGCTGGAGACGATGGGGTCCTCTGTGTAACGCAGGATGCCCTTCAGTGGACCGGATGCTGCGGCCTTCTTGTAGACGGCGTTGATCTGCTCGACGGTGGCAGCGGTCTTCAGCGTGGCCGTGAAGTCCACGATCGAACCGGTGGGCACGGGCACGCGCAGCGAAGTTCCGTCGAGCTTGCCCTTCATCGACGTGAGCACCAGGCTGGTGGCACGGGCGGCCCCGGTGCCGGTGGGCACGATGTTGATGGCGGCGGCGCGTGCGCGGCGCAGATCCTTGTGCGGGCCGTCGACCAACTGCTGGTCGCCCGTGTACGCGTGCACGGTCTGCATCAGACCTTGCTCGATGCCGAAGGCATCGTCGAGCACCTTCACCAACGGCACGAAGCAGTTGGTGGTACAGCTGGCGTTGGAAATGACCTTGTGAATGGCGAGGTCGAAGTCCTTGTGGTTCACGCCGTACACGAACGTCGCGTCGGCGCCATCGCACGGGGACGAGACGATGACCAACGGGGCACCTGCCTCGAGGTGGTAGGCGGCCGTGTCGCGCTTGGTGAAGAAACCGGTGCTCTCGATGACCACGTCGACACCGAGCTCACCCCACGGCAACTTCTTGGGGTCGCGCTCGCTGAGCACGCGCAACTCATCGCCGTCGACGCTGATGCCGTTCTTGGTGGCTTTGATGTCGTTGGGCAGCACACCCAGCACCGAGTCGTACTTCAGCAAGTGCGCCATCTGATCGAGTGAACCCAGGTCGTTCACCGCCACGAAGTCGATGTCCACACCACGCTGCTTGGCAGCACGGAAGAAGTTGCGCCCGATGCGCCCAAAACCATTGATACCGACGCGAACCGTCATGGTTGCGTCTCCTTTCAAGAGAGGACTTTCATGTGGAGCTTACCCAAACCCCGAGCGCTCAACGAGTGAGGTCGCGGTGGCCCGTGCGGACTGCGTACCCGTGTTCGCGCAAGCGGCGCGCCAGTTCCTCGACGACGGCGACGCTGCGATGACGACCACCGGTGCAGCCGATGGCGACGGTGAGGTAGCTCTTGCCCTCGGCCTCGTACGAAGGCAGCAGCGACAACATCAGGCCTTCGAAGCGGTCGAGGAAGTCGCTGGCTTGTGCACGTTCCAACACGAAGTCGCGCACCGCCGGGTCGTGACCGGTGAGGGGGCGCAACGCCTCCTCCCAGTGCGGGTTCGGCAGGAAGCGAACGTCCATCACCATGTCGGCATCGATGGGCAGGCCGTGCTTGAAGCCGAAGCTCTCGACCGCTATCTGCAGCCGCTGGCCGTCGGTGGCTTCCTCGAAGGCGGCCAGCAGCTTCGCCTTCAGTTCGTGCACGTTGAGCGCGCTGGTGTCGATCACGAGATCGGCGGCGCTCTTCACCGGCTGCAGGAGTTCGCGTTCGAGCTCGATGGCCTCCACCAAGCCCGGTGCTTCGCCGTCGAGCGGGTGCTTGCGACGGGTGGCGTCGTAACGCTTGACCAAGACTTCGTTGCTCGCATCGAGGAAGAGCATTCGCACTCGATGACCGCTGGCTCTGAGCGCGGCGACCTTGGGGAGCAACTCGACGTGCTGACGACCGGCCACCAGCGCCAAACGGTCGATGTCACTGCCCGGCTTGCTGACCAGCTCGACGATCGTGTCGACCAGCGAGGTTGGCAGGTTGTCGATGACGTACCAGCCGACGTCCTCCAGGACGGCCGCGGCACCCGAACGTCCTGCGCCCGACATACCGGTGATGAGCAGAATGTCGGACATATGGGTGATGGTAGGCGCGTTAGACCTTGCGCGTGCGGAGATACAACAGCCGCGGGATGGTGGACGCCGCGAGGTACTCCT
>JBBQMG010000207.1:0-5516 GCA_038328705.1 Acidimicrobiales bacterium | reverse complement strand
TGACGGCAACTGCAGCATCGACTACGCGTTCCATCAGATCATCGGCGGCGTCGACGACCAGTCGTTGAAGGACATGAAGTACCTCGTCGAGCACGAAGGCATCAGCAGCTTCAAGCTGTTCATGGCCTACCCCGGCGTGTTTTACAGCGACGACGGCCAGATCCTGCGGGCCATGCAGACCGCCGCCGACTGCGGCGCCATGATCATGATGCACGCCGAGAACGGCCCCGCCATCGACGTGCTCGTGCAGCAGGCATTGGCCCGCGGCGACACCGACCCCAAGTTCCACAGCTACACCCGGCCCTCGCCTCTGGAGGCCGAGGCCACGCACCGTGCCATCGTGCTCAGCCACGTTGCCGGCAACGTGCCGCTGTACATCGTGCACATGAGCGCCGGCGACGCACTCAACGAAGTGGCTGCTGCCCGCCACAACGGCCGCAACGTGTTCGCCGAGACCTGCCCGCAGTACCTCTACCTGACGCTGGAAGAGACGCTGGGCAAGCCTGGCTTCGAAGGTGCGAAGTGGGTGTGCAGCACGCCTGTGCGCAGCAAGGACCACGACCCGGACTACATCGGCCAGATGGGCCATGGCCATCAGGGCGACCTGTGGAAGGGGCTGCGTATGAACGAACTGGCGATCGTCAGCACCGACCACTGCCCGTTCTGCATGAAGGACCAGAAGGAACTCGGCTTGGGCAACTTCTCCGCCAACCCCAACGGCATCGGCGGCGTCGAGCACCGCATGGAGTTGCTGTACCAGGGCGTCGTCACTGGCGAGATCTCGCTGGAACGCTGGGTGGAGACCTGCTGCACCACCCCCGCTCGCATGTTCGGCCTGTACCCGAAGAAGGGTGTCATCGCCCCCGGCGCCGACGCCGACGTGGTGGTGTGGGACCCGAACACGAAGACCAAGATCGGTATCAACGACAAGCATCACATGAACATGGACCACAGCGCGTGGGAGGGTTGGGTGATCGATGGAAAGGTCGACACTGTCCTGTCTCGTGGCACGGTGGTCATGGAGAACGACACATTCAAGGGCCGCAAAGGCCACGGTCAGTACGTTCGCCGCGGCCTTTCGCAGTACCTGGTTTAGCCCCGCACGCCCGCTCAGGGGCTACGGCCACCTTCGCTCCTCACCACGGTCAGGGGAAACCCCACCCCTGACCTACCGGTTCGTCGTCGAAGCTGCCCGCTCCCCTTCGCTGGTTTGCTATCCCGCCCAGGGTGCTCGGACCTTGCTCACTTCTGGGGCGTTTTGCTCTCTAACTTCTCCTTCACACTTTCTTCTTCACTACTAAGGACTCATCATGAATCGCATTTCTCACTGGATTGACGGGAAGGTCCTTGTCGGGACTTCTGGGTGTTCCGGGGTGGTCTTCGACCCCGCAACTGGGGAGCAGACCTCCTCTGTTGATCTGGCTTCCTCTGCTGAGGTTGACGTGGCTGTCTCCACTGCGCTCGGCGCGTTTCCGGCGTGGCGGGCTACTAATCTTTCGCGGCGGGCGGAGGTCATGTTTCATATGCGCGAGCTGGTGGACGCGAATCGCAAGGAGATTGCGACGCTGCTCACCAAGGAGCATGGCAAGGTTCTCAGCGACGCCCTCGGTGAGGTGGCTCGTGGGTTGGAGAACATCGAGTTCGCCTGTGGCATCCCCAACCTGATGAAGGGCGGGTACAGCGAGCAGGCGTCGACCGGTATCGACGTCTACAGCATCAAGCAGCCGCTCGGTGTGGTGGCCGGTATCACCCCGTTCAACTTCCCGGCGATGGTTCCCATGTGGATGTTCGCCAACGCTCTCGCGTGTGGCAACACCTTCGTGCTCAAGCCCAGCGAGAAGGATCCGTCGGCCAGCATGTTCATCGGCGAACTGCTGAAGCAGGCCGGCCTTCCCGACGGTTGCTTCAACGTCGTCAACGGCGACAAGGTCGCTGTCGATCGGCTGTTGGAGCACCCGGATGTGCAGGCGGTCAGCTTCGTCGGCAGCACGCCGATCGCTCGCTACATCTACGAGACCGGCACCAAGAACGGCAAGCGGGTGCAGGCGCTGGGTGGCGCGAAGAACCACATGTTGGTGCTTGCTGACGCAGATCTCGACATGGCCGCCGATGCTGCCGTCAGTGCGGCCTATGGCAGCGCCGGCGAGCGGTGCATGGCGGTGTCGGTGGTGCTGGCCAGTGAGTCCATTGCCGACGACCTGGTGGCCAAGATCAAGGACCGTATTCCCGCTATCAAGGTTGGCCCTGCGAGCGAGGACGGCAGCGAGATGGGGCCGTTGATCACCGGCGAGCATCGCGACAAGGTGAAGGGTTATGTCGATGGTGCCCCGGGCGAGGGTGCGACGGTAGTCGTCGACGGCACGGTCAACGTTCCCGCCACCGGCTTCTTCCTGAATCCCAGTTTGATCGACAACGTCACGCCGGGGATGAGGTGCTACGACGACGAGATCTTCGGGCCGGTGCTCACCGTCACCCGCGTGCACGGCTACGACGACGGGGTCGCGCTGATCAATTCCAACCAGTACGGCAACGGCACCGCCATCTTCACTCGTGACGGCGGCGCTGCCCGACAGTTCGAGTTCGACGTGCAGGTGGGCATGGTCGGCGTCAACGTTCCTGTGCCGGTACCGGTCAGCTACTACAGCTTCGGTGGCTGGAAGAACAGCCTGTTCGGCGACACCCACATCTATGGGCCAGAAGGCGTGAACTTCTACACACGCACCAAGGTCGTCACCAAGCGTTGGCCCGACCCGCGCACCAGCAAGGTCGATCTCGGCTTTCCGCAGAACCGCTAGTCCTGTACCCGCTAGTCCTGTACCCGCTAGTCCTGTACCCGATAGTCCTGTACCCGATAGTCCTGTACCCGATAGTCCCGTACCCACTGAACGAGAGGAGCCAGCGATGCAGTTCGGAGTCGTCTTGCAAACCACGCCGCCGTCACGGCGCGTGATCGATCTTGCCAAGCGGGCGGAGTCGTACGGATTCGATTACGTCTGGACCTTCGACAGTCACATTCTGTGGCAAGAGCCGTACGTCATCTACAGCCAGATTCTGGCGGAGACGCGCAACGTCGTCGTCGGGCCGATGGTCACCAACCCGGCCACCCGTGACTGGACGGTGACAGCAAGTCTTTACGCCACGCTCAACGAGATGTTCGGCAATCGCACCGTATGTGGGATTGGGCGCGGCGACAGCGCCGTGCGTGTGACCAACGGTGCGCCCACCAACCTTGCAACGCTGCGCGACAGCATCCACGTGATTCGTGAGATGGCGAACGGTCGCTCGGTGGAGTACAAGGGCAGCGATCTACGGCTGCCGTGGGCGGCCAAGAGTCGTCTGGAGATGTGGGTTGCGGCATACGGCCCGAAGGCGCTGGCGCTCACGGGTGAGGTCGGCGACGGGTTCATCCTGCAGCTCGCAGATCTGTCGATCGCGGAGTGGACCATCAAGGCTGTACGCGATGCGGCCGCTGCCGCTGGGCGCAACCCGGACGACATCACCATCTGCGTTGCAGCGCCGGCCTACGTCACCGATGGCACCGAGGCCGGGCTGGCCTACGGACGTGAGCAGGTCCGCTGGTTCGGCGGCATGGTGGGCAACCATGTAGCCGACATCGTTGCCCGCTATGGCGACGACGCCCCGGTGCCGAAGGCGCTCACCGACTACATCAAGAACCGTCAGGGCTACGACTACAACGAGCACGGGCAGACCGGCAACAGCCACACCACGTTCGTGCCCGACGAGATCGTCGACCGGTTCTGCATCGTCGGCCCGGTGGAGACCCACATCGAGCGCATGCAGGAGCTGAAGGACCTGGGCGTCGACCAGTTCGCGGTCTACCTGCAGCACGACGACAAGGACCACACCCTGCAGGCGTACGGGGAGAAGATCATGCCGGCGGTCGCCGAGCATGTGAAGGCCAAGTCTTGACGTTCACCTTCACGACAGCACGTAGCTGTGACGCTGCGTTCACCTACTCCGAACCGCGTGCTGCCGGGCGCGGCGTAGGGTCGCGCTGTTCCTCATGAGCTCCGAGACCGTCCCGACCATCGCCCGTTCTCCTCGGCTGTGGTTTCTGCGCGCTCGCCGGGTGCTGATGTTCTTCGTGGCGCTCGCGCTCGTGGCATCCAGCTGGGAGCTGTACAAGAAGTTCGGGCCGCAAGACGGTGGGGAAGTGCTCGGCTGGAAGATCCTGCCGCGTGCGAAGGACCGGGTGATGCCTCATGTGAGCGACATGTTCAGTCGCTTCGGGAACCCCATCGGCCGCAACGCCGACGAGACCGTCCTTTCGGTCGTGATCGACGCGGTGTGGTTCTCGTTGCGCCTTGTGCTTGCCGGCTTTGCAATGGGGCTGATCGCTGGGATGTCGCTGGCGGTGGTGATGACACGGTTCCGCTTCGCACAGCGGGCGATCCTTCCGTACCTGGTCATCTCGCAGACGGTTCCGCTGATCGCGCTGGCTCCATTGGTGGCCAGCTGGGGCGGCAAGGTGGAGCTGTTCGGGTGGGAATGGCCGCGCTGGCTGTCGGCAGCGGTGTTGGGCGCGTTCCTCACGTTCTTTCCGATAGCGGTCAACACGCTGCGCGGCTTGCAGTCGCCCAGCCCTGCCTCACTCGAGTTGATGGACAGCCTGGCGGCGCCATGGCATCGCACCCTCTTCACGCTTCGTTTTCCTGCGGCTGTGCCCTACATCGTGCCCGGCCTCAAGCTGGGCGCAGCCGGCGCGGTGATCGGTGTGGTGGTGTCTGAAATCTCCACCGGCCTGCGGGGGGGAATTGGTCGGCTGGTCATCGAGTTCGGTAGGGCCACCACCAGCGACCCGGCCATCGTCTACACCGCGATCATCGGTGCGGCAGTGTTGGGCCTGATCATGGCCGCGCTGATTGCGATCGCCGATTCGTTCTTCATGCGGAACCGGCCGAAGGAGACCGTGTCGTGATGGGGACTTGTCGTGATGGGGACTTGTCGTGATGGGGAACGTGTCGTGATGGGGAACGTGTCGTGATGGGGGCCTTTTCGTGAGTGCAGTAGAGGTCGTCGGGCTGGGCAAAGTGTTCAACGCCGGCAAGGCCAGTCAGGTCGACGCGCTCGTCGACATCGATTTGGCGATCGAACCCGGTGAGTTCATCTCGCTGATCGGTCCCTCGGGTTGTGGCAAGAGCACCTTGCTGCGTCTGGTCGCCAACCTCACCGAGCCATCGAGCGGCGCAGTGACGGTCAACGGCAAGCCCGCCAAGCAGGCTCGTCTCGAGCAGGACTACGGCATGGCCTTCCAGCAGGCTGGGCTCTTCGAGTGGCGCACTGTTGCCAAGAACATCGAGCTTCCCCTGGAGCTGAAGGGCTGGGACCGCTCGAGGCGTCGCGCTCGCGCCCGCGAAATGTTGGAGCTGGTCAAGCTCTCCGACTTTGCAGATCACATGCCCTGGCAGCTCAGCGGTGGCATGCAGCAGCGGATTGCCATTGCTCGCGCCCTCGCCGCCCACCCTCCGATTCTGCTGATGGACGAGCCGTTCGGG
>JBBQMG010000206.1:0-5524 GCA_038328705.1 Acidimicrobiales bacterium | reverse complement strand
GGCCGTCGAGCGCACTCATGGAGCCGCCGTGCTGAAAGGTGTCGGCAGTTTCGGAGGTGTCTTCAGTGCCGCGGTGCTGAAGGAAATGGACGAGCCGCTGTTGGTGGCCAGCACCGACGGCGTCGGCACCAAGGTCGAGCTTGCAGCGCGGCTCGGCAAGTACTACGGCGTCGGGGCGGACATCGTCAACCACTGCATCGGCGACGTGCTCGTGCAGGGTGCGAAGCCGTTGTTCTTCCTCGACTACATCGCCAGCAGCAAGCTCAACGCCGACCACGTGGCGCAGGTCGTCACCGGCATGGCCGAGGCCTGCGAGGTCAGTGGCTGTGCATTGCTCGGTGGCGAGACCGCCGAGATGCCGGGTGTCTACACCCCCGGCGCGTTCGACATTGCGGGCACATTGGTGGGGGTCGTGGATCGCGCCAAGCTGCTGCCCAATGGGCCGTTGCTGGCAGGCGACGTGCTCCTGGGAGTGGCATCGAATGGGCCGCACACCAACGGCTACTCGCTGCTGCGCAAGCTCTTCGATTGGCTGCCGATGGACAGCGTTCCACCTGGCTTCGACTGCACGCTCGGCGAGGCGCTGCTGAAGTCACACCGCAACTACCTGCCGGTACTCGAGGCCGCGGTCGACAGTGGCCGCGTGAAGGCCATGGCGCACATCACCGGCGGCGGGCTTCCCGAGAACCTGCCGCGCGTGCTGCCAGACGGTCTCGATGCCCACGTCCAACTAGGTTCGTGGCCCGTTCCACCACTCTTCCGCCTGGTCCGCGAGGTTGCGGTCGGCATGGATACTCACGAGCTGTATCGCACCCTCAACATGGGCGTCGGCATGGTGTTGGTGTGCTCGCCGGACGAGGTTGCACATGTCCAGGCATTGATCGACGAGCCGACGTGGGTGATCGGTCAGTTGGTCGCCGCTGACGATGCCGGCCGCGCTGTGGTGCTGTCATGAAGCGTCTCGTCGTCCTCGCCAGCGGCAACGGTTCGAATGCGCAGGCCATCATCGATGCCTGCGCGAGCGGGGCGCTGCCCGCAGAGGTGATGGCCGTGGTCAGCGATCACGGCAACGCGAAGGCCCTTGTGCGAGCTGATGCTGCCGGCCTACCAGCGGTGCACGTCGGCCGCCGAACCGACGAGTCACGCGCCGACTACGACGCTCGACTCGCCGACATCGTCACCGGCTTCGACCCCGACTGGGTGGTGCTTGCGGGCTGGATGCGAGTGCTGACACTGAACTTCCTCGGCTGGTTTCCGGGCATGGTGGTGAACCTGCACCCTGCGCTGCCGGGCGAGCTTCCCGGCCTGCATGCCATCGAACGAGCCCATGACGAAGCCAAGGCGGGTACTCGCACCAGCACTGGCGTAATGGTGCACCTGGTACCCGATGAGGGTGTCGACGTCGGCCCAGTGTTGGCCACCGCCGAAGTGCCGATCCTTGCAGACGACACGCTCGAGGAACTGGAAGAACGCGTGCACACGGTCGAGCATCAGCTGCTCGTCGACACGCTACGCACCCTGTGCAACTCGACCCTTACCACTGGAGTGAAAACATGATCAACGACGATCTGTTCGACCGTTTCCAAGCCCTCACCTTCGACGACGTGGTGATCGTGCCCGGGTACAGCGATGTGTTGCCCGACTCGGTCGACACTTCCGCCCTGTTTGCCGCCGACATCACCCTGGCCGTGCCGATCGTCAGCGCTGCGATGGACAAGGTCACCGAAGGCCGGATGGCCATAGCCCTGGCGCGCGAAGGTGGTATCGGTGTGATCCATCGCAACATGACCATCGCCGATCAGGCCGCCGAGGTTCAGAAGGTCAAGCGCAGTCAGAGTGGCATGATCAGCGACCCGTTCACACTGCCCCCCAGCGCCACGCTCGCGGACGCCGAAGCGCTGATGCATCAGTTCAAGATCAGCGGCGTGCCGATCACCGACCCGCAGGGCCGGCTGGTGGGCATTCTCACCAACCGTGACACGCGCTTCTGCGAGCCGGCTGACTACCGCCGCTCGGTCACCGATTTCATGACCAGCGAAGGTCTGGTGACCGCCAAGGTGGGCACCACGCTCGACGAGGCCCGCAGCATCCTGCAGCGCCACCGCATCGAGAAGCTGCCATTGGTCGACGCCGACAGGAAGCTGGTCGGGCTGATCACGGTGAAGGACATCCTGAAGAACCAAGAGTTCCCGAACGCGACCAGTGATCGGTCGGGTCGGCTGCGTTGCGCAGCCGCCGTCGGCGTCGGCGACGACCTCGAGGAGCGGGTCGCCGCGCTCGTCGCACAGTATGTGGACGCCGTCGCACTCGACACTGCCCATGGCCACTCAGCCGGCGTGATCAAGGCCATCGAGCGAATCAAGTCGAACTGGCCGGACCTGCCTGTGGTTGCCGGCAACGTTGTCACCGAGGAGGGTGTGGAAGCGCTCTCCAACGCGGGCGCCGATGCGGTCAAGGTCGGCGTTGGCGCTGGCTCGATCTGCACCACTCGCGTGGTCAGCGGCGCAGGCATGCCCCAACTTTCGGCCATCTACTTCACCACCCAGTACGCCCGCCGCCATGGCGTCCCGGTGATCGCCGACGGCGGCATCACCTATTCCGGCGACATCGTGAAGGCCATCGCAGCAGGGGCCGATTGCGTCATGCTTGGTTCCATCCTTGCTGGCACCGACGAGGCTCCAGGCGAGCTGGAGCTGTTCGAGGGACGTCGCTACAAGAGCTACCGAGGCATGGGCTCGATGGGTGCAATGCAGGGCTTGGGTGCCGACCGCTACGCCAGCGGCCAGACCGACAAGAGTCAGGTCGCCGGCCAATCACGCAAGCTGGTCCCGGAGGGCATCGAGGGCCGAGTGCCGTACGCCGGCACACTGGGCGACGTTGTATATCAGCTGGCAGGTGGCCTGCGCAGCGGTATGGGCTATGCGGGCGCAGGCACGCTCGACGCCTTGCGCAGTAGCGCTCGCTTCATGAGAGTGACCACCGCCGGCCGCAACGAGAGCCACCCGCATGATGTGACCATCACCAAAGAAGCCCCCAACTACCAGCGCAGCTAGTGCTCTGACCACGAACGTTCGCGCGTTGTGGGGCGCCATTTCTGGACCGTTTGACACCAAGTCCGCCACCCGAGACGGAATGCACCCATTTGTGTGCGCAAGGAATTTCTGGGCAGCGATGGTCCCATAGCTCGTTCTGGGTGTGGTCAGTTCCGCAGTCCGGGACGCAGCACGCCCAGAAAGGCCGCAGCAGCAGTCGGCAGGACGCGACCTACCAACCCATGTGGTCAGAGCACTAGCCCAGCACCGTCCGGTCGAGGTTGCGAATGCGCCCGGCCATGGCGGCCAGCAGTTTGTGTGTCAATGCGGGAATGTCGTCGAGCACGGCGCGGAATTGCCCGTGACTGATTGCCAGCACACTGCCGTCGCTGGTGCACTCCACCGTTGCCGAACGCGGCCCGTCGGACAACAGCGCCAGCTCGCCAAAGATGTCGCCAGCCGTCAGCTCTGCCAGCTTGCGACCATTGCGACGCACGACGAACGTGCCCTTCAAGACCACGAACGCATCGGCACCGCTGTGGCCCTGTTCCATGATCACCTTGCCAGCGGCGACATCGATCTCCGAACCGGCGGCAGCGACGCGTTCCAGCTCCTTCTTCGACAGCCCTGCGAACAGGGTCACTCTGCGCAAATGTTCGATGTAGACGCCACGGCTAGCCATGAGTGCAGACAGTAGCCCGCTCGCCCACCGTGCCAGTGAGTGTCAGACCAGCTTCTCGACGAAGGCTTCCAATTGACGCAGGTTACGGCACTCGTAGACACCGTCTGTGTGGGTGCCGTAGTCGCCCACGATGGAATCGCCGGTGTTCCAATAACTGCGCGGCTCAGGGTTCAGCCAGAACACCTTGCGTGCCTTCTGGCGAATCTCCTTGACCACCCATGCTTGGCTGGCGTGGTAGTTGTTGCGGGCATCACCCAGCAGCAGGACGGTGGTCTTGGAGTTGATGTCCTTGCCGTAACGCTCCCAGAACACCTCGAACGCGTGGCCGTAGTCGCTGTGCCCGTCCACCCACACCACGTCGGCTTCGGTGTTGACGCGATGAATGGCGTTGGCGATGTCTTCCTCGCCCTTGAAGTACTCGGTTACTTCGTCGATGCCGTCGATGAAGACGAACGAGCGCACCTTGGAGAACTGGCCCTGCATCGCGTACACCAGCATCAGGGTGAAGCGAGCGAACGCCGCCACCGAACCGGAGATGTCGGCGACCACCATCAGCTCGGGCTTTGCCGGGCGCGGGTACTTGAACTGCGGTTCGGCGGGCACGCCGCCATAGCTGAGAGAGTGCCGAACCGTGCTGCGGAAATCGAGCGGACCTTTGCGACCGTGGCGACGTTTGCGCGCCAGCCGTGCTGCTAGCTTGCGAGTGAGGGGCTGCAATGCTTTCTTCAGGTTCTGCATCTCATCGCGTGAGGCATGCATGAACTCGACGTCTTCCGGCAGTGGCTTGCGCAGCGTCTTGGCCATGGCCTCGGCACCGCGATCGGCCACCAAACGACGACGGATCTCCGCCTCGATCTCCTTCTTGAACTGCTCGATGCGGTCGTTGTACTCGTCGTGTTCGAGGCGCTCTTCCAAGGGTGTCAGCTCGCCGCCGACCTGCTCACGGCTGGCCTCCATCAGCTTCTCGAGCATGCCCTCGAGGTCGAGGTTGCGCAGCGTGCGGTACAGGTAATAGGTGCCACCGACCGGGCGCCCGGGCTCCATCCCAGCGAAGCGTTGCACGGACTGCTTGGCCAACGCCCGCATCATGGCCTGGTCGCCATTCATCAGCGCCTGCATCAGCAACTGGGCGATTTCCTCGGGCGTCAGGCTGTCCATACCGCCCTGGCTGCCCTTGCCTTCGCCCTGGCGCATCTGCTCTTGCATCTCGCGCCACATCTCGTCGAGATCGGTGTCGCCTTCGGCAATCTTGTACTCCGGGCCGCGCATCGAGAAGTAGACCTCGAAGACGGTCTCGAACGCACGCCAGTGGGCGTTGTTCTTCACCATCGTGGCAGCGAGCGCATACTTGAACGCGTCGCGGTCTTCGATGGGGATGTGCTGCAACGCCTCCATCGCGTCGAGGTTCTCGGTGAGGCTGACAGGCAGCCCCGCGTTTCGAAGCTCGACGACGAAGCCGGCCAGCAGATCAAGCATGAGGTAGCGCGCCGACTACTTGTCGATCGACAGCTCTTTGGCTGCCTTCGCGATGTCGGTCTGGTACTTCAACAGGATGTGCAGCGTGTCCTTCGCCTGCTGCGCTTCGATGTTCTCGATGCCCAGCAGCACCAGCGTGCGCGCCCAATCGATGGTCTCGCTGACCGACGGCGACTTCTTCAGGTCGAGCTGACGGATGCTGCGCACGATGCGAGCGATCTGGTCGGCGAGGTTCTCCGACACGCCCGGAACCTTGGTGAGCACGATCTCCTTCTCGCGGTCCATGTCGGGGTAGTCGACGTGAAGGAACAGGCAGCGGCGCTTCAGCGCCTCG
>JBBQMG010000205.1:0-5639 GCA_038328705.1 Acidimicrobiales bacterium | reverse complement strand
TGCTGCCGGCTCTTCTGGGCGTGCTGCGTCCCGGACTGCGGAACTGACAACACCCAGAACGAGCTATGGGACCATCGCTGCCCAGAAAGTCCTTGCGCACACAAATGGGTGCATTTCGTCTCGGTTGGCGGACTTGGTGTCAAACGGTCCAGAAATGGCGCCCCACAACGCGCAACGTTCCTGGTCAGCGCACTAGCCCGACTGGCGACAACTAGATGGTGCGTTGGCTGACGTAGGCAGCCAACGCGACCAGCTCATCGCGGGCCTCGGCTTCGATGGGGGCCACCTCGATGGCTGTGACCGCTTGCACGGTGAGCCGGGCGATCGTCATCTCCAGATCATCGAGCGCGCCGGTGTCGACGATGACCTGCTGGACACGTTCGACATCGGCGTCGGTCAGAGCGCTGGTGCCAATCAGCGCCAACACTTCCGCCTGCGCGCCGGACGCCGCCTCGACGGCACGCGCCATCAGCGGCGTCGGCTTGCCCTCGCGGAGGTCGCCGCCCACCGGTTTGCCGGTCACCGCGGCGTCGCCGAAGGCGCCCATCACGTCGTCGCGCATCTGGAAGGCGTCGCCCAGGGGCAGGCCGTACGCGCTGAGCGCGGGCAGCAGCTCGTCGGCACGGTCCGGGGCGGCCATCACCGCACCCAGGTGCAGCGGGCGTTCGATGGTGTACTTGCCGCTCTTGTACCGGCAGATCTGCTCGGCCTTGTGGCGGCTGCGTTCGTGACGCGCACTGCCAATGATGTCCAACACCTGGCCGACGTTGAGCTCGATACGCAGCTCATTCCAGATGGCCCACGCTGCACGACCCGCGTCGGCCATGAGCACGTCGCCGTACACGAATGCAAGGTCGCCGACCAGGATGGCTACGCCTTCGCCGAACCGACGGTCCTCGCCGGCCCATCCGTTGTCGCGGTGGTGCTGCCCGAAGACCGTATGCGTGGTTGGGTTGCCGCGCCGGCTGGCTGCGTCGTCCATCACGTCGTCGTGAAACAGCGCGAACGCATGCATCAGCTCGAAGGCTGCGCCGGCGTTGGCCACCATCGCGTCATCGGAGTTGCCTCCCGCGGCCACATAGCCCCAATGACAGAACGCCGGGCGGAGCCGCTTACCTCCGACCAGGATCAAGCGGCCGATCTCGGCCATTGGCTCAGCGAGATCGGCATCGAATGCCGCCCATCGAGCATGTTCGGGCTCCAGGAACTCACGTAATCGCTGCTCGACGCGAGCGGCGATGATCGCAAGGGAGGGCGGTGCTGTCGGCGACGTCACGGGTGGCAGGTTACGGCCCCGGTCAGAAGAAGGTGCCGCAACGCGGCAGCGGGCGACTCGCGAACAGCAGGTCGGCGTCGGCCACAGCGCCGGAACGTTGCTGCTGCACCACGCCACCAACCCACAGATCGTGCCACGCAGTGCCACCCAGGTATGCGGCTGACGCGCCGTTGATGGTGGTGACCAGGTCTGCATTCTCCCCACTGACACCGCTTCGTCGTGCACCGGCGGACGAGACCTCCCACGTGCCGCAGTTGGCGGGGAACCACGGGTCCGTGACTGCAACGGTGACGGCGGCACTGGTGGCGTTGTAGGTGCGCGCCGACAGCGCAGCATCGACGTCGAGCAGGCGCAGCCACTGCTCGTCATGGCGCATCTTCGACAGGTAGTGCCGTTGGTTCCTGAGCCCGAAACGAACTGCGTCGTCGAGTGGACGCTCGCTGGCATGCACGACATCGATGAGGTCGAGCTCGAGGATGAACTTCCACAGCGCCAGCTCGACAGCGGGGTTGGCACCCCACACATCATCGACGGTGCACTTGCCACCAAGATGCTCGACCGATGACTCCAGCCATTTCAACGTGTACTGCGCCCAGCCGTCATCGACACCTTCGGCGTTGGTGTGGACGATGACGTACGCGGCCTTCTTCATGGCCAGCGCATCTTCCAGGTAGCGCTCGTGCATCCACAACGGGCGCCCTATCGCGCCTGGCCTGTCGAACCCGATGCGCTCGTGCAGCTCGGCGATCGTTGCCAGCGTCTCGGGGCGATCGAGGATGCGAATGGAACCGGCAGCGACGGGCACCACCACGCGAGCACCAGCACGACGGTCGATTTCGATTTCCCACGCCTCGCCCGCCACGGCAAAACCGAAGCGGTCGTAGATGACCGCCTCGCTGGCACGCAGACTGGCCAGCGCCATGCCGGCATCCACTGCCTCGCACAACAGCTGGTGCATGGCCGTGGTGAGCACCCCTCGGCGGGTGTGTGTTTGGCGCACGCCAACGCGAGAGACACCGGCCGTGGCCAGGCGAGCGCCGCCGGGCACTGCGGTGACCAATGGAAATGCACCGACGTGGCCGACGCACTGCGAACCGTCCCACGCAGAGATGGACAAGAAGTTGGCAAAGGAGGCGACGAGATGGGGCTTGGCCCAGTCGTCGTCAGATGATGGCGGGAAGAGCAACGCCGTGCGGAAGACGTCGGATGCCGCGCGCAGTTCGTCGGGTCGGGTGCGGCGAAACTCGATGTTCATGGCGTCAATCTCTCATCACGGCGAACACAGACGCTCACGAATTTCAGCAGAGAACCGCGTGGTTCCATTCACTCGTCGGTGCCCAGCTCGGCAACGACCTGCTCGATCTGCAGGCGCGCGTTGCCGATGCGGTCGCGGCAGAAGCCGATGAGCTCCGAGGCGCGCTTGACCTGCGCGGCCAAGACGTCGACGTCGACGTCGGTGCGCTCGAGTTCGGCGAGGATGGTTTCCAGCTCGGCGAGTGCGTCGGCATACCCCTGCGCGACTTCGCCATCTGCGGCTGCCTGTCCTCGGCTTTTCGGTTGGCTCACGAGTTGGTCTCCTCCACACGGCTGTTTGCCGTGCCCTTGGCGAATGTGGTGACGATCCGGTCGCCGGGCTGCACCTGTGCGGCGTCGCGCACCGTGCGCCCGTCGAGCGTGCGAGTGATGCTCCAGCCGCGGGCCATGGTGTGCACAGGGTCGAGCAGGCGCACTCGTTGCTCGACGGCGTCGAGATGGCGAAGCTCGGGATCGAGGCGCTGCGGAGCGCGGCCAACGGCGGAGGCGGCAACGGCCAGGCGTGTATCGGCGCGTTCCACCACCCGGCTGGCGCCGAGACCGACCCGTCGAGCGCGCTGCGACAGGCGCTCGTCGGCACGCCCCACCGCTGCGACAACGCGAAGGCGAATGCCGTGCGCCAGTTCGGCCACGTCGGTGGCCGCAGCTGTGACATCGCGCTCGGCCTTGCGTTCGATTGCCGTCCACAGCAGCTCGGTGCGCCGTTGAAAGGCAATCACATGCTCCACCAATGCAGCTGCGCAGGCGGTCGGGGTTTTGAGCGCGGTGTGCGCCACCTCGTCAGCAACACTGCGGTCGATCTCGTGGCCGAGACCGGTGAACACCGGAATCGGCGAGAGGGCGATCGCGGTAGCGATGGCTTCATCGTCGAACGTGGCCAGCTCGCTGCGACTGCCACCGCCTCGAATCACGACCAGCGCGTCGAGGTCGTGATGGCGCGCCAGCGTGCGAACGGCAGCAGTGACCTCGGTGACCGCCCACTCGCCCTGCACCCGCACGTCGACCACGCGCAGCTGGAACGCCAGCGTGCTGCGCTCGATCTCGTGGAGGAAGTCGGCCCAGGCAGCGCTGGCGGTGCTGGTGACGACCCCCACCCGCAGCGGCGCCGGCGGGAGACGGCGGCCACGGTTGCGGTCGTACAGCCCGGTGGCGACCAGCCGACGTACGACGTCGTCGCGCTGTAGCGCCAGTTCGCCCAATGTGAATCGCGGGTCGATGCCGCTCATCTTCAACCCGAGCTGGCCGGAGGGAGCGAAGAAGTCGAGGTGACCGAAAATGCGCACCTTGAGGCCGTCGGCCAGGCGCAACCGGTTCTTCATCAGCAGTGGCTTCAACCGCGCCTGCGCAGGGGCGAAGAACTGCACGTTGAGAGCGGCCTTGCCGTCGTCCGTGTCCTCCACCAGCCGGAAGTAGGCGTGCGGACCGCGGACGCTCCACCCCTGAATTTCGCCACGAACCCACACGCCGTCGGTGAACTTGCGCCGCAGTGCGCCGTTGATGGCATCGGCCAGCTCACCCACGGAGAACGTCGGCACGCCGCCATCGTCCTGGGCGGTCTCGTCCATCTCCAGGTCAAAGCCGGGTTGGCTGTACGACGGTTGGCCAGCGCGAGACATCGCGGCAGAGGTTACGCGCCCAACTCACGAACATTGTCGAAGTCAGGTTCAGGTTCTTGCAGCGCGCCGAACAGCTCGCCGTCGATGGGCAACAGTTGCTTCTTGCGCAGGTCTTCGATCGAGTTGAGCGGACGCTCGAGCGCGCGACGGCGGGTGGTGGCCAGTTCTTCGAACGAGCGGTTGACCGTCTCGAACTGGCGACGCACACGGTCGACCTGTTCGGTGTACTTGCCCCACTGCTGGTCGAACCTGCCCAGCAGACCGAGGATCTCCTTGCTGGTCTGCTCGATCATGAAGTTGTCGAACGCCTGACGGATGACGCCGAGGAACGCGAACAGGGTGAGTGGCGAACAGATGACCACGTGCTGCGCCATCGCTTCCTCCACCAGGCTGGTGTCGGACTCGTGGATGAACGCCGCCAGGCTCTCGTTGGGCACGAACAGCAACACGTTGTCGACCGTCGGCCGGTTGTCGGCCTGGGCGTACTCACGCTTGGCCAGCTCGCGTACGCGGGCCCGCACGTCGCGCACGAAGGTGGCCCGGTGGGCGGAACGCTCGGCCTCGCTGCCTGCTTCGAGGAACTTCAGATACGACGCCATCGGAAACTTGACGTCCATGAACAGCACGTGCCCCTTGGGCAGCACGAACGTGAAGTCGGGAATGCCCGTGCCGTCGCCGGCCACGGCGGTGCGCTTGAAGTAGTTGATCTTCTCTTGCATACCGGCCATGCGCAGCACATCTTCGGCCATGCGCTCGCCCCACTGCCCGCGAGCGTTGGAGGAGGCCAGCGCTTCGCGCAGGCTGCTGGTGGTTCCGGCGAGGGACTGGGTGATCTCGGTGTGTACCTGCAGGCTGCGGTCGACCTGCCCGAAGCGCTCGCTGGTGGACTCGCCCAGCTGCTGCACCAGCTGTGACAACCGGCCGAGGTCGGCGTGCACGCCTGCCTGCACCTCACCCAACTTCGCGTCGATCAGTTCTTGACGACCGGCAAGCGACGCGTCGGACGCTTGCGTGTGGGCGCCGAGCTGCTCGCGGGTGAACATGACTGCTTGCTCGACAGCCGCCTGCACCGCCATGTCGCGCTCGCGGGCTGCGCGTTCGTTGGCCTGGGCAACAGCGGCTGCGACGGCCTGCTGCACCATCTGCTGGGGAACCTCCATCAGTACCGGCTGGGCAGGTGCCACCGGTGCAACGCGACGGTTGGCCAGCAACCACGAGATTGCGGCAGCTGCGCCGACGAGGAGAGCAACGAGGAGGGCAACCAGTACGACTTCCATACCTCTCATCATGACGAGAGGGTGTGACAGGGTTCGCGGATGGCCTGTTTCCCCAGGTCAGACGGTGGCGACGGTCTCGCCGGCGCGAACCTGGGCGGCGTAGACGCCGTCGTGCGCGAGCAACTCGTCGTGGGTGCCCTGCTCGACGATGCGGCC
>JBBQMG010000204.1:0-5670 GCA_038328705.1 Acidimicrobiales bacterium | reverse complement strand
CCGCACCGTGATGACCAGCCTGATCAACGCCAGTTCGCCGCTGGTGTGGGACGGCACGATGCTCGCTGCCGCCCAGTGCTACGCAGAGAACAACCAGGCCTGCATCATCACCCCGTTCATCCTGGCGGGGGCAATGGCTCCGTCCACAAGTGCCGGCGTCGCCGTGCAGACCCTTGCCGAGGCACTTGCAGGTATGACCTTCACGCAGCTGGTGCGGCCCGGCGCGCCCGTCGTCTTCGGGTCGTTCGCCAGCTCGATGAGCATGCAAACCGGTGCTCCCACGTTCGGCACGCCCGAGCCGGCGATGGTGCTGTACACGATGGCTGCTCTTGCCCGACGGCTGGGCGTACCCTTCCGCTCCGGCGGCTCGCTGACGGCGTCCAAGTTGCCCGATGCGCAGGCCGCATACGAGAGCGCGAACACCCTGCAGCCCACGGTGCTCGGCGGTGTCAACTTCGTGCTGCACGCTGCCGGTTGGCTGGAGGGTGGCCTGGCCATCGGCTACGAGAAGTTCATCCTCGACTGCGACCAACTGGGAATGATGACCACCTTTGTGCGTGGCCTCGACGCCAGCGAGAACGGTCTCGCCCTCGACGCGCTGCGCACCAACCCTCCCGGTAATCACTTCCTCGGCACGGCGCACACGTTGGCCAACTTCGAGACCGCGTTCTACCGCAGCGACACCGCCGACAACAACAGCTTCGAGCAGTGGAGCGAGGAGGGCGGCCTCGATGCTTCGCAACGCGCCAACGCCCTCTGGAAGCGTCGACTCAATGAGTACCAGCCGCCGGCATTGGACGAGTCGATCGATGAGGAAATGCAGTCCTACATCGAACAGCGCAAGTCCGAGCTCCCTGACGAATTCGACTGACCGGCACCAACCCGAACAACCCACAGAGAAGGATGACAACGATGTTGACGCAGCGCTCACTCATCGCCGATGCACGGTACGAGGTCATCCCGATGAAGAACCTCGAACCGCAGATCGAGCACATTCCCGAAGGCGCGTCGGTCTCCGTCACCTGTAGCCCGGCGAAGGGTCAGCAGGCGACGCTCGATCTGACGGCTCGCCTCGTCGACCTCGGTCACCTCACGGTTCCGCACATCTCGGCTCGCCTCACCCCTGACGTCGCAGCCGTCAAGAAGCTCGCCGAGTTCTGCCGCAGCCATGCCTTAGAGGAAGTGTTTCTGATTGCCGGCGACTCCCCCGAGCCGGTTGGCGACTATGACGGTGTCGTTGCCTTCCTCCGCGACTTCCTCGACACCGACCACTGCCTCACCCGCATCGGAATCACCGCCTACCCCGACGGCCACGCGTTGATCGAACCAAAGGTCGTTCACGAAGCGCTGCACGCCAAGCAGGCCCTGCTCGAGGAAGCCGGCATCCCCGGTTTCGCCAGCACGCAGATGTGCTTCGACCTCGACGTCTGGAAGCAGTGGGCCACCACCGAACGCGACGCGGGCTTCAAGCTGCCGCTGCACATCGGGGTGCCCGGCGTGATCGACCGGGCGAAGTTGTTCTCGATGGGTATGCGCCTGGGCATCGGCAACAGCATGCGCTTCGTGAAGAAGAACGGCGGCGTGTTGGGTCGGCTGTTCAAGCCCGGCGGCTACGACCCCAACAAGCTGATCACTCCGCTCAGCAAGCAGTCGCAGGAACTCAACATCGAGGGCCTCCACCTGTTCACGTTCAACAACGTGCAGGCAACTGTCGAGTGGCAGCAAAAGATGCTGGAACGACTTTCCTGAGCCGGCACTGCCCTACCAGGTCACGAAACGGACACGACAGCAGCGAGGCCGTCCACGGAACCCCCACCGCGGACCCTCCAGGCGGTCCTATCTACCTGGCGACACCCCGGTCCCATCTACCTGGCGAGACCCCCCAAAAAGGTCCCATCTACCTGGCGGCCGACAGATGCGGCGCCCAATACGTCGTTCGCGTCGACGTACGTGCCTGGTGGATAGCAGGAACCTTCCCCACAATCGGAGCTGCAGCCGACGAGAACGACAGCTATCAGGGCAGCATGAAGGCGTAGGCACGACGGCTTCGTCAAGGAAAACATAGTGAACGAAATCGACTGGGATATCTGATCGACCCCTTTCTGAAGCGTGACACTGAAGACTGATGTGTCTTTGACGGTGAGGTGGAAGCCGGTCATGCCTGGGAGCATCTCGTTGGTCGGTCCTGCGAAGAATCGCTGCTGGAATGTACCGATCTGGCCCCAGTCGTCGGTCGCGAAACTGAAACAGACGAAGTTTCCCGGCGCCGCCGCACTGTGCTCTGAGCCGCAGGCGAGCAGGGCGGACGAGGCCACGAGCGACGCAACCAACACACGACCTCGTCGGAACTCATGCGGCGCCGCACGAGCGCATATTGCCGAAGTGGTAGCCCTTGTCCAGGGACCTCACTGGAGATCTGCACGGATCACGCCATTGCTACTTGAGTAGCACCAATGGTAGCATCGCGGTATGAAGGTCAGTGTGAGTCTCCCCGACGACGACGTCGAGTTCTTAGATGCCTACGCCGAACGAGTCGGAATCCCATCGCGTTCCGCCGCGCTCCACAAGGCAGTCCGCCTGCTACGAGCTTCAGAACTCGGCGACGCATACCAAGATGCGTGGGCGACGTGGGCGAGCAGTGGCGACAGCGCGCGGTGGGATCTGACCAGTAGCGACGGGATTGCCTGATGCGTCGCGGTGAGATCTGTCTCGTCGACCTCGAGCCCGCCCGCGGAGCTGAGGCCAACAAGCAGCGCCCCGCTGTCATCATGAGCAACGACGGCGCGAATAGCACCGCCCAACGTCTTGGGCGTGGCGTCGTCACCGTGGTGCCCGTCACGTCGAACATCGATCGTGTCCACCCGTTCCAGGTTCTGCTGCCCGCCGATGCAACCGGGCTGTCATCCGACTCGAAAGCGCAAGCAGAACAAGTGCGCTTGATCGCAGTCGAACGGATCGGGCAAATCATCGGGACCCTGACCGACGACCTGCAAGCCTCACTCGACGAGGCTCTTCGACTCCATCTCGGACTCTGACTCTTCCTTGATTCGGCCGTGCAGATAGATAGGCGCTAGTGCGGCATCTGGGCAAGCGGTTCAGCTGAACCGATCACAGCGCGAACCGCAATCTCGCCGCCACCGACGGTCACAATTTCGACCCGTGAGCCAGGTAGCGGATGGTGGTAGTTCCGCGATTCTCACTCTGAGGCACACCACAGACGAACGTACTTCTGTGGTGTGCCACAGACGCTGAAGGACGCAGCGAGACCCGCACTAAATGCCCGATAAGGCTCGGCTTGGCAAGTCTCCAGCCGTCCGGCAGCAGGGCCTAGCGGGCCGCCTTCGGGCGCCGCGGCCCGGCCGGGTGAACCTGCAGTCTGTTGCCGTGACTCAGCTCCCGATACTGACCATTGACACAATCTGCGTCAGTTGGCTCGTCAATCGCAGCAACGTCAGCACCCGTCGGTTGGACGTTCTGAAAGTTTCCTGAACGTCGACTCTCAGGAAACCCGGAGGCGGCTCGGGCACAGTGCGTTGCATGACCAACCACCTGCGCCAACTCCGCCGCTCTCGTATCGTCGCGTCGCTCGCCTTCATCTCGGTTGTGGCCGCAAGTTGCGGCAGCGACTCGACTGCCCAGAGCGGCGATGCGGACACGATGGCCACGGCCACGAGCACAAGCACGACCGTCACGACAGCCGAGTCCACGACTGCCTCGCCGACGGGAACGACGGTCGACTTGACGTCCGGGTACCAACAGGCGATGTGGGGCGAGAACGTCACCGTCACCTACGCGGACGGTGTCCTTCGCTACGTGTCCGACGGACTGCCAAACCACGAACGCAAGGCCGAGTACGCGGTGCCCAACGGTGGCGTGATGGTCCCTGATGCCTCGACCGCTACCGCATCCCCCGACCCCACGAAGGCACAGACGTACGACTACTCGATCACCATGACGCCAACGTTCGCCGACTCACCAACCGACGCTTCGCAGGGCGCGATCGGCGTGATGATCTCGGGGGCGTCGCTGTTCAACCCTTACGAAGGCGACGGCGCGACTGTGGCTACCCAATCGAACTTCTCGGTGAAGAACGCTGCCGGCGAGGATGTCTGGTTCCTCGACGACTGCGCCGGCCACCCCAATCCGATGGGCCAATATCACTACCACGCACTGCCCAAGTGTGTGGTGGCAACCGTCGACATCACCGGCGGACCGTCGCACATCATCGGGATCGCGTTCGACGGCTTCCCCATCTACGGCGATCGCGACATCGACGGCAACCAGCTCACCGCCACCGACCTCGACGCCTGCAACGGGATCAACAGCCCGACGCCAGAGTTCCCCAATGGCATGTACCACTACGTACTGCTCGACGTCGCCGATTCCACCTCCAGCATCCGTTGCTTCAGTGGCGTCGCGGACGAGTCCCTCGTCTCCATGGCCGGTATGCCCGGCATGGGCGGCCCCCCGCCGAAGCCATGATCAACTCGGCCAACGGTTGGACTCCACGGTGTTCGTTGCGAGGTGCGTGCCAGGTTGGCCGCGTGGTGCGTCGCAGCTCAGTGGACAGGCCGGCGTCGACGGCGATGACGACGACCCATGGCGATGATGGTGGCAGGCACGAAGAACGCTCGCGCCGGTACCGACACTTCGCTCCATGGCCGCTTTGCCAGCGGCGAACGCCAGGCCAACATGCGGTAGGAGAAGAACACGGCGACCAGGAGGTGCAACCCGATGAGCGCCCAGTAGAAGCCGGTCGGGCCGATCACGATCATGCTGCCAGCGGCGACGAACGGCCCCGCCACTGCGCCAACGCCGTAGAGCGTGACCAACTGTGACGCCGCTGCGTTGAGATGTTCAGGCGCAATCCAGTCGTTCGTATACGCACCGGCAATCGAGTACAGCGGGTACGAGAAGCCGCCCAGCAAGCAGATGAGCACGAACGCCATTGGCTTGTTCGGTGAATCCAACAGCAGAAGGGCCGAGACGCCGGCTGCCCCAAGGGCAGCGACGACGCCGACGGCTCGTCGATCGATGTCGTCACTGGCCGCCGAAATCGGCCATTGCAGTACCACGCTGCCAAGACTGGGAAGGGCGACGAAGAGCCCGACGCGACCAGGGCTGAGGCCCACCCGCGTTGCATAGATCGCAGCCATGCCGTTGAGCGCGCCGTGCGCCAGCCCCACGAGCAAGCACGAGAAAACTCCCGTGGGTACCGATCTCGCCAACTCTCGCAGCGAGATGTGTTGCGCTTCCAGCAGGTTGGGCGCCACCGCTGTCTCGGAGAGCGCCACCGGTGCAACTGCGAGCGACGTGACGATGGCAGCGACGGCGAAGCCGGTGACCGCCAGTGGGTCGAAGTTGAACAGCAGCACTTGCCCGATGCCGAAGAAGGCAATGGTCACGACGCCGTACACGGCCAACAACCTTCCCCGGTTTTCGTTGTTCGCAAGGTCGTTGAGCCACGATTCGGCGATGACGTACAGGCCAGCAGTGCAGAGCCCTGTCACCAGTCGCAGCAACGCCCAGTCGGCCGCGTTGTTGGTGATACCGACCCCGATCATGGCGGCAGACAACAACGAGGCCAACGCTGCATACACCCGGATGTGCCCGACCCTCGTCAGCGCCGTCAGCGTCAGGCGCGACCCGATCAGGAAGCCCGCGTAGTAG
>JBBQMG010000203.1:0-5725 GCA_038328705.1 Acidimicrobiales bacterium | reverse complement strand
CCCGCTCGAGTTCTCTCGAGCAACGGGGAGACAAGGGGAGCGACAACTGCGAGCGGCGCCACCGTCAGCACGAGGTACAGCAGGATGCGGTCGCGAGAGGCCTCCAGCGACACGCTGAAGAACAGTGAGCCGAGCAGCGAGATGTTCAGGAAGCCGTCAGCGATGTCGTCGAGTGCATGTGTGACGGAAAGTCTGCGGACCTCGGGCGGGCCAGCGATTGCCTGGCGCGCACGAACCCTCCACGCTTGCGGGGGCCGGGGCTCCGACGGGTCCGATGCCACCTCGCAAGTATTGCCGCACTCGTCACCGTTCAGTCCGCATCATCGCGAACTGACGGGACATACTCGGGTCGGTGAGCGACATGGAGATCCCAGGAGTCGACCTTGTGGTGCTGCGCGGCTGGATGGACGCGCGCTCGCTCGGTGAAGGTTCGCTCGACGATGCCGAGCTGATCACCGGTGGCACCCAGAACATCCTGTTGCGCTTCACTCGAGCAGCGCGCACCTATGTGCTTCGACGGCCACCGGTGAACAAGCGGTCCAACAGCGACGAGACGATGCGCCGTGAGGCACGGGTTCTCGCGGCGCTGGCCGACAGTGCGGTGCCGCATCCGGCGTTGATCGCGGCCGAGCCTGACCCTGAGGTGCTCGGTGCGGCCTTCTACCTGATGGAGCCAATCGATGGCTTCAACGCGACGCTCGGCCTGCCCGCGCCGTTCGACACAGACCTTGGGTGGCAGCGCGAGATGGGCCTTTCAATGCCCGACGCGATCGCGTCGTTGGCCGCGGTCGACCATGTGGCGGTCGGTCTCGCCGACCTCGGCCGGTTCGAAGGCTGGGCGGATCGGCAGGTCGGCCGCTGGCGCAAGCAACTGGACAGCTACAGCGAACTCGTCGGCTACCCCGGGCCTGACATTCCGGGTGTCGACGCAGTGGGTGAGTGGCTCGCTGCCCGCCTCCCCGGCGATGCCCAACCAGGCGTGATGCACGGCGACTTCCACTTCGCCAACGTGCTGATTCGCCGTGACCGCCCGGTCGTTGCTGCGATTGTCGACTGGGAGCTGGTCACGATCGGCGACCCCTTGCTCGACCTGGGCCACCTACTGGCCACCTGGCCACAGCGCGACGCGGTCGGTATCACGGTGCTGGCGGACGGCTTGCCGACGCACGAGGAAGTCATTGCCCGCTATGCCACGCAGACCTCCCGTTCGTTGGACGACTTGCTCTGGTATCGCGTACTGGCCTGTTACCGGCTTGGGCTGATACTCGAAGGCACGCACGCTCGTGCGTGCGCCGGCCTGGCACCGAAGGCCACAGGCGACCAACTGCACGCGCACACGGTCAGCCTGTTGGAGCAGGCGCTGACCCTGATCGGCTAGTGCGGTTCGGCTATCGCGGCAGCCCGTCGATGTTGATGAGCGCGCCTGTGGTGTAGCTACTGGCGTTGCTGGCCAGGTACAGCGCGGCACCGACGATCTCGTGCGGCTCGCCGCCGCGGCCGAGTGCGTATGCGTTCTTGGCTCGTGCATTGAATGCTTCGAGATCCCACGCTTTCGAGATGTCGGTCAGGAAAGGGCCAGGAACGATGCAGTTGACGCGCACCTTCGGTCCGAACGCTGCGGCGAGGCTGCCGGTCAGTGAATTGATACCCGCCTTGGCCGCCCCGTACGGAGCTTCTGTCGGGCTGGGCCGCTGACTGGCGATGGACGACACGTTGATGATGGAGCCACCATCACCAGCGGCCATGCGAGTGCCAACGATGGACGACAGCCGAAACGGACCTTTGAGGTTGACGCCGATGACCTTGTCGAACAACTCTTCACTGACGTCTGCGAGCCTGGCGTACAGCGGCGACATGCCGGCGTTGTTCACCAGAATATCGACGCGACCGAATTCTGCGTATGCGGCGTCGGCGAGGCGGTCGGCGTCGGCCCAACTGCCTGCGTGATAGGTGACGGGCAGCGCTCGCCGTCCGAGTGCGCGCACTTCGTCCGCCACCGTCTCGCAGTTCTCCAGCTTGCGGCTGGCGATCACCATATCGGCGCCGTGCTCGGCGAAGGCCAACGCCATCTCTCGGCCAAGGCCGCGCGACCCGCCCGTGACAATCGCAACTTTCCCGGTCAGCTCGAACAAGTCCTGAGGCATATCAGGAACCTACAGTGACGCGCATGGCCATTGATTTCACGCTCAGCCCGGAACTGGAAGAGATTCGACTGCGGGTACGCGGCTTCATCAACGAGGTGGTCAAGCCGGCAGAGGCGGAGCTGGACAGGCTGCGCGACGGTGATCGCGGCGACTACATCGCCAAGCTGATCGGGTTGCGCAAGCAGGCGCTCGAGGTCGGCCTGTGGATGCCGCACATGCCCAAGGAGTGGGGCGGCATGGGCCTCGGCCACGTGCAGCTGGCCATGGTGCAGGCGGAAGCCGCCAAGGCCAGCATGGGCCCGTGGGTGTTGAACTGTCAGGCGCCCGACGAGGGCAACATGCACACCTTGCTGCACTGGGGCACGCCCGAGCAGAAGGAGAAGTACCTCAAGCCGCTGTGCGATGGCACCGCGATGAGCTGCTTCGCGATGACCGAGCCTGAGGTTGCAGGTAGCGACCCGACCCTGATCCAGACCACCGCCGTGCAAGACGGTGACGAGTGGGTGGCCAACGGCCACAAGTGGTTCATCTCCAACGCACAGCGCGCCAAGTTCGCCATCCTGGTCTGCCGCACCGAAGACGACCCGGACTTGCCGCAGGCGGCCAACACCGCGTTCATCATCGACCTGCCCAGCGATGGCTGGAAGCGGGTGCGCGAGGTGGAGACGATGCATGGTGCGTCGGGCCACAGCGAGATCGTGATCGAAGACCTGCGCATCCCCGCCGCCAACATGCTGGGTGGTCGCGGGCAGGGCCATCTGCTGGGTCAGTACCGCCTCGGGCCGGCCCGGCTCGCGCACTGCATGCGGTGGATCAGCCAGGCCGAAACGGCACTGGACATGATGGTCGACCGCTCGCTGGTGCGCTACTCGCACGGCAGCGTGCTGGCCGAGAAGCAGGGCATCCAGTGGATGATCGCCGACAGCGCGATGGAGATCTATCAATCCAAGCTGATGGTGCTGCACGCCGCGTACCTGATCGACAGCGGTGCCGACTTCAAGAGCGAGGTCAGCATGGCCAAGCACTTCGTTGCCAACATGCTCGGCCGGGTCATCGACCGCAGCATCCAGGTGCACGGCGCGCTGGGCTACAGCACCGACACCCCGCTGGCGCACATGTACCAGCACGCCCGCTGGGCCCGCTTCGCCGACGGTGCCGACGAGATTCATCAGATGCGAATCGCGCAACGCACCATCAGCGCCTACCGCGACCACGGCAGCACCCGCACCGCCACCGGCAACCTTCCGCTGTAGCCCGCTCCGCGAGACTTTGGCGTTGCGAGGCCCTAAGGGGGCATCGCACCGCCAAAGCTGCCCGGTTGTACCCTCTGTCGGTGGCTGATCTGTTGGTGTTGTCCCGCGAGGATGTCTCGCGTTGTCTCGATCTCGATGGGCTGCGGCAGCAGTTGACGCAGGCGTTCATCGCGTTCAGCGCGGGTCGCACGTCGGTGCCGCCACGCATGGCGGCGTCTGCCCCTGACGGCTTCCTCGGCGCAATGCCAGGCTTTGTGCCCGGCGTTGGATTCGGGCTCAAAGCCGTCACCGTCTTTGCGGGTAACCACGGCACCGACATTGCGTCGCACCAGGGGCTGATTGCCTTGTTCGATCCGTCGAACGGCTCGCCGGTGGCGGTGATGGATGCATCGCTGATCACAGAGGTGCGAACAGCTCTGTCCGCAGCGATAGGCGTCGACCTAGGAGCTCGGCGTGAGGCAACGTCGCTCGCTGTGATCGGCGCCGGTGCACTTGGTCACGAACACATGCGAGTGCTGCACGGCATTCGTCCTTGGACCGACATTCGGGTCGCGTCGAGGACACACGCCAATGCAGTGGCGCTCGCCGCCCAGCACCCTGGCAGCCGTGCCGTCGCCACGTTCGAGGAAGCGGCGCGAGGCGCCGACGTCGTGTGCCTGTGCACCGATGCCGCAGAGTCGGTCATCGAGCATGAGTGGCTAGCGACTGGTGCGCACGTCTCGTCGGTCGGCAGGGGAGCGGAGATACCTGCCGCGACCGTGAGTGCCGCAATGGCCGACGGTGTGGTCATCGTCGAATGGCGCGGCGCTGCCGTGAACGCTCCGCCCGCCGGCGCGCGCGAGCTCCAGGGCCACGACCCTGCCGCGATGGTCGAGATGGGCGAGATCCTCAGCGGCCAGGCTGTAGGCCGCAGTAGCGACTCGTCGATCTCGGTCTACAAGTCCACCGGCCACGCCATCGAAGACCTGGCCGCCGCCCGCCTCGTCCTCGACACCGCCAAGGCCAACGGCCTCGGTAGTCGTGCCCCAATCTGAGGCTGCTGTCGCAGAGAGTCCCGGAGCTTTGGCGATGGGGTGCCCTCTGGGGGCATCTGAACGCCACAGCTCGTGGGGTCGGCGGCTAGTCGGCAAGGGGTGAATCCAGGCGGCGGCGGACGGCGTTTCGGATTTGTTCGTCGAAGCGGCGCATGTGAGCTTCGATGAGCTCGGCGGCTCGGTCGGCGTCGTCGGCACGCAATGCGGTCAAAATCGCCCGGTGTTCGGCGATCATGTCGTGCAGATCGGCAACGTCGCCCAGGTAGATGTGCCACAGACGGTCGCTGTGTGCGTACAACATGTCGAGCTGGTTGGTCAGGAAGCGGTTGTCGGCCGCGGCCCACACCAGTTCCCGGCACTGGCGATCGATCTCCAGCAGATCCACCGGCGACGACGAATCCGTAGCACTCTCCAACAGCGTAACCATTTCGTCCCACACGGCTTCGTCGCCGCGCACGCAGGCCAGTCGCATCGCGTACGGCTCGAGAATTGCCCTGGTCTCGTAGAGCACGGCCAGGTCCCCGACGTCGATACTGCTGACGTACATGCCGCGGCGGGGGATGACGGTCACGAACTGATCGCGCACCAAACGTTGCAACGCCTCGCGGATCGGGGTGCGCCCGAGTTGCAGCGATGACTGCAACGCGTCCTCGCGAATCACGGCACCGGGGGCAAGTTCCAGCTGCACGATCATCCGGCGGATGTCGCGGTAGGCCTGCTCACTGAGCGATATAGGCGCCATGGGTGCTGTGATATGGTGATGATATATCACCGGATCGTGGTCGACGCGATCTTTGACTTCGTGGGAGACATCAGTGAGCGATTCTGCGTCCAACGCATTTCCGTCATCGGCCAAGGTCGTCATCATCGGCGCCGGCATCGTCGGCAACTGTTTGGTCGGCCATCTTGCCCGTCTGGGCTGGACCGACATGGTGCAGATCGACAAGGGTCCGCTACCCAATCCCGGTGGTAGCACCGGCCACGCATCCAACTTCATCTTCCCCACGGATCACAACAAGGAAATGGCGTTCCTCACGCTGGACAGCCAGAACCAGTACATCGACGCCGGCCTCAACAACACCTGCGGTGGCATCGAAGTCGCCCGCGAGCCGCAGCGCCTCGAAGAGTTCAAGCGACGCATGACGTCGGCGAAGGCCTGGGGCATCGAGGCCAGCCTGGTCACGCCCGCCGAGATCAAGGAGATGGTGCCGTTCATCAACGAGGACAGTCTCCTCGGCGGCTACTACACACCCAGCGTGAGCGTGGTCGACTCGCTCGCCACCGGTACCAAGAT
>JBBQMG010000202.1:0-5760 GCA_038328705.1 Acidimicrobiales bacterium | reverse complement strand
CCGGGGTGGACATCGACCTGGCCGTCGAGGCGACGGGTGCGGGTGGACGGCTTCTTCTCGAACAGGTGCTGACGGTTCTGCTGCAAACGGCGCAGCTTGCCGGTACCGGTCGTCTTGAACCGCTTGGCCGCGGTCTTGCTGGTCTTCATCTTGGGCATAGCGTTTTCCTATGTGTCGTTCAGTGAACGAATCGCTCAATGAAATGTGTCTGGCGGCGAAACCGCCGGTCAACGTCGATCTGTGTGTCAGGCGGGGTCTGGCTCGGGTGTCGGCTCGGCGGCCACTTCGGGTTCGGCGGCCACTACTGGCTCCGTGACCTCTGCAACTTGAACCTCGACGACTTGCGCCGCCGGCTCCGTAGCAACCTCAACAGGCGCTGCTTCGCTGGCGGGTTCCTCTGCGACCGGGTGCGGCTTGTCCTCACTCGGCTTCTTCGGAACGACCTTCTTGTCGGGCGCCAAGACCATGGTCATGTTGCGCCCTTCGAGCCGTGCCTGGGTCTCGACCTTGGCGGTCGGCCCCAGTTGTTCAAGCACCGCGTCGAGAATCCGTGAACCAAGTTCCGGGTGCGCCATTTCGCGCCCTCGGAACTGCAGTGTCACTTTCACCTTGTGGCCTTCTGCAAGGAAATCATGCATATGGCGCACTTTGGTGTCGAAGTCGCCCTTGCCGATCTTGGGACGAAATTTGACTTCCTTGATCGACACGTGGACGGTCTTCTTGCGTGACTCTTTGGCCTTCTGGCTTTCCTCGTAGCGGAACTTGCCGTAGTCCATGATCCGGCACACTGGAGGAGTCGCCATGGGCGCGACTTCGACGAGGTCGAGATCGGCCTGGCGGGCCAGTGCGAGTGCGTCGGGAAGATTCTTGATTCCCAACTGATTGCCGTCGGCTCCGATGAGTCGGACCTCTCGGGCACGGATGCGCTCGTTGTACCGGTGTTCTGGTGTCTGCGGCGGTGCTATGGCTGCTCACTCCTGTGCAATGGGTGTTGCCCCTCCTGTGTTGGTGATGCGAATGTCACCGAACACGACGGGACACACCGCATCGGGCCAAAAGGCCTTGGACGGCATGCTACGCAATGCGTGTGACCCGAGCGCACCTGTTACCTGCAGCGAGCTGCTGGCGGTGGCCGGGTGGGGATGACCGCGAACGACACCCCACTTCGCCTCAGTTGTCAGCCCGGTAGGGTACCAACCGTGACGGACAAAGACGCCGAGTTCGACGAATCAGCCCTCGATGACGCCCAGGACGCCATTCACGATGCCCGCAACCGGCTCCTTGGCGTCCCCGCTGAGATCGTGGTCTCCAACCATGTGATGGGGCTATACGAGTTGGCGGCCATCCATCTCAGTGCAGAGCCGCCGGCGTTGCACGAGGCGGCGTTGGCGATCGACGCAGTCGGCTGTCTCGTCGAGGGCCTCGGCGAACGGCTTGGCGAGGACTCCGAAACGCTGAGCAACGCATTGTCCAACATCCGCCTCGCGTTCGTGCAGATCAAGAACACAGCCGTCGCGACCGAAGCCCCGTAACTTCGGTTCGTCCGAAACGGCCTGATGGGGCGGTGCGGACACGGCCGCTGGCAACGGTGACGCCTTCGCCGTTCAGCAGCGCCGTTTGCTCGCGTTCGTTGCCGGGCACCAGCCGGCCAGCGGCATTCACAACCCGCCACCACGGCAGGTCGTCGTCGGTGGTGGAAAGAATGCGGCCGACCAGGCGGCTCATCTTCGGGTAGCCGGCCACGTTAGCGATGTCGCCGTAGGTCACTACCTCGCCCTCACGCAGCGACCGGATCACATCGACGATCCGCTGGTCGCGCTCGTTCACGCGCGAGCAACTGCGCTGGCTTCGTAGCGCCCCAGCTTGCACAGCAGCCCGAACGTGACCGCAGTCGACACGTCGATCGTGCGAGTGCCGTCGGCCAGTTCGATGCAGTGGAACTGGAAGCGCTGCCCGTCGCTGCGCTCGACCTCGCCCAGCCCGACAGCGGCATCGAACGCCACCACAGTACCGACGTGGGACGCACTCATGGGATGATCTTCGAGATCGGCAGCTCGAGGATGCCAGTGGCCCCTGCGTCGACCAACTCCGGGATCAGCGTGTTGATCTGTGTCTTGGACACCACCGTCTCGACGGCAAAGCCACCCTCACCCGCAAGTGCATTCACCGTCGGCGTCTTCATCGCCGGCAGCAAGGCGAGCACTGCATCGAGTTGGCCGGCGCCCACGTTCATCTTCACCAGCACCCGGCCTCTGGCGTCGAGGGTGCCGTTGAGCAGCGTCATCAGCTGGCCCATCGCGTGGCGCTTGGCAGGGTCGTCGTACGCAGCCTTGTTGGCCACGACTTCGGTGTAGCTCTGCAGGATCTCGCCAATGATGCGCAGGCCGGCTGCCCGCAACGCACGACCGGTCTCGGTGATGTCGACGATGCAATCGGCGATGTCGGGAATCTTCGCCTCACTGGCCCCATAGCTCAGGCGAATGTCGGCGGCGATGCCCTTCTCCGCGAAGAAGCGGCGCGTGAGTTCCGGATACTCGGTGCTGACGCGCAGGCCGTGGGGCAAGTCTTCTATGCGAGTGATCGGCGAGTCGCCGGCAACGGCAACGACCACCTTGATGGGCAGCGACGTTGCCTTCGAGTACTTCAGCTCACCAAGGCTGACGATGTCGCTCGCGGTCTCCTCCACCCAATCGCGACCGGTGATGCCGATGTCGAACAAGCCTTCGGCAACGTAGGTAGGAATCTCCTGCGGGCGCAGAATGCGCACCTCCGAGACGCGCGGATCCGCAATCGTGGCCTTGTAGTCGACGGACGACGAGCGCAACACCGGCAGATCTGCCGCTTCGAACAGGTCGAGCGTCGCCTTCTCCAGCGAACCCTTGGGCAACACGAGCTTCAGCACGCCGACGAGGCTACCGCCGAGCGCCTCAGTGGCTGGTAGGAGAATCGGCCAGCAGACGCAGTGCGTGCGGCAACACATCGATGATTGCGGCCAACTGCTCGACACAGCCCTTCGGCGAGCCTGGTGTGTTGCAGATGATGGCTTGGCCGCGAATGCCGGCAATGCCCCGCGAAAGACGACCGAGCGGACTGACCAATCGCATTGCCTCCGCGAGGCCGGGGGCTTCACGCTCGATCACCATGCGGGTGCCTTCCGGCGATTGATCACGTGGAGCGAAGCCGGTACCACCGGTGCTGACGATCAGCCCGGCAAAGCCGGCGGCCAGTTCGGTCAGCGCCGCCGCAACGCTCTCGGCACCATCGGGAACAACGGTCTGCGAGACCACGTCGAACCCGTTCGAGCGCAGCAGTTCGGCGAGGGCGGCCCCACTTGCATCCACTCGCGTTCCTGCGATGACACCATCGCTGACAGTCAGCACCTTGGCCTGTGGAAGTGCGTCGCTCATATCGGCTCTCTCATCACGGCTTACGGTAGCGAAGCAAAGTCATGCCGTCCGTGTCTGCGTCGTGGGGCAACACTCGCCACCCGTCACCGAATGGGCGCCACTCCCCTTCCGGTCGCTCTGTGATCGCCTCGAAGTCGGCGGGGAACAGGTGTTGGCTGGACTCGTCGGCCAGCAGCGTGCACACGCTGTAGACCAGCACCCCGCCGGGCTTCACCAGCGGGGCGCAGGCCTCGATGATGCGTTGCTGCAGGGCGACGAGGTCGGTGACGTCGGAAGGGGTGATGCGCCACCGGGCATCTGCACGGCGACGAAGCGTGCCCAGCCCGCTGCATGGCGCATCGATCAACACTGCGTCGAAGGTCGCAGCGCGAAACGGCGGGTTGGTTGCGTCAGCGGCGAGTGCAAGTACGTCGTTCGTGCCGAGACGAGCGGCGTTCTCCGTGATCAAGCCGACTCGCTGAGGTTGCAGGTCGGCGGCAATCACGGTGGCGCCAGAGGTAGCGATACCAGTTGCCTTACCACCCGGCGCCGCACACACATCGAGGATGAGTTGGCCCTCGCTGGCCGGTACCGCTGCAGTCACCCACTGCGAACCGAGATCTTGGATGTAGCCGTCGTCGCGCTCCGTGACCGACGGCGCTTCGTTCATCGTCGTCAGCGTGGCGATGGCGTCGTCGTAGCCAAGCTCGTCGGTCAGTCGCTGAACGATCCAGTCGGGGTAGCTGAGCCGAACCGCATCGTTCTGCCACTTCATCGGCGTGTTGGCCACCTTGCGGAGCACGGCGTTGACGAAGCCACGCGCTTTTTTCGGTGCCAACTCCACGGTCTCCCCCACCGCGGCATGAGCAGGCACCCCGGCGAAGTGCAGTTGGTACGCGCCCAGCCGCAGCACCGTGCGCACCTCGGGTGACGGGTTGATCGCGACGAAACGATCAACGAGCGCGTCGCAGGCTCTACGCATGCGTGTGGTGCCGTAGACGAGGTCGGTCACGAACTTGCGATCTCGTTCCACCAGCTTGCTGCGACCGAGCTCTGCCGACAGCACGATGTTCGCGTAGGCACCCTCATGATCGATCCGTTGCAGGCAGCGGAAGGCGACCATGCGTGCAGATTGGTTCACTCGAACGTCTCGTCATTCTGCGGGCGGGCGCCGCGGGCGAAGTCGGCGTATGGCATGGGGCCTTTGCCCTCGGGTTGCACGGCAACCAGCCGCAGTCCGGGCAGCGGCCGTTCCGGTGAACGCTCGCCGCCGCATTCCAATGTCTCCCTGTCATCCAATGACGCCACCAGGACCTTCAGACGCTTTCCACGGAAGGTTGTCCACGCGCCCCCGACGCGTACCAGTCGGTCGATCTGTTTCACCGTCTGCGACCAGTCGATGCGCAAGTCCTCGGGGAGGATCTTTGCCGCGTACAACGGTTCGCCCTGCTGCGCAACCGGCAGCGGGAGCGGTGCTGCAAGACAACGAATGAGTTGCTCGGTCCCCACGGCGACGAGGTCGCGACGAAGGTCCTCTGCCGTGGCGGTTGGCGAGATCGGCAGGCGAACGGTGTCGTAGATCGGGCCGGTGTCGAGGCCTTCCTCGAGCTTCATCAGGCACACTCCTGTTTCGGTATCCCCGGCCAACAACGCCCGCTCGACAGGCGCCGCACCACGCCAACGGGGCAGCAACGAGAAGTGCATGTTGACCATCGGCACTTCTGTCAGCACGTGCGGCTTGATCAGCTGACCGAAGGCGACCACCACTCCAAGTTCGATGTAACGACCCAATACATCGTCGACGGTGTGCGAGACCGTCAGACCGAGGTGGAGTGCCGCGGCCTTCACCGGGCTCGGGCTCAGTTCGCTGCCGCGACCACGTCGCTTGTCGACCCGGGTCACCACGAGGGCGACGTCATGCCCAGCGGCGACGAGTGCGTGCAGCGGTGGAACCGCCATCTCCGGCGTACCGAAATACGCCAGTTTCACGATGCCCTCAACGTCACGATGCCCTCACGACAAGCGCAGGCGGCGGCGCTGCGCGGGCGCCGTCGTCGGCTCCTGCAGCTTGCGATACTCGGTCATCGCGGTCTTGCGCTGGTCGGGTGTCATTCGATCGAACATGAGCACCCCGTTGAGGTGGTCGATCTCGTGTTGAAACATGCGGCCCATCAGCTCGTCGGCTTCGATCTCGATCTCGTTGCCGTCGATGTCGATCCCCCGCACCAGCACTTTGTTGGGGCGAAGGATGTCGACGTAGAGCTCGGGGATGCTGAGGCAGCCTTCGCTGTACACCCACTCGCCGTCGCTCTCCACGACCACCGGGTTGATGAGCGCCATCGGCTGGTCATCGATGTCCCACACCACGATCTGC
>JBBQMG010000201.1:0-5785 GCA_038328705.1 Acidimicrobiales bacterium | reverse complement strand
CGATCGTCTGATGCCGGTGTCGGCGGACTTCGGGCAGTTGGCAGCGGTGTTCGAACGGGCGGGACGCCCTGATCCGAGTACTCGGTACTCCGCCGCCGAGTTCGGTCGTGCTCTGGTGCAGTCAGCCGAGCAGATGCCGCGGCCTGCCCCGCTGCCGATTCGCGCCAACTCGTTGTTCGCACCCGACAGCGGTGGCGCCGATCAGCCGGTCGAGCCCACCGGCCCACTAGCACGACCGCTCACGGAGCCCATCGAACTGCTGATCGTGCCCGATGTCGTGCCCGATGTAGTGCCCGATGTAGTGCCCGATGTAGTGCCCGATGTCGTGCCCGACGAGCTGGCGGCCGAAGCTGAGCCCACCGTACTCGAGTCGATTGACGAGCCGATCGAGGTCAACCCAGTTGGCGACGCGCTCACCGAGGCTGAACCGATCGAAACGGAACCGGTGGTCACGGTCGTGCCGACACAGCTGCCTCCTCCTGCGCCACCCTTTGCCGTCACTCCGTTGCCCCCGCCCCCGCCGCCGCAGTTGGAGCCAATGGTGACTGCGGTCGTCCCCGTGGTAGTTGCACAGCCGACTGAACCTGTGGTTCTCGAAGTCGACGAGGAAGAGTTCGATCCGGCTGATGAGTTTCCCGAGCACCCACCGGCAGTCAGTGGCGGCCGCCGGTGGTTCATCGCGCTATTGGTCGTCCTCGCAGTTGGCGGCGGTGTGCTGGCGTGGTACAACACTCGCCCCGAGACCAGCACCGTTCCGAATCTCGCAGGGATGCGGCAGGGCGAAGCGCTCAACCAGATTGGTCCGTTCAAGGGGGCGATCGAGGAGGAAGCCAACGAGACGGTGGAAGCAGGAGTTGTCGTGCGCACCGAGCCGAACGCGGGCACCACGCTCGAGCACGGCACGACCATCACCATCTTTGTCAGTACTGGCCCGGCCCCTCGAGCACTGCCCGAACTTGCTGGACTCACGGTGCCGGAGGCCACTACGGCACTCGCTGACCTTGGGTTGGTCATCATCGTGTCCGACCCGGTGTTCGATGAGATGGCGCTTCCCGGCGCCATCGTTTCGTGGTCGGTGCCTGCCGCACCCACGTTGACCGCCGGCGCGACTGTCACGAAGGGCACCACCGTGCAGGTCATGCCGTCTGCCGGGCCTGCCCCGCGCGCAGTTCCGGACCTCACCAACATGACGATCGCCGACGCAACCGCGGCCCTCCAGACGTTGGGTCTGGTCTATGCACAGGTTGCCGACGAGTTCAGCAACACGGTCCCGGTCGGGTCGGTCATCCGCCAAGACCTTCCGCCGGGCAGCGAGGCCGCTCGCGGTGCCACCATCACGGTTGCTGTGTCCAAAGGTCCCGATCTGGTGGCAATGCCGTCGCTCGCCGGCCTCGACTACAACGGCATCGTCGCCGCCATCCAGGCTGCGGGTCTCACGGTTGGCGCCGTCACCGGCGATACCACGCAGGCATTCCAGTCGTCCTCCGTCAGCGGCTCGACGGTGGTCGACGGTCAGCAGTTCATTCGTGGAACCGCCGTTGATCTGACCTTCGCGCCCACCCCGGTTGTGGCCCCAGTCGTCTAGCTCACTAACGTGCCCAGCCAGGAGGTACACGTCATGGGTTCTCTGGACGGACGCGTTGCAATCATCACTGGTGCGGGTCGCGGAATTGGGCGCGAGCATGCGTTGTACTTCGCGGCTGAGGGCGCAAAGGTGGTCGTCAACGACCTCGGCGGTGCCAACGATGGCACCGGCACGGACCTGACGCCCGCGCAGCAGGTGGTCGAGGAGATCAGGGCCTTGGGCGGCGATGCGGTCGCCAACGGCGACAACGTGGCTGACTGGGAAGGCGCGCAGCGGATGATCAACCAGGCCGTTGAGACCTTCGGTGACCTCGACATCTTGGTCAACAACGCAGGCATCCTGCGCGACCGGGTGCTGGTCAACATGACCGAGGATGAGTGGGACACCGTCATCGCTGTTCATCTCAAGGGCCACTTCGCTCCGACGCGCTGGGCCGCCGCCTACTGGCGTGAGCAGCACAAGGCCGGCATCGTCAAGTCGCGCAACCTGGTGCACACCTCCAGCACGTCGGGCCTGTTCGCCAACCCAGGCCAAGCCAACTATGGCGCGGCCAAGACCGGCATCGCCACCCTCAGCCAGATTGCGGCGAAGGAGCTTATTCGCTATGGCGTCAAGAGCAACACCATTGCTCCGGGCGCTCGCACTCGGCTGACGCTGGCAACGCCGGGTCTCGGCGAGATCATGAAGCCGAAGGAAAGCGCCTTCGACCCGTGGGACCCCGCCAACATCTCCCCGCTCGTTGCCTATCTGGCCACCAGCGACTGCGTGTTCACCGGCGAGACTTTCCTCGTGCAGGGTGGCACGGTGACGATGTTGGAGAGCTGGCAGCGCGGCGCCGGTGTCGAGCGCGACTCGAAATGGACCGTCAACGAACTTGCCGAGGCCCTGGCGCCGCTCGCTCGTTCGTGAAGCTGCTGCCGCCGCGCCGCGAGAACCTTCACAACAGCTCACACCGCACGCTGTCGATCGACAGCGGTGGTGTCGATGAGCTCGGCGTCATTCCGTGGCCGATCCTGTTGCGCCGCCGCATTGCCCGCAGGGTGGGCATCGACCATCGCTGGGCAGTGCTGTGGGTCGTGCTCAGCGGCCTGTTCACCGTTGGCTTCACCATCACCCTGCTGGTGGTGTCACTCGACCGCATCGCAGGCGAGCTGAACACGACGACGACGGTGCTCACGTGGGCCATTACCGGCCCAATGCTCGCGTTCGGTGTGGTCGGGCCGGTGTTCGGCAAGGCAGGTGACCTGTGGGGCCACAAGCGGATTTTTGTCAGCGGGCTTCTCTTCGCTGGAGTGTTTGCTGTTGCCTCGGCGCTGGCGTGGAATGCCGCCACGCTGATCCTGTTTCGCACCCTCTCGGCAACAGCCGGTTCTGCCTGCGGCCCATCGGCGATGGCCTACATCAACCGCATGTTCGAACCCGGCGAGCGGGTGAAACCGCTCAGCTATTGGAGCTTCGTCACCGCCGGTGGGCCCGTCATCGGCGTGGTCATCGGAGGTCCGTTGGTGGAGGCAGTCGGCTGGCGGGCGATCTTCGCCGTGCAGGCGCCGCTGTGTTTCGTCGGATTCATCGTTGCCCTGTGGCTGCTGCCGGGCACGGACCGGTTGAAGGGCGTCAAGTTCGACGTCCTTGGTTCGGTGACGCTTGGTATCGGCGCCACCTCGCTGCTCGTTGCGATCAGTCAGGGTCGCGCCTGGGGCTGGGGGAGCACGGCGACGATTGGTTGCCTGCTGCTGTCGGCCACGGCCATCGTGGTGTTCGTCCGGGTGGAGAAACGTGCGGAAGCGCCATTGGTCGTGCTCGCATGGTTCCGCACACGCAACTTCGCCTTTCCTGTGCTCAGCCAGACGCTCACCAACTTCGCCTACATGGGCGGGTTCTTCCTGATTCCGCAGGTGCTCGGCACTCGCGGTCTCGGCTTGGGTGAAGCGACGAAGGGGTACCTGGTGATCTCGCGACCATTGGCGTTTTCATTGATAGCGCCACTGGCTGCGATCGTCACCTTGCGCGTCGGCGAACGGGTGGCGGGCGTGGTTGGCGCCATCGGTGTGGTGATCTCGATGGCGCTGTGGGCCATCGTCGGGCTCGACTCGTCGTACATCTTCATCATCGCCGCCACCGCGTTCTCGGGCATCGGCCTGGGCATCGCGTCGCCCGCACTCACGTCGCTGATGGCTGGTTCGGTCAATGACGCCGACCTTGGTGTCGCCGGGGCGATGCAACAGCTGAGCACCCAGATGGGTCAGGTTCTCGGCTCTGCCGTACTCGCAACCATCAGCGTCAGCGCTGCCCCTGACAACTTGGCGCCCTTCCACACTGCGTTCATCGTGGGCGCGGTGGTGGCCGCCGGCGGATGCCTGGCGGCCACCTTTGTATGCAGTACTCCGCGCTAGCGCGCGGCACTTCACTACCTATCAGCCGTTGTCAGCTGGTGATGTCCTTGATCTCGGTGGCGATCTGCTTGGCGATGTCGTCACTGGGCATCGAGGTCTGCATGGCCATCATCTTCATCATGTCGCCCTGCACCTTGACCTTGCCGGACATGAAGGCCTGCATGCCTGCTGCCTGATCCTGGTCGACGAAGATCTTGCGGGCAGTCTCCCAGTCGGTGGTCAAGGTCAGGTCGGGCGTGTCGAGCGCGCCCTTCTCCATCACCACATCGCCCGACGAGGTGTCCAGGAACAGGTTGACCGTGCCGCCGCCGAACGGCACGTCAGTGATGACCTGGTTCATCCGAATGCTGCTGGTGACCTTTGTTGCCTGGTCGGCGTACTTCTCGCGTATGGCGGCGGCGGCGGCCATCCATTCGTCGGAAAGGAATTGGTGGGACATGGCGAGTAGCTCCTCAGGTACTGAACGTGACGGCGGCAACCTAGTCGCTGTGGGCGGTGTGGTGAGAGGCGAGCCGCACGGCCAGCGCCTGGCGAATTTGTGGGCCGGCGTCCTCGGCGAACTCGCCGCGGTATGTGGCATCGGTGCCGAGTACGACGGTGAAGTACATCCCGGTGAACGCGCCGAGGAAGCCCGCCACTCGCAGCAGCGGTTCGCTGAGCACCAGCGTGCGCCCGCCGACGTTCCAGCGGGCGAGGACGTGCACCTCGGGAAGCTGGGTCCAGTACGCCGCCGTCTCCTCCGGAATGGCGAGGAGACCGAACAGCGTGAAGAACGCCGCCAGGATCACGGCCACGAACGTGATGAGAATCGCCTGGCTGAAGACACTGACCATTCCGATGTTGACCCATTGGCGAATGGAGAGCGGCCGTTCCATCGGGTCGCCGTGTGCGGGGAGCTGGCTGTCCTCTGCCGGTGTGCCCTGCAACTGTTCTGCGACCTCGCTCCAGTCGTCGAAGGCGTTGACCGAGCGGATGGATTCGGGCACACGGGAGAGCACGAACGCGCTGCCGAGTAGGAAGAACAACGCCAGCGTGACGATGTAGACGGGGCCCTCAAGCGTGCCGGCCACCTGCCACACCTCGGCGTTGATGAACAAGAAGGTGGTGAAGAGCAGCAGCAGCGGTAGCGCCCGGGTCAGCATGCGGCCCACGGAGCCGATGCGGGAGAACGTCTGTGACGCGGCCCAGCCCATCAGTGGGAGCACGCCGTAGCTGGTGAAGAGGTAGATGACGGCCAGCACGACGGTGCCTTCGATTAGCGCCTGCAGCGCGTCGCCCCACTGTTCGAACACCAGCGCCGGCAAGGCGGGGCCGATGAGGAACGCAGCGAGCTCAGGTGGGCCCAGCTCGCGAGGACGTGAGAGTGCCGGCCGATGGCGCAGCCGGTTGGTCAGCATCCAGGTGGCGAACAGCAGCGCGATGACGAACGCCCCGGCGGCAAGGTTCTGCGCGACCGACCAGTTGGCCAGGTCAAGTGCATGCAGGCCGCCGGCGACATACGCAATGACCAGGACGGGCGCGGCCCGGCTCCACACGTCGGGGCCGGTGCCGTAGGGCTCGATGAAGTGGGGCAATCCGCGACGGATGAACCACTGTTCGGTCTCGTTGCGGCCGGCATACATCGCAGGTGAGTGTACGAAACGTGCGGCGCTGCTTGAACAGAACGTTCAACGCGCTTCGTATCGGGGGCTCAGCCCGGTAACGATGGGCGTATGGCACGCATCCTCGTCACGGAAGAGATCGCCGAAGGTGGCCTTGATCGGCTGCGCGCGGCCGGGCACGAAGTGGATGTGCAGCTCGACCTCTC
>JBBQMG010000200.1:0-5789 GCA_038328705.1 Acidimicrobiales bacterium | reverse complement strand
TGGTCTCCACTGCCTCGACTTCACCCTCTGTCTCGTCGTCGCCGTCATGACGCCCCGGGGTCACCGGGACAGTCAGCGAGCCATCTTCATGCCGAATGATTTCCATACAGGGCCTCTACCCAGCACACCGCAGCTTCACCCCTCGACGGGGTCGGCGACGCGCTGTCAGACGACGAGCTGCAACGCGTGGTTTTCGCATTCCGAGCCACCTCCGGGATCGAGGCGTTGGTGTGGCTGACCGACATCGCCGGGCTCACCAGCGCCGAAGCCGTCGCACTGATGCGATGGACGGCACAGGCGATCTTCGAGCGTTCACTACACACGCCACCGCCGACCAACCAAGCCGACATACCGATGAAAGCCAAGTGAACCAAACCGGAATCAATGCTCGCCGCATACAGAACCTACGACGCAGAACAGCGATCGAATCATTGCGAAGCGAGCGCCTCGAGCGGCGCGCCTGAGGCACTGTGTTGGTCGCCCGCAGGGGTGTTCGGCTCGTCACCGTCTCATTGACTGTGTGTCATGTTGCTGTTGTTGAGGAGCAGTCGGCACCACGTGTCGGCGAGCCAGCGTCGGTAGGTGGTGGAGCTCCATTTGCGTTCGGTCGTGAACAGGATGAAGAGCTCGGTGCTCGCCGTGCCCCAGATAATGTCTGCAGCGTCGTTGGGTGTCAGGTCGGCAAGGAGTGTTCCGCGTGGACCAAGTTCCCCGACGAGGTCGTGCATGTTGCGGGCGCGCCGGTCGCTGATTCGCCGCCATATCTGTTGCGCTTCGTCGTCGGTCGTGGCCGCGTCGCGTAGTGCATTGTGCATTGTGCATTGTGCATTGAGCATTGAGCATTGAGCAGTGGTGCCATCCGTTGGTGGATCTCACAGATGGCGTCTGCGCAGATGGCGAGCTTCCTGGCGGGGTCGGGTTCCGCTCGCATCTGTTGGACGTATTGCCGCTGGGCGGGTGCGACTGCTCGGTCGGTTCCGGAGATCGATCGTTCGATGAGTTCGTTGAGCAGTGCTGGTTTGCGCCCGATCAGCGCATAGATCGTGTCGACACGTACGTCGGACGCGCGTGCAATCTTGGCGATGGTCGCTGCCCGGTAACCATGCGTCGTGATGATCTCGAACGCCACCTCGAGGATCCGCGTCCTCGTCTTCTCGGAGCCGGCTCGGCGTGCGTCATTGTCGTATGAGCGCTTGACAGGGTGTTCGGCGAACTGCTCCCGCCGGAACCACCACGTCAGCCGCTCCCGCTCGTCCATGTATGGGGACAGGCCATCGGCTCCACACACCGCTGATCTCGCGACGCGACGAACGGGACCAAGAACTCGCGCGCCAAGAACGTCGCAATCACCCGTTCCTTCGTTCCGGCCCCTCGCCTGGCGACACGCGGTCATCCGTTCGTCAGGGTCACCTCGAACGTCGTGCCGCCGTACCCGCTCACCTGGTCGCGACCCTCGACAACGACCATCTTCACATCGTCAGGGATCTGAACATCGGCGAGCGAACGCGTGAACGGCTGCTCGGCAGCATGATCATGATCGAGCTCCCGCACACCGAAGACCGTGCCGTCCGAACCGACCACACGCCAGGCATCCGCATAGCGCTCGGGAGTGTCATATGGCGACGACAACGTGACATCGAACGTCCATCCCCCGTCCGCCTTGGTGGCAACCACGTTGACAACATCGGGAAACATCGCGGCCACCGATCCCGGCACCCTCGGCCCACTGGACTCCTCGGTGCCCACAGACACAGCCGTCGAATCCTCAGTCGACGTGGTATCAGCGGACGAGCATCCCGCTGAGAACAACATCACGACTACGGCAACACAGACAACGGTAGGAGAACGCATACTGCACCGGTACCCAAGCGCAACGAGGTTCAACCCGTCGGAGATCGAGAGCGAGCAGGCTGTGACCGAAGAGATCGCAAGCAACAAATGATTGAGCTGGGCACCGCGCGACGAATCAGCGAACGGGTCCGACCGTGGGCCGCGCCACTGCCGCCGCAGGGCGCGCCCGAAGTCGCCGTGATTGGTGCGGGACCGGCCGGCCTGGCGACGGCGGCTCTGCTCCGTCGAGGTGGTGCGCGGGCGATCGTGCTGGACCGCGACGAACGAATCGGTTCGTCGTGGGCCGGCCGCTACGACTCGCTCCGACTGAACACCGTCCGATGGATGTCCGACCTGCCTGGTCTTCGTATGGAGCGTTCGCTCGGGCGGTGGGTCGGGCGCGACGACATCGTGGGGTATCTCGAGCGGTACGCGGCCCATCACCGCCTGGAGTGCACCCTCGGCACCGATGGCGAGGTGAAATTGATCAAAGCGGTCGAGGAGGGGTGGCGCGTGACCGGTCCGACGTTCGAGCGCGCGTTCGACGGCGTGGTGATCGCGACCGGACATTCGCGGATGCCGAAGCTGCCTGACTGGCCGGGCGCCGGCGAGTTCACGGGCCGATTACTCCATGCCGGGGAGTACCGACGCCCGGTAGACCATGCTGACGAGCGGGTGCTCGTCGTCGGTGCCGGTAGCTCGGGCGGTGAGATCTGCGTTGACCTTGCCCGTGCCGGCGTCGACGTCACCTGGGCCGTGCGATCTGCGCCGCAGGTGTTCCCTCGCGAGGTCGCCCATTTGCCGGCAACGCCGTTCGCGCCAGCGGGCGACGCGCTGCCCGATTCGGTGCTCGACCGGATCGCCCCCTGGATCGAGCGCCGCATCTACGGCCGCCGTGACTACCTCCCCGAGCCAACGGCACCGATGATGGAGCTGCTCGCGGAATGCAAGGAGCCGATGACCGCGGACGGCATCGTCGAACTCGTGCGCTCGGGGCGCGTGAAGGTGGTGGGCGAAGTGGCCGACCTCGACGCGACCGGCGCCCGACTCACCGACGGCAGCCACGTCGATGCCGGCCACGTGATTGCGGCCACCGGCTACCGAACCGGACTCGAGGCGCTCGTCGGGCACCTCGACGTCCTCGATCAGGACGGCCGCCCGATCGCCGGGGTGCCGAAGCCCACGCTCGGTTTCGTCGGTTTCCGGATCCCGCTGACCGGCACGCTCTGGGCGATCGATCACGACGCACGCATCGTGGCCGGAGCGCTCGCCGGCCGGCTGAGATGAGGTGGTCCTTGGACGACTCTCCACACACGGAAACCCGGCGTCCGGATCATCCCCGGTAGCCGGAAGTGCGCTTTCCGACACCGAGTAGTTTGGCAAATGGCGAAAACGGGCAACCCAGCCAGAGGAGGAACCGCTGGCTTGAGTTCGACCGTAGACGAGCAGAAGCAATCCGCAGACTCCAAGATCACCTTGTCGGGTGCAGTGTCGATGGGCACCGGCGTGATGATCGGTGCTGGTGTTTTCGCGTTGATGGGCCAGGTCGCGGACACGGCGGGTCGGTGGTTCCCGCTCGCGTTCCTCGCTGCTGCAGCCGTCGCGCGGATTTCGTCGTACTCCTATGTGAAGTTGTCGAACACGTTTCCTTCTGCTGGCGGGATAGGGACGTTCCTGAACAAGGCGTACGGGGTCGGGCCGATGCCGTCGATGTCGCCGTTGTCCGTCGTCAGGTCGACGGATCCGGACAGGCCTTGCAGGTCGATGTCGCCGTTGTCCGTCTGCACGGTGATGTCGAGGCCGGTGGGGACCATGATCCGGAAGCCGACCTCACATCGGTCGAACCATCCGTCGTCACTGGTTCCGGTGACGACGAGCGTGGCGTCGACCACGTCGACTGTCCACTTGCCGTCACCCTTCTCCTGTTCCGCGATCAGGGCGTCGATCTCGATGTCGCTGGTTCCAGCTTCGAGGGCGACATCCCCGTTGTCAGCTGCGATCACGATCCTGCGGATGCCGGTGGGGTCGACGATCGACTCCTCGGTGTGATCGACGGTTTCGTCGAGACCACCGTTGCAGCCGGTGATGGCGAGCATCGCAAAGGCGGCGAACAACATCGTGGGGACTCCTCTACACCGACGGCGAGACGTCCATCTCTCGTCACGGAACTGAGGTTGGAGGGCCGGCCGGCCGTCGTGTTGAGGATGTACTGCCGCTGCAGCCGTCGCGGCATCGGTCACGGGCTCACCAGTGCGGAGAGCACGTCGAGCCGGGCGGCTCGCCGTGCGGGGAGGATCGCGGCGGTTGACCCAGCAACAGCGGCGATGAAGGTCACGATGGCGAGCGAGATGACCGGCACGGTGAGTGTGTCGATGCCTTCGTCCGCGAGTGCTCGAACAACTGCCCAACCGAAGAACGTGCCGATGACGAGACCGAGAGTGCTGCCGAACACGGCGATGATGGTCGCCTCCCACCGAACCATCGAACGGGTCTGTGCGCGAGTCATACCGATTGCCCGCATCAGGCCCAGTTCACGAGTGCGTTCGCAGATGGACAGCGCGAGCGTGTTGGCGATGCCCAGGAGGGCGATGAAGATTGCCAGAGCGAGCATTGCGTAGAACAGTCCGAGCATCGTGTCGATGTCGGCGTTCTTGCTGTCGATGAACGCGGCTCGATCTTGCACGACGGCTGATGCATCGGCGTTGGTCACGGTGGTGATCGCTGCGGTGTCCCCCGAGACGTAGATGCGGTAGTCGAGTTCGTCCAACCCGTTCGCCGTGAAGGCGTCGATGTCGACAAAGTTCGCCCCGACCCAGTCGGCGCCCGAGGTGTAGATGGCTTCGACGGTGAACGTTGTGTCACCGCCGATGAACGTGACCGGCACGCTCGACCCGAGGGTCCATGCGTTGGCTTCGGCTTCGGCGACCGACACGGCGATGCCGTCGGTGCCCAGCGAGCCGAGGTCACCCTCGATGCTGCCCAACTGGAAGAGGTCGTCGATGGTGGTGGCGTCGAATGCGTAGAACGCCTCGGTTGGGGTTCCGTTCACGACGGCTGGGGCGATGCGGGCTTGGGAGACGACGTCGACGCCGGGCTGGGCTCGCAGCTTGTCGGCGAGTTGCGGGCTGAGTCCCGAGACGTTGTCCCAGCCTCCGTCACCGATGATGTGTGTGCCGACGAACTCCTCGTCGAGGCTGCCCGCGATAGAGGTCTTCGTCGATGCGGCGAAGACGGTGATGAAGCCAACGAGGGCGACACCGATCATCAGCGACGCTGCGGTTCGGGCGGTGCGTTTCGGGCTGCGGATGGCGTTGCGGGTTGCGATGTCGCCGCTGACGCCACGCAGACGCAGTGGTACACCCAGCAGGTGGGCGACCGGTCGGGCGAGCACGGGACCGAGAATGGCCACGCCGCTGAATGTCGCCAGCGCCCCTGCACCGACGAGTGCGATCTCGTCGACCGCTAGTCCGGTGAGCAGGGCACCGATGCCGCCGGTCACGACGACCGCCCCGAGCGTCGCCCTACGGGTGGACCCAGCTGAGTCGTCGACGCTCACCGAGCGCATGGCATCGATGGGAGCGATCTTCGCTGCTCGACGTGCGGGGAGCCAGGCGGACAGTGTGGTGACGGCGACGCCGACCCCGAACGACATGGCGAGGGCGGAGCTGGAGATGGCCATCGGCCCGTCGGGGATTTCGATCCCGAACTGGGACATCAGCTTCGCCAGCCCTGTGGCGACACCGACGCCCGACGCCAGTCCGGCAGCGGAGGCGAGGACACCGACGATGACCGCCTCGATCAGCACAGAGCGCTTGACTTGGCGTCCCGAGGCACCGATGGCTCTCAGGAGTGCCATCTCGCGGGTCCGTTGGGCGACGGTGATCGAGAAGGTGTTGTTGATGATGAACGCCCCGACGAACATCGCAACGAGAGCGAAGACCAGCAGGATGGTGCTGAAG
>JBBQMG010000199.1:0-5803 GCA_038328705.1 Acidimicrobiales bacterium | reverse complement strand
GTGAGCTTCGCTTTCGGCACCGTGGATTTAGCGGGCCAGACGCTGAGCCTGAAGGTGGAGGCGCTGGGGGCGGACAGGATGACGAGGCTAGCACATCAGACCGTGCAGCGGAATGGCAATTTTTCCTTCGTGCCGCCGGTGTGGTCGGATGAGAGCTTCGTCTTCAAGGCAGATGGTGCGGTGGTCACATTGCGCATCACCGATACTACAGCGAACGGAGACTTCGCCGATCCGCTACTCGATGACGTCCGCATCCAAGGCCCGGGAACGACGTTGGCCGTCACGGCCAACAGCCCAAGCGTGGCGGAGGGCAACAGCGGCACCACCCCGGTGGTGTTCACCGTCACGCGCAGCGGCGACCTGAGCGGCACGCAAAGCGTCGGCTGGTCGGTTGTACCGGTCGCCGGAATTGCCGCGCCGGCCTTTGTCGGCGGGAACCCCCTGGAGTTTCGCGGCACCGTAGACCAGGCAACGGGCATTATGTTCTTCGACCGGCACGAGACGATCCAGAGCAACGCCGTGGCCACGCAGTGGCAAATCTATGCCAACCAGGCCGCTGGGCAAGTGCAACTTCTGATCTACCAGGATCTTGGCACCACCCGGAAATACATCGGCGGCAGCGGGCTGGAGACCGTCACGGCCGCCGGAGTGAACACTTTACACTGGCAACCCCGGTGCCGATCGGGCCAGACACGGTGATGGCGTTCTGGTATCCGCCAGGTACCACGCCGTCGGTCAGGTGGGACGGCGAGAGTGGCGATTTCACGCTGAACAATGGCGGTTCGTCCATCGACGCGAACGCTGTCGCGTCGATCTTTACCGGCACCCTTCCCGAACTGTCGGGTGGCGTTGTGGCGGCTGGCTCGCAATGGGACAATAATCCCCGCACCTATTCGATCCAGCTGCTCGGCGGCCCCTCGGTCACCGCGGCCGATTTCTCCGGCGCGGTGCTGCCCTCAGGCATGGCCAGTTTCGCCCCCGGTGAGTCCACCGCCACCATCACCGTGAATATCGCCGGCGACGCCATGCTGGAGCCGGACGAGGCGTTCGCGCTCACCCTGTCCACCGCCACCGGTGGCGCGCGGATTCAACCCGGGCGCGCCACGACGACGATCGTGAACGATGACACGCCGCCGGCCGGCGCTGCCGCCAGCGGGGCACCATCTGCACAAGGCGTCATCATCAACGACGACCCCGGCCCGCTGAGTGTAGCTGGTCTCGCCGTCGGTATCACACCCCACCAGTCCGGCACCCTGGGCAGCGACATCTTGTTCATCGGTGCCGGCCTGTACGACATCACAGCACTCGGCGGCACTGACAAGTTCCAGTTCCTATCGAGCGCTGTAGGCCCTGCCAGCACCACCGCTAGCACGTTCCAAGACATCAGCCGGGGCGTCGGCGAGCAGCTCGACCTGTCGCGCATCGACTCCATCGCGTCGACTCTAGCAAACGACGCATTCAGCTTCATCGGCACCGCGGCGTTCAACGGCACCCCGGGCCAGCTGCGCTGGGAGGTGCAGGGGGCAGTGCGGCTGATCCAGGGCAACGTGAACAACGACACCACCGCCGATCTGACGATTTTCGTGAAGGCGAAGGGGCCGGTGGATGCCAACTGGTTTGTGCTTTGATGATCTACGGCCGCGGCGTTTCGAACATCAGCGGACGCAACTGGAGAGGTTGGAGTTGCGCGCCCCACTCCACCTCCACCCCCGCCATCAACCCCGGCAGCGTCATCCCCTTCGGCTGCCGCCCATCCAGGATCGCCTCGACCATGTCCGGCGCCAACAGCGTCAGCCGCAGCGCTCGGCAGATGTAGGTCTTATTGACCCGCTCCGCTTTGGCGAGTTCCCGCGCTGTGCCATGCTCGCCGGCCTCCAACATGTGCCGCCACCGGTGCGCCCCGGCCAGCGCCTTCATAAGCGACGGATGGGCGTTGGTCGTCCTCAGACCTCAAATGCCAGCTGTCTACCGAACTGAGGAGTTTGGTTGCGCGTTGCGACATCTAATTTAGGTGGCCGGCTGATTCCAACCGTCCGAACACCTCATTAGTCACGCGCGTCGTTTAAGTTCGCGCGCAAGGCTGACGAGCACGATGGCAAAGGCAACCACGGTCAGGACGAGTGATTCGGAACGCTTCGTTTCGCCGCAGTCAGGTCAGCCGTCTCGAGCACGGCTGGGAGGCTCGACGGCTCGGGGTGCGGGTGCGGCATCTCGACCGTTGGCGCTCAGCGGATGTCGTTGCAACCAACGCTGATGGGTGAACTCCGCCCCGAGAAGGAAAACTTGGGACGAATAGTAAACCCAGAGAAACACGATAAGCAGAGATCCCGCTGCTCCATTCGCAGACGCCACAGTGCTCGATCCAAGATACCACCCGATTAGCGATTTGCCGATAGTGTACAATGTCGCGGTAATGCAAGCGCCAACGATCACGTCGCGCCACTCCAGCTTCCGGTCCGGCAGCACTTTGTAGATCGCAGCAAACAGGACCGCAAGAAGAGCAAATGAGATCCCTGTGTTGATCACGCTGATAATCAGGGTTCCGAAGGGTAGGTAGCCCGTGATGTAGCCACCGATCGCGGTGATAAGGGCGCTTGCGACAAGCGAGACGATGAGCAGGAATCCCAATGCAGCCACCAAGCCGACGCTTGCAATTCGAGCCCGGAACAGGCGTGAGAGAGTGGCCCCGGCTGGCTCGACGTTCCAGATCGCGTTCAGGGAGGTCTGCATCTCGCCAAAAACACCAGATGCGGTGGCCACCAGGGTCACGTTGCCGATGATGGTCCCTACCGTCCCCGAAGTTGCGTCTGACGCGCTTTGGATGGCTGACTGCAGCATCTCCACACTGCTCTGCCCCATTGATCCGCTCAGCTGCGCGGCAATTGCGTTTTGCGCAGCGTCGTGCCCGAACGCCATGCCGGCAATCGCAATCACGATAAGCAGGACCGGAGCGAGTGACGTGGCGGCATAGAACGCCATGGCAGCGCCACGGCTCAGCGCTTCATCATCAAAAAAGGCAAAGACGGTGCCCTTGATCAGTGTCCAGTAAGTTTGGATGCGTCATCGCACCGCCGTATGGTTTCCACCCACGTGATGCCGACAAGGTCTGAGTTGCAACGCCTGTGGGGTGTGTTGTACCGTGCTCACTCGCGGCTGAACCCGGTATTCAGTTTGGGGAACTCAACGCGCACGCTTGAGCCGATGCTGCTTCGGCAGTGCTGGTTCACTCTGACGTCACCGGCGATCGACAATAGGGCGAATGCATCACTTGGGGTGATGCTCAGGCGCTCCTGCAACAACGCCATCATCGATCGCGCGGCGATCTCGGCGGCCTCGTCAAAGCCCGGGGCAGCAGCGGTAGTAATCAAGAGGTTTTCCGTCTCCATCCAAGGCCATTCCCGCGCGGCGCCTTTCTCGAGCCGCAGGCGCAGGTGCACCCGCCCGCCGATCTCCACCCCGGAGCCTGACATCTCCCCGTCACCCATCGTGGCGTGCAGGTCGCCGACATAAAACGAGGCACCGGGCACCTGCACCGGCAAGTGAATCCGGGTGCCGACAGTAACCCGGTTGTTGTCCATGTTGCCGCCATGCCGGCCGATATAGGCGGTGGCGATAGCCTGCGCCGGGGCCGTCGCCATGACCCCGATCATCGGGCGGATCGGCAGGCGCAGTGTGCCGAAATGCACCTGCCCATCGACGACCGGCAAGACCTTAGCCTCAGTGCGGTTCACCAGCCCCTGCACCAGGCCGGCGTCAGGCTTCACCATCACGAAGCCGTAGTCGTCGAGATCGATGCGCAGTATCTCGACCACTAGAGCGTCACCTGGTTCAGCGCCGGCAACGCGAACTGGACCAGTCGCCGGGTTGGTGCGCGGAAACCGGTCAGTGAAGACCGGGGCCGTCTGGGCCTCGTCCTCCGCACGCATCAGTTTGCCCGAGCGTGCGTCGTGCGTCTCGATCATGACTTCGCAGGGGGCGGTCACCTCCAGCCTTGGCGTTGCTTCGGGGTCGATGGCGAAGGCAACCATGCTGCGGTCGAGGAAGTGGATCGTCGATGGCACGCTGGCTGCCCTCCATGTCTCCGCTGGCGGTGGTTGGCCCACTGCCACGCTGCCCAGGAGGTTAGGGCAAAGGCGCTTCCGCGAGAACCCGGGTCGCTCCCCGCTCCACCGCTACCCCTTCTATCAACCCCGGCAGCGTCATCCCCTCCGCCTGCCGCCCATCCAGAATCGCCCCAACCAGCCGACCATGGCATTTCTCGGCGCATTGATGACGAAAGTCATGAAAATGATCGTGATCCCGGAGGCGAGAACAACCAACACAAATGGAGACACGTTGCGCTCCTACTGACCGATCAGCAGCCAACGTTCCCGCTAAAGATTTACATTGATTGCCAATGCCTGGTCCTTTAGCCATTCTTGGCCGTAATCCGCCGGGTTCAGCGCCCGCACTTTCTCTCTCACGTGTTTCATTAGCTGCCCGGTTCGCACATTACTTACGTGCGGCATGCCTCCATTTGTCGGCCAGATGTCATTCAGAAGCCCCTCAGTGTATTTTCGCAGCAGGTCGCGCGGAACAGACGAATCGCCACCGTAGTCGCGCAGCGTCTCATTCAATAGCGGGAGCTCCGCTGCATAGTGGCGTACAGCTTGGTCGGAGGTGTCGTAGGAACCCTTCGCAGTGGCGATTAGCAGTCCGAGAACGAGCGAGGACAGCACCGAGATCATACCAATGCCGAGGCGAATAACATCCTGGGTTTCGCGAGTGAGGTGGCTAGGCGGGAGAACTCGATGGAGATAGAGCCCAACGACGCCGCCGGAGAAAATGGTGAAGACCACAAGTAGGCTGGCAGTGACAGTGGTAACAGGGGCAAAAGCCCGGGCGATCTGAAGCGTCTCTCGAATCGATCCCATCGGCGCCTACGCAACGATGGCAGAAATCCGCCATGCGGCCGCGGGATTCCGATTATTGCTGCACCTGCGTGCCCGGGGTTGTGCCCCTCTTACTGACAGTGTTCATAAGCGGATTATCGCTCTCTAGCGTCGCTGGCGCGAAGCGTGCTCACTGCAACGGGCTTTGCCACGGTTGGGCGTGCACGGCAGGTGCGAGCGCGTTGCAGATGGAGTTTGTCCCAAGATCCTCTTTCGAACAATAACCGCGCCATCCGGCGTGATAATCGCCTAGCGACCGCCCCACTGCCGGATCTTCAGCGGCACCACGACGGTGACGGTCGTCATGCTGCCCTCCGCGTCTCGACGGGTCGCGCCATCAGATCCCGCGCGAGGCCGGCGATGCCGTCCAGCTTCAGCGTGATCTCCGCCCCCGCCTCGCTCACCACCACGCGCTCCACGAGCAGGCGCACAATTCGCTCCTGCTCGGCCGGGAACAACTCGTCCCACATCGGGTCGAGCCGGCTCAGCGAATCCCGCACCTCAGCCTCCGTCAGGTCCGGTGCCTCGGCGAGCGCCGCGCGCCAGGTGCCGACGACGATCTCGGGCTGGCGCAGCACTGCCCGGACCTGGCCCATCATCACGGCTTCAATTTCACCGGCCGGGAGCCGGTGGTATCTAGCGTCGTTCGCCTCCTCCTGCCGGATCGCCTGGCTGGTGTAGTAGCGGTAGATCTTGCCCTTCTTAAGCCAGTGGGTCGTCGACATGGCGCGGCCGTCGGCGCCGAACAGCAGGCCGCGCAGCAATGCCGCGGATTGCGCCCGGGTCTGGCTGGCCCGCAGGCGCGGGTCTTCCTGCACCTTGGCACGCACGCGGTCCCACACAGTTCCCTGGAGACGATCGCTCATGCTCGC
>JBBQMG010000198.1:0-5932 GCA_038328705.1 Acidimicrobiales bacterium | reverse complement strand
CTGCCGGGTACGGCACCAGGTGGTCGGCCTCGCACCATGCTGCCGGGATCTCGCAACCCGGCCAGCGACAGCCGCCGTCGCGCACGAGCAGCGCCCGGTACTGGTCGTCGCTGGCGAGCCGAACGACGTTGCCAAGATCGAAGATGCGCGACCCTGCCTGGGCGACTCGCTGCAGGTGAGCGTTCTCGGCGAGGTGACGTGCGACGCAGGCAGGAATGCGGTCGCCGTTGGCGGTGCGGGCAAGGTGTGTCGGGCTCGCCAAGGTACGCCTCGACGTCGAACACCAGCAGCACTGTCGGACGTTCACGGCCGCCCTTCACTTCACCCTTGGCCAGCGCATCGCACAACACGACGAGCCCATCGGCCAGCCGCTGCTCGGTTGTGCGTTCGTCACCCTTGCCCGGTGTGCCGCAACAAAGTTGATGGCATTTATGAACTGTCGTGACTGCAGTGTGGGCAGGGTGACGGTGGTGGTGACCATTCCGTCGAGCGCAGCACCAGAGCGCACGGAGCGTCGCTGATAGTGACGATCTTCGCGCTCCTCTTCCGTCTCCGGTGTCGGTGCGTTGATTTCCTTCCACCGCTCCGCGGCCTTGCGGGCGGCAGTGGGCCTGGATCCCTTCACGGCGTCGATGAGCTCACCGACATCGGCATAGGCGGGTGCCTTGGTCACGGCGTCGTGTAACGCCGTGACGCTGGCAGCAGACAGTTCACCGGAGGCCACGGCCGCCGCAACCGCGGGCGCGGCGTCGGCTGTTTCGCCGAGCTCGACCAAGCCCTTGGCATTGCCGTAGGAGGTCTGAGTGGTGTTGGTCAGCCAGTCGGCCATGTCACGGGCACCGGTGCCCTGCCATACGCCAGCCCGGTCAGCAGCGGCGACCAGCTGGGAATGGGCAAGCGTGAACCTATCGATGATGTGCTGTGCCCGAACCACCCCCAACGCCAACTGTTGACGAGTAAGCGAGGCAACGTGAACCCCCAGCAACGCATCGGCAGCAGCTGCGCCAAGGTCGAGTGCGTGGTCCATACTGGTCACCATACCAAACATTTGTTCGATGTATGACATCCGTATGTATGTTCCTACGACATATCTTTTCCGGCCTGCACCGGAGACACCACACCCCTGTTGACATGCACGTGTTGACAGCTCGAGCGCAGGTCTACCGGTGCTGGCGTCAGCGCTCTGCTGCGACGTGACCTCGACCGGGCTAGTGGTCTGTCTCTGAAATGGCAAGTACGCCCGCGGCGCGTAGATCGGCCGCTTTCGTTCGCTGAGGGTTCTGTGGCACACCACAGACGAACGTACTTTTGTGGTGTGCCACAGACGTTGAAGGACGAGGCGAAACCCGTGGAGACCGATGAGACCTGCATGCCCTGTATGTGCGCTCCCGGCGGCCGCAACCAGAGCACTCCTCAGCGGCACCGACGGTCGACGTCACCAATCTCGCGACCGACCACAAGGTTCCCGAGCACGCTGTGCTGGTCGATGTCGAACAAACAGATCGCCGGGTATGGGCGCTGTTCTCGACGGCGCTGATGCGCGTTTTGAGCTCGGAGCCTGAGCGTTCTGTGCGCTTGCCTGAGCGAGTCTCCGGGCGAGGGTCGGGTTTTGTTCAGGCCACGTGGAGGTAGGCGCGCAGGGCCCGGCGAATGATCTCGCTGCTGTTGGTGTCGTCGGCGTCGGCCCGCGCTTCGATCGCGGCGCGGAGCTCTGGGTCGAGACCAACAGGTACGACCTCGGCGGGAGCTGAGCCGAGCAGCGGGCGACCACGCCGGCGCGCCTTCAGGGAATCCATGTCGTAGTCGGCGGTTGCCACCTCGTTGGCAGTTGCATCGATGTCGGCATCGGTCAGGGACTTGCCGGACTTCGTGAGATAGGTCTTGTCGGTCATTTTTGGCCCTCCTCTCCGGGCAGGAGCTCGTAGAACTGGCGGCGTAGCTTCATGGGGTGGATGGCGATCAGCTGGTCGTCGGAAAGGACGAGCACAATCACTTCGAGCAGGTTCCCGGCGGAATCCGGCCCGATGACGAGGACCTTGGGTGGGTCCCGTATCGGGGTCCAGGTCTACGGACACGATCTCGTGCTCGACGGCGTGCAGCACGTCGCCTTCGAGAACGCCGTGCTTGCCAGCGGAGCGGTGGATCTCCATCGCCAGGCAGCGTAATACGAAAATCTTGGAATACGGTGCCGGTAGACGGGGGTCGCACAGACGTCCACGCAGAATGACGACCAGCGCAGCGGCGGCCGCCCACACCCAACGGCGCCTCGGCGCTTTCCCGCAACCGCGGTGTGCCGCTGTCAGGCCGACGTTGGTGCGCTACTCGGGTCGTGGTTGCGCAAGTGTTGAGCGTGGGCGGTACCTCGCCGGCAAACGGATGCGGCCCCTGAGGACTAATGCTCTGGCCCCACGGGCTTCTCCCACACCGATACGTGTTGGATGCTTTCACCCGTGAACTGAGCACGCGACCAGTCACCCCATCGTTCGCGTAACCTCAGGCCGGCAAGTTGCGCCATGAGGTCGAGCTCGGCGGGCCATGCGTAGCGGTGGTGTGAGTCGAATGTCGTCATCTGGCCAGCCGGCTGCGGCCAGTAATGGTGTGACACCAGACGCTGCTTGGCGAAGTCGTACGTGTCGAAGCCGAGGTGGTGAGGTGAGATGTCGGAGGCGAAGTTCGACTGGCCCGGCGGCATCCGGCGCACTTGCGGGATCTCGAGCTCGATCACGAACGCTCCGCCCGGCCTGAGGTGCGCGGCCGCGTTCGCGAAACACGCCACCTGCTCCGGCTGTTCGAGCAGGTTGCTGATCGTGTTGTAGACGAGATATACGAGCGAGAACCCGCCAACGCCTGGGGCGTGTGACGTGGCCATGTCACCGATGACGACGGGAATCGCCTCACCGTCGGGTTTGAGTTTGAGTTGTGCGACCATGTCGGCTGAGATCTCGATGCCGTGCACAGCCAAGCCGCTCTTGCGTAGTGGTAGCGCGATGCGCCCAGTGCCGATCGCGAACTCCAGGACTGGTCCGTCACCTGCCAGCTCGGCAAGGAACGACACGGCCGGATCGAGTGCGGCCGGCTGCCTGTTCAGCAGCTCGGTTGCGTCGTATAACTCGGCCGCTCGGCCGACGAACACATTCTGGGGCATGTGCCAGTTTGGCGCGAATGTGCCCGCTGAACGGCAAGATTTCGTTGATCTCGACTTCGCTCGGGCGCGCCACACCACCGGAAGTTGCCCGACACAGCGTGTGTCCTCAATGTGCCGTTGGAGACGCAGATAGATCAGCCGAGGAGGCCGTGCAGGAGCAACGAGTGTCGGAGGCCACAGTTAGGGCACTCCAAATGCTGATGGCCAAGCACTCGCACTGGCGCGTCATGCAACCCGCCGAAGCGCGGGCCGTCAACCGGTCGCCGCCGGCCACGAAAGTGTGAGTTGGAAAGTCCCGCGCTGTCCGTCTCAGGGTCGTCGTCCCGCCTCACACGAGTCCAAAGCGCTGCCAACACGCCGGGCCAACCGATTGCTGCGCCGTTCCGCGAGCTCCCATGCGGTCAAGGCGCGGCGTCGTCGATCTGTGACGCTGTTGGGTGCAGGCCACCATTGAACTCGGGGCGCCTCACCGGGCGACTTGACTCGTCGATGCAACGTCTGCCGCACAATGGGGTGATGACCATGGCGAGGTCAGGCCATGCTCGAGTTGGAGGCGAAGAACGCCCAAGCTGCCTCGGTGGCGTCGAAGTTCGCGGTGGTCGGCCCGACGAAGCCCTCATCAGCGCTCGCAGCAGCGCCGGGCCATGTGTGTCCGCCGCCCTCGACGAGCACCAGCTTGTGGTTCGCACCCCCGACGCACCCGGCGTAGCTCAACTCGGTGATGTCGTCGGCGAGTTTGGTAGATGTCGGAGGGTCGTCGCATCCGGCACCGCGCGCCGACATCGCAACCTCCTCCTCGATCGAGGACGCGAGCAGCTCGATCGCCAGTGGCGGCATGGTGTCGTCGACGACGAGCGACATCCCGTTCGGCCCGAGCGGGACGATCGGGTCAGCCGTTCCATGCACCACGAGGGTCGGCACGTGCCGCTCGCACGGCTCGGGTGCGTGGAACCCCGCCACCGCCATGATGGCGGCGACGCGCGATCCCGGTCGACATGCCAGCTCGGCAGCGAGGAACCCACCGCTCGAATACCCCGCTACGAAGATCCGGTCGGGATCAACGCACTGGGTGTCCACCAGGACCTCGATCAGCTGATTCATCGCACCCACGTCGTCCCTGTCCGGCTCGTCGAGTGCTGCGATCTCCCACCCGGTGACCCCGAGCAGACCGACCGGTGCTGACGGTTCCGCGACCACGAACCCCTCGCGATCGGCGAGCTCCCGGAATCGGGTGAGGGCGGCCTGGCCCGGCCCGTTCGAGTCGAGACCGTGCAGGTCGATCACCGCCGCCACTCGGGCTACGTCACGTCCTTCGGGTTGGAAGATCTCCGTCGGGTAGGCGCGACCGCTCACCTCCACCGAAGCCGTGGTCAAGCCGGGGGTCAGGGCGACCACGCAGACATCGAGCCCCGCCTGCGTGGTGCTCGTCGCAGCCGCCTGCGTGGTGCTCGTGGCGGCAGCGGCGGCACCGGGCCCATCGGTTTGTTCGCTCGCACAGCCGACCAGCCACGTAGCACTCGCCACGAGCACGGCGCTCCCAATTCTCGTCCGAAGACACATCATCCGACTCCTTTCGTGTCGCAATCACGATGCCCCTTCGCCAGGTCGGGCCGATAGAGGTGGATGTCCAGACTTCGGGCGGCTGCGTGGGACACTGTCGGGACGCACTCGGGACAACGGTCAGGTGACATCGGACAACAGCCAGCGCAATGATCGGTGCTCAGGAACCGAACGGAGGCAGACGTGAGCATCTTCAGAACTCGAACCGCGCGATTGCGTGTCGCCGCCATCATCTCGGTCGTCGCTGCCACGATGAGCATCGTGCTCTACGACCTCCCGACGCTGGCGAAGGGGGCGTCGGGGAGCGACGATCCGTTCGTGCTGGTCATCGGGAGCTTCGCTACCGACGTCGTCGCGCTGATCGCCGTCTACGGCGTACTTCGTCGGCAACGGTGGGGCGTCGTCGCCCTCATCGTGGTGCAGTCCTTCTGGGCGTTTCAGGCAGGGATCGCTTTGGTTGACGGTGAGGCCGCTCTCGGCGCGACGATGCTGAGCGTGACGCTGTTCTGCATCTGGTGTTGCCTGGCACGTGGGGACGTGCCCGCGTCGAGTTGGCACTCTCACGACGCGGCGAGCGAAAGGGCGCAAGGGGCGGGGTGACGGTGCCCTCACGACGCTCGCAGACCGGGCCGGCGGTGCTCCGCTGGGCGATCAGCTCTCTGGTCGTGGCAGTCACGGCAGGTACAGCGGGTGTTGTGGCGTTGCAGCTCGGGAGGGCGGTCAGGTTGGTCGACGACTCGCCGTCGACATGGTCACTCGTCGCGGCCGCAGCGGTAGCCGCCATCGTCGCCGCGGCGATGTGGCGGCGGATCGACGCGGCCGTCGTGGACCTGGCGTTCGGTGTCGATGACCAGGAGATCGCCGCGATCGCCGCGATCGAGCACGACCATGCTGCGGAACTCGGCGCTGTGCAGTACCTCACCGAACTCGCGACGACTGCGCAAACCCTTCTCCGCGTTCCCTGCGTCACGTTCGACATCCGACCCCTCGCCGAGGGTCAGGACGCAGACCACGGCGGGGCGCTGGAATCGTCGACGTGGTCGGCGCAGTTGACCGCCACGGCCGGTACAGCCGCACCAGCCCAGTTTCTCACCCGACCTGTGCGAGTCGGAGCACACGAACTCGGGGTGATCGCGGTCGGTGGTCGGTCGCGGGGCCGCGGGTTCTCGGCGGACGATGTCGTGGCCGTCGACGCGATCGCCCGGCAAGCCGCGCTGGCGATCTCGA
>JBBQMG010000197.1:0-5933 GCA_038328705.1 Acidimicrobiales bacterium | reverse complement strand
CTTCACCGGCGCAGCCTTCTTCACCGGCGCAGCCTTCTTCACCGGCGCAGCCTTCTTCACCGGCGCAGCCTTCTTCACCGGCGCAGCCTTCTTCACCGGCGCAGCCTTCTTCACCGGCGCAGCCTTCTTCACAGCGGGCTTGCTGGCCAGGCCAACCTTTTGGGCGATGTCCTCGACACGACCTTCGACATCATCGAGACGAGAAGCGAACTTGCCGAGCTGCTTGGTGATCTCGGCCTGCACGGTGGACACGAGACCCTCGGTCGCTGAACGGCCACGTTCGACCACTTCATGAACCAGTTTTTCGGTGTCCTTGCGACGAGCCTGCCCACTCTTGACGAACTCCTTGACCAGCTTCTCGGCTTGGTCCTGAGACATCTCAGTGAAGTTCATACCGGCGTCGAGCAACCGCTTGAGAAGTGCGTTTCCAGTCATGTTGACACCCTATCGCCGCACAAACCGGCCGGTAACCAGCAGCTCTGCCACCGCTGCCAGGTCGCTCGTCTCCACGTCGGGGGTGGGTTCGATCAGCGTGCCGCGCGGTGTCACGCCGCTCCACACGTGAGCGTAGGCACAACCGAGCATGACGGCGAACCGTCCGTCAGTACTCGGCCGGTCGCCCACCATGACCGCCGAACGCGCGGCCTGCTCCCCGACCTCGGCGATCACCAACGCAGCCATCGGCGCGTACGGCTTGCCGGCCACCTGTGCGGAGAGCCCGCAGGCAGTTTCCACCGCGGCGAGTATCGACCCGCCACCCGGTATCGGCCCGTCGGGTGTCGGGTACGTGGCGTCATCATTGGTACCGATCAAACGCGCCCCGCGTCGCACAGCTCGTGCCGCTCGCGTCAATCCATCGAAGTCGAAGTGCCGATGAAAGCCAACGACCACAGCGTCGGCATCGCCGTCGAAGCACGGCTCGACGCCACGTGCTTGCAGAGCCTGCACCACTCCCTCTCCCCCACACACGAGCGCGCGTTCACCTGGCTGCAGCAGCATCGCAGCTGCTTGCGCCGATGTCAGCACATCGCCCGCCGCCGGAATGCCGATGCTCTCCAGTGTCTCCACCTGCACCTCGAGGCGCGTCGCCGAGTTGTTGGTGACGAAAAGTACGCGATGACCCTGGGCGCGCAGCCGAGCGATTCCTTCCACAGAACCAGGAATTGGCTGGTGCGACAGCCACACCACCCCATCGAGGTCGCAGAGCACGACCGCTGGTTGCCGTTCATCAGCTCGGTCATCAGCTCGGTCAACAGTTCGTTCTTCAGTCATGGTCTCGCCATGTTGCCACGACAGGTGGCAACCTGTCGGGGTGCCCCGCTTCGAACCATTCACTGCACTCCGCTTCAATCCGTCGCTTCCGCTCGACGATGTAGCTGCACCACCCTACGACGTCCTCAGCGATGCCGACGTCGACGCACTCCTGCGGCGCCACTCGCGCAACATCGTGGCCATAGACGTTCCGCGCGACTCCGATGGCCCGCAGCGCTACGACCTCGCCGCCGAGCGATTGAAGGCTTGGATCGACGACGGCACTCTCGTACGAGATGCCACACCGACGTTCACCCTGTATCGCATGCGCTTCACCGACGAGACCGGTGCCTTGCGCGAGACGGTTGGCGTCCTGGGTGCATTGGAGGTCGTCGACCAGGGCGCCGGCGGAGTGCTCCCCCACGAGCGCACCACCCCGAAAGCCAAAACCGATCGGCTGGATCTCACCCGCACCACCAACACCAACCTCTCTCCGGTATGGGGGTTGTCGCTCACCGCCGGCCTCACCGACCTGTTGCGCGAGCCGGGTGAACCGGTGGGCAGCGTCCGTGACGAGGAAGGCGTCGTCCACACCGTCGAACGGGTCACCGATCCGCAGCGGGTCGCGGCCATCAGCGCCGCCGTCGGGGCAAACCCGGTCCTGATCGCCGACGGCCACCATCGTTACGCGATCAGTCGCACCTTTCGTGACGAAGTACGTTCGACAGCCGGTAACGACACCGGTGCCGAGCTGACGCTGACGTACGTCGCGGAACTGGTTGCGGACCAGCTCAGTATCGACGCCATCCACCGGCTCTACCACGGGGTCACAGCCGTTCAACTCCTCGACGTCCTGGCTACGTCGTTCGACACTGAAGAGGCCGGACCAGTGACGCCCGCGTTCGCCGCCGAAATGGTCGAGCGGTCCGCCCTGTGCCTTGTCCGCTCCGAGGGCAACGGAGTATGGCTGACTCCGAGGGCAACGGCTTTCGAAGGCGTTCGAGCGCTCGACGGCGCACTGCTCGAGCACGCACTGCGCGACCACGACATCGATGTCAGCTACCAGCACGGCGTGCAGCACGTCGTGGACAGAGTCGCGACAGAAGAGTCGTTGGTGGGTGTACTGATTCGACCAACCGGAATCGAGGAGATTCGGCGCACCGCCAACGAGCGTTTGCTGATGCCACCGAAGTCGACATTCTTCACGCCCAAGCTGCGCACCGGGCTGGTACTTCGGCCACTGGCGTGACGCGCCATACACTGGCACCGTGACCGCTTCCTCCGACTTCCCCGCCGGCGTCCTTACTGGCGATGCCGTATCTCAGCTCTTCGCACTCGCCAAGGAGCGCGGCTTCGCGTTGCCGGCTGCCAACTGCACCGGCAGCAACACCGCCAACGCGGTGATGGAAACCGCCGCTCGCGTCAACAGCCCTGTCATCGTGCAGTTCTCTCATGGCGGCGGCGCGTTCGTCGCCGGCAAGGGCAGTGGGTTGAAGGGTGACGCAGCAGCAGTTGCCGGCTCCATTGCCGCGGCTCACCATGTGCACACACTGGCTGCCGCCTATGGCGCACGGGTCATCCTGCACACCGACCACTGTGCGAAGGACAAGCTCGGCTGGATCGATGGCTTGCTCGACGCTGGCGAAGCGCACTTCCAGCGCACGGGCAGCCCACTGTTCAGCTCGCACATGCTGGATCTGTCGGAGGAGCCCATCGAGGAGAACCTCGATATTTGCGTGCGCTATCTCGAGCGCATGTCGAAGATGGGGATGACCCTGGAGATCGAGCTTGGCATCACCGGTGGCGAGGAAGATGGTGTCGACAACAGCGACGCCGACGAGAGCGATCTGTACAGCAAGCCCGAGGAAGTCGACTACGCCTATGAGCGCCTGCTCGCAGTCAGCCCGCGCTTCACTGTCGCGGCAGCCTTCGGCAACGTGCATGGTGTCTACAAGCCAGGCAACGTGAAGCTGAAGCCGACCATCCTGCAGGCATCGCAGGCACACATTCAGGCCAAGCACGGCACCGCCGCCAACCCGGTGAATTTTGTGTTCCACGGCGGTTCGGGCAGCACGCCGCAGGAGATCGCGGAGGCAATCTCCTACGGTGTGGTGAAGATGAACATCGACACCGACCTGCAATGGGCGCTGTGGGACGGCATCCGCCAGTACGACGTGGAGAACCACGACTACTTGCAAGGACAGCTCGGCAACCCGAAGGGTGCCGACGCCCCCAACAAGAAGTACTACGACCCGCGCGTCTGGCTGCGTGCCGCGGAAGTCAGCTTCTCCACTCGCCTGGAGCAAGCGTTCACCGAGCTCGGCAACATCGACACCCTCCGCTGAGCTACGCCGGCTCGCGTTCCAACAGCAGAGCCGCCCGCGACAACGCCGCGCGTTCCTGGCGGCGACGGCCGCCCGCAATGACCTCCGCTGCAACCACCTCGGTGCGACTCTGTGTCAGGCCACCGGTGCGGAAGAACCGCCGCCGAACGGTGCCGGTCACCAACAGCGTGTCACCTGCGGCCCATGTCACCTCCACCGGCGGGTCGAACCAGGCCACACGTACGGAAACACTGGCTCCCTCGACGAGGGTGGTGAGCTCGAGCGAAACCAGCACGGCACCGGAGGTCAACGTGCGAGTGACTGGATCGCTGCTGAGCGTTCCGTGAAGTACAACGACGTTCATGAGGCTTCCCTTTCAAGGTCGCGGCCCTGGAGGCGCGCGACGGCAGACAACTGATCGACCAAACGGGGGAAGCCGCTATCGACAGCCTAGGAAAAGGGTGTGACAGGGTTTGGTTCGCCGGCGACTCAACGGCCGCCCATCATCAGCGACCGAGGGTGCGCAGGCGTTCCTTGACGTCGGCGAACTCGCGGTCCGCCTCGAACACCAAGCCGAAGTAGCGCCTGGCCTTGATGACATCTCCGGAACGGTCCAACAAGTCGGCAACCACGTACCACTGACGCAGGTGGTAGTCGCGAGGCTTCTTGGGGACTTCCAGAGCCTTCGCCATCGTCGTCAGCGCACCCTTGAGGTCGCCCTGGTCGGCAAGTGCCCCCGCAGCAACGATTCGGCCCTCCGCCAACAACGCCGGCGCGGGTGACGCCTCGCGCAGCTCACGCCACAGCAGATCCACCTCGTGATAACGACGCAGTGCGCGGTAGCAGTCGGCCAGTACCGCATGGTGATTCACGGTGCCATCCAACAGGCGAGCAGTTTCGAGCTCTGATGCTGCCTTGCGCCACTGGCCCATGCGGTATGACGCCAAGCCCGCAATCTCATGGCCGAAGGCCATGTCGGGCAGGTCGCGGATGACTGGCTGCACCATTCGGCGAGCATCGGCAAAGCGACCCCGATCGAGTGCCTCGGCAGCCGACGCAAGACGCTCCTGATACCGGGCCTGACGGCTCGCCAGTGCCACCTTGGCGAGGTCGGCAGCGACCTCCGGGGATAGTTCGGTTCGCGGCGTTCTGCCACGGGGAGCATCATCGGTCGCAGCGCGCTGAGCGGCCTTTGCAGCTTCTTCGCGCAAGGAGCCTTCGTCAATCCACTGTTCGCGCTCCCACGGCGGCGGAGCCGCCTCGACGCGCTCGGGTTTCGGCCCCCGCTTGTTCTTGACGATGATCGACCGCTGATCCGCAGCCGACATCGGGCGGCCTGTGCTGCGCGACATCGGGCGCTCGTCGCCTTGACGACGAGGGCGCTCGACACCAGAGTCCGCACGCGGGTCACGCCGTTGCCCGCCGGTGGGGCGAGCCCCACGGGAACGATCAGAGCCACCATCAGGACGCGGCCCACGAGCACGATCGGCACCACCATCAGGACGCGGCCCACGGGGACGATCCGCCCCTGGACGAGACGAGCGCCCATCCGACGGTCCTGAACGAGCGGGACGCTCATCAAAGCGACTGTCTGGGCGCCGCGGACCGGCTGACCGCGAGGACGACGGCGCATCGCCGGTCTTGCGGGCGGTGCCAGAGCGGTTGTAGCCGGCGGACCCGCCGGCGCTGTCGCGAGTTCCCGACGGGCGCCCATCGGATGAGCCGTAGCGGCTGGAGGTCGTGCCACCCGAGCGACCACGGTCTGCGCCGCCGCCGGCACCCGACGGCCGGCTGGGACGAGTCCCACCCGCCGAGCTGCGACCAGCACCAGCTCCTGCGCTACCACGAGTGCTGCGACCGGAGGTAGCGGAATTGGGGCGACGGTCGTTCGGCATAGGCATCAATCCTACGGCCATGCGGCATCGATTCCCGCCGGCAACCGTTCACCGACACGGGAAACGTAGGACCAGAACGACAAAAACATCAATACCCCCGCCTGAAGGCGGGGGTATTGATTTCGAAATCCGGCGGCGACCTACTCTCCCAGGGGGTCTACCCCCAAGTACCATCGGCGCAGGCAGTCTTAACTTCCGTGTTCGGGATGGGAACGGGTGTGACCCTGCCGCTATAGCCACCGAAATCTTTAGTTGTCAAGGATGCGCCCCCAAATGGGGCAGCCCTCCAAGGACTCCAGAGCAAACACGAGCGATTGTAAATCAAGCCCTCGGCCGATTAGTACCGGTCGGCTACACACGTTACCGTGCTTACACCTCCGGCCTATCAACGTGATGGTCTTGTCACGGGCCTTACTGCGTTAACCGCATGGGTGTACTCATCTTGGAACGGGTTTCCTACTTA
>JBBQMG010000196.1:0-6041 GCA_038328705.1 Acidimicrobiales bacterium | reverse complement strand
TGGCGTCCCGAGGCACCGATGGCTCTCAGGAGTGCCATCTCGCGGGTCCGTTGGGCGACGGTGATCGAGAAGGTGTTGTTGATGATGAACGCCCCGACGAACATCGCAACGAGAGCGAAGACCAGCAGGATGGTGCTGAAGCCTGCGAAGTTGGCCGCGAGCGTCGCCTGGTTCTCGGCGATCAGCGCTGCTCCGGTGATCACCTCGACATCACTGTCGAGCGCACCCGCAACGGCAGCGGCGATCGCGCTCTGTGAGACACCGTCGGCGGCGGTCACCGCGATGGCGCTGGCTTCTCCCGGTGACGCGAGCATTTCGGCGGCGGTGGTGTCGGTGAACAACACGGCCGTGGCGCCGGCGATGGAGTCGAGCTCACCGAACCGGGCGACGCCGGAGATGGTGAAGTCACGCGGCGCTCCCTTCGTCAACACGGTGGCTACATCGCCCGGCTGATAGCCGGCCGTGTCGGCGCTGGACTTGTCGATGACGATCTCGTCGTCGTTGGCCGGTGCCCTGCCACTGGAGATCACCCACGGGTTGAGCTCGTCGACCGTCACCCAGTTCATCCCGAACGCTGGGCCCTGCGACATGTCGCCGAGCGGCGCGCCGTCGGGTCCGACGAGTCGTGCGTAGCCGTTCAGCCGCAGTGCGACCTGGTCAACACCCTCGACGGCGGCGACGGTGTCGGCGATCGAGGCGTCGAGCCTGGGGCCTTGGCCGTAGGCGGTGTCGATGTCGGTCGGTGTGCGGACGTAGGCGTCGACACCCGCGTCGACGTCGGCGAGTGCCGAGTCGAATGTGGCGCCGATGGTGTTGGTGAAGATGAGGGTGCCGGACATGAAGGCGACACCGAGGAGGACCGCAAAGGCGGTGGTGAGCAGGCGCAGCTTGCGTGCTGCGAGCTCTTTGATGGTCAAGGCAAACATTGGTGATCAGGCTCCCTGGTGACGGATGCGGTCGAGGACGGAATCGGTGGTCGGTTGGTACAGGTCGTCGACGATGCGGCCGTCGGCGAGGAACACGGCGCGGTCCGCGTACGACGCGGCGACGGGGTCGTGGGTGACCATCACGATCGTCTGGCCGAGTTCGCGGACAGCGGAACGCATGAACGACAGGATCTCGGCGCCGGTGAGCGAGTCGAGGTTGCCGGTCGGTTCATCCGCGAAGATGATCTCCGGGCGTGACGCGAGGGCACGGGCGACGGCCACTCGCTGCTGCTGGCCGCCCGACAGCTCCGACGGACGGTGCTTCAGCCGCTTGTCGAGACCGACGGTGCCGATCACGTGGGCGAACCAGTCGGGGTCGATGGTGCGCCCGGCGAGCTTCGCCGGCAACGCAATGTTCTCGGCCGCTGTGAGCGTCGGGACCAGATTGAACGACTGGAAGATGAACCCGATGCGGTCGCGACGCAACTGGGTGAGCTTGCGGTCGTTCAGCGTGGAGATGTCGGTGTCGCCGATCAGCACCGTGCCGGAGGTGAGCTGGTCGAGACCGGCGACGCTGTGCATCAGCGTGGACTTGCCCGAGCCGGACGGCCCCATGATGGCGGTGAACTGGCCGGCGCCGAACTCGACGGAGACACCGTCGAGGGCACGAACCTCGTTGTCGCCACGTCCGTAGACCTTGACGGCATCACGGACGGTCGCAGCGGCCGGAGCCGATGAACTCGATGCGACGGTGTTCGTAGGGAGCTGGGTCGTCCGGCTCGGCGTGACAGTGGATGTGGCAGACATGTCGGTTCCTCGGGGTAGAGATCTGGGTGGATGTCTCCACGATCCTCCTTTGCCGGCCCGGTGTCGTCGCCCGTGCGGACGTTCACGATGAACCTCTGGGCGTACATCTGCAGGATGATCTCAGAGTCCGCCGTGCGGCCGATGAACGGCGTCGGCCAACGGAGTACGGTCAAGTGGTGAGCGAGATCGACCGGACCCGAGGGCGGCCCAGCATGCGTGACCCGCTGCTCATCGTCGACGTGGTGCTCGCACTGTTGTTCGTCGGATTCGGTATCGCGACCGTATGGAGCCAGAAACTCACGGGCGGCATGCGCGAGCCCAACGGATGGGCCGCCGTGCTGGTTGTCGTCGCGACCTTGCCCATCGCGTTCCGACGGCTCACGCCATTGCTGGCCGTCGAAATCAGCAGCGCGGCAATCTGCTGGCACGTCCTCGTCGGATTCCCCGAAGGAATACTTCCGACCGCCGTGCTCCTGCTCAGCTACTCGGTCGCGGCCTCGAGTCCCCTGCGACGGGCCATCGCCGGCCTCGCGATCATCTGGGCAGCCGTGGCTGTGCTTCGCATCGGCAACTCCCCCGGCTTCGACGGATTCACCGCCGGCGCCAATCTGGCGTTCATGTCGGTCGCCTGGGGCGCCGGACTGGCAGTGAGAGCCCGTCGCGAGACCGCAGAGGCAACCGTGCGAGAGGTCGAGGAACGTGCCAACGTCGAGCTCCAGCGTGCGGGGCGGATGGTCGCCGAAGAGCGCCTACGCATCGCGCAGGAACTGCACGATGTTGTGGCCCACTCGATGTCGGTGATCGCCGTGCAGGCCGGTGTGGGCGCACACGTCATCGAACATCGTCCGGAACAGGCGAAAGTGGCCCTCGAGGCGATCTCGGAAACTGCACGCAATACGCTCACCGAGTTGCGACGTCTGCTCGGCGTGCTGCGCGACAACGACGGCAATCGCAAGCATGCCCCGGCGCCCGCCCTCAGCGACGTCGCCCGCCTTGTGGAAGACGTCCGCACAGTGGGGGTGCCCGTGTCACTCGTCGTCGTTGGCGAAACCGATCATCTCAGTGCCGGCGTCGAGCTGTCCGCGTACCGAATCGTGCAAGAAGCACTGACCAACGTCATCAAGCACGCCGGCCCCTCGACCAGGGTCGAAGTTGTCCTGACCCACATGGCCAACGAGATCCGAGTCGAAGTGGTCGACGACGGTCGAGGTGCATCTGCCCTCCCGCAGGGCCCCGGCGGACACGAACCATCTGACGGCGGCCACGGATTGCTCGGCATGCGCGAACGCGTCGCACTGTGGGGCGGCACACTCGAAACGGGACCCGTCGACGGCGGCGGCTACCGTGTTCGCGCATCGCTACCGAACGCAGCCACGACATGACCATCAGAGTCGTGGTCGCCGACGACCAGGCGCTCGTACGCAGCGGCTTCACGATGCTGCTCGACGGCGAACCCGACATCGATGTCGTCGGCGAAGCCGGCGATGGTGCCGAGGCGGTCTCGATCGCCACAAAGACCCGACCTGACGTCATCTTGATGGACGTCCGCATGCCCGTGATGGACGGCCTCGAAGCCACCCGCCGAATCACCGGCGACGAAGCGCTCGCCGCGACCAGGGTGATCATCCTCACCACGTTCGACCTCGACGAGATCGTGCACGAGGCGCTGCGCGCCGGAGCCAGCGGATTCCTCCTCAAAGACACGCTCCCGGTCGAACTACTCCATGCAGTCCGGGTGGTGGCCGCCGGCGACGCACTCATCGCCCCGAAGATCACTCGCCGGCTGATCGAAGAGTTCGCCCGCAGTCCCGGCCCAGCCACTCGCGCGCAGGAGGCGGCGACACTGTCCCGCCTCACAGCACGCGAACGCGAGATTCTCGAGTCAATCGCAAGAGGGGGCTCGAACGCCGAGATCGCTGCCGAGCTCTATGTCAGCCTTGCGACCGTCAAGACCCATGTCAGTCGACTGTTGATGAAGCTCGACGCACGAGACCGTGCCCAACTGGTCATGATCGCCTACGAGACGGGCGTTGCCGTTCCCGGAGACCCCGATCGCTGAGACGACCAACGCGGGCAGGTCGTCGTCGCTCGAACACGCCGGTATTCACTGATTCATCGGTCGAACGAGTTCACCGTCGACGACGAGTATCGCCTGACCAATGAGCACTGTCGGCGACGCGGGAAGGAGATCGACGTTGATTGTCGAAGCGTTCGCGCCCCCCAGGTAGCGGTTCTCGCCCAATGCCAGGAACACCGCCCCTGCCCGGTGCTCGTCGACGATCGTCCATCCGATCGAGCGCGTCACCAGTGGATTCGTGGCAATACCGAGATGCGATACCCGTTCGCCGGCGAACTCACCTGCAGCCACACGTCCGTCGAGGCCGAACTCCAGCACTGTGCCGTCGATCAACTCGACTCGACCTCTGGTCGCGTCCTCGAGCACCGTCCAATAGACCGAACCTGCCGGCAGATTCGAGACTGTTGCGCCGATCCGAATGTCTGCGGCATCGACCACACCGTCGTCGATCAGGAGCGGGCGCATCCCCCGCTCGACGAACAATGAGCCACCGGGTGTGGACAACTCGATCGACGATCCGCGTGCCAGCATCTTCAATACGCCGTCCGTCGCCGCCCTCAGCTGCGATGCGGACGACAAGATGCTCGGCATGACGTGCGCCGCGAGCGCTTCGATCCGCAGCCCAAGCTTCGTTGCCACGTCCTCGATCGACACCGCCACGACGACGGTCGGCACCCGGCGACTGTCGATCACTGCCTCCGCCCGACCCATCGCAGCTGCCCACGCTGCGACGGACTCGGGTGCCAGGTCGGCTAGATCGAGACGCCAACCCCCTAGCACGATCAACCCGCCGATCTCAGCGGCGACACTCGCACGCTCGACATCCCAACCAGACAGTTCTGCAGGCGAGGACGTGGCGATCACGCGTCGAAGCTCGTCGTTCGACACGTGCTCGATCAGCGGTTCCAACTCGCGGGCAACGCACTCGTTCGCGACCAGTTCGACAAGCACACGATGTCCGGCCCGATCGCGAATCAGGACCTTCCCCGTCGCGGTCGGCAGCGCATCGACGATTCGTCGCACCAACGAGTCCACGATCAGCAACGTACACCGGCCTTGGCTCGGCACAAGGACTGCCCGGTCTTCGGGACAAATCGTCGGCAGACTCGATCCGTAGACCCCGACCCGATTTGTCGGCCGACCAGAGGATGACGTCGTTGTCGGTCCTCCGGACGACGTAGCCCCAGAGATCGATCATCCGCCAGCCACCGAACAACATCCGTGCGCCCGATGACGCACTGGCGGGTGAAGCGCACGCTGACGACATGACACATCACAGCCATCTCAACCCTTTCCTCCAGAACCTGGCCGTCTCACCGGCTCGTCGATCCAACAAGGTTGCTGCGGCCCTCGTTGCTGCAGCCCTGCTGGCTAGCGCCGGATGCAGTTCCGCATCCAGCGCTGCCCCGAGCCAGCCCGTCGCTCCCATCGTCGACAGCTCGGCCCTGCAGACCGAGTTGGATCAACTCGTTGCGCTCGGCGTACCAGGCGTCGTCCTCCTGGTCCGCGACAACGACCAGTCGATCGTGCTGACCGCAGGCGTCTCCGACCTCGAAGCACAGACCCCGATGAGCCCGGATGCGACGTTCCGGGTTGCCAGCATCACCAAGCCGTACACGGCCAGCATCGTGATGCAGCTCGTCACCGAGGGCACGCTCGGCCTCGACGACACCGTCGGACAGTGGCTTCCCGGCATAGTGAGCGGCGCCGATCGGATCACCATCCGCCAGCTGCTCGGCCACACGAGCGGGGTGGCCGACTACTTCGACGACCCCGCCGTCCTCGAGCCCTACCTCGGCGGCGACTACGAGCACGTCTGGACCCCTGAACAGCTCATCGAGATCGCCGAGCAGCTCGGCGCGACCTCGGAGCCGGGTTCGGGATGGAGCTACTCGAACACGAACTACGCCAGCAGCGGCCTGATCGTGGAACAGGCCACCGGCAACACCCTCGGCGAGGAGATGCAGACCAGGATCTTCGACGAGCTCGGCCTCGTGCACACGACGTTCGCCACGGACACCACGCTCGACCCCCAGATGGCCCGCGGGTACCTGATGGGCGACGGCGACCCCATCGACACCACCGGTGTGTACCCGTTCCCCTGGGGCGCCGGGAACATCGTCTCCGACGCCGCTGACACGGCGACGTTCTACGGCGCGCTGTTCAACGGCGAGATCGTCGAGCCGGCGCTGCTCGACGAGATGATGCCCTCCATCGACGGCAACGGGCGG
>JBBQMG010000195.1:0-6108 GCA_038328705.1 Acidimicrobiales bacterium | reverse complement strand
CCCGCTCGCATGGTGTGCTGCTCGCGTTCGACGAGGTGAAGACCGGCTTGGTGGTCGGATGGGGTGGGGCGACGCGGCTGTTCGGCGTCGCGCCTGACATCGTGTGCCTGGCCAAGGCGCTCGGTGGCGGGCTCCCTTGCGGGGCCATCGGTGGTACCGAGGAGGTCATGTCGGCCATCACCGACGGTGTGTACGACCAGATCGGTACCTTCAACGGCAACCCGCTCACCATGGCCGCCGCGAAGGCGACGCTGCTGGAGGTGCTCGAGCCCGAGGTCTACGGCGTTGCGGAGGCACTTGGTCGGCGAATGCTGGAGGGCTCGATGGCGGCGCTCGCCGCGCATGGCCAGCCGTCGTACGGCAACGTGTTCGGCTTCAAGGGGTCGGTGGTCTTCCACGATCGGCCCGCCAGCAACTATCGCGAGTTCCTGGCCATCTCGACGGCCGTCAGTCACCTGCACTTCCTGGTGCAGTTCAACAACGGCATCTTCCTTCCGCCATGGGGGAAGAGCGAGTCGTGGACGCTCAGCGTTGCGCACGGCGAGGTGGATGGCGACCTCTATGTCGCGAATGTCGACCGTTTGGCCGACATGGTCGCCGGGCTCGGAGATCGGGCCTCGGAGCTGTTCGCGGCAGGGAGTTTCAACTGATGGTCGCGTTGCAGCAGATGGCGAAAGACGATGGTGTCGAGGCCGTCCTGGCGGTGCTGGCAGCCGACGGCGCCGTGATCGTTCGTGACTTCCTGGACCCTGGCACGCTGCACCACTTCCGCGACGACATGCAGGCCGTGGCAGCGCAGCACCCGGCAGGAACGGTGGCCGAGAGCGAAGTGGTGCGCAGGTTCTGGGGTGCCAACACCAAGCGGTTCACGCGCCTCGCGCACCGCAGCGCGGCATTCGTCGAGATCCTCACCGATCCGCTGTACCTGTCGGTGGCCGACGCGCTGTTGCTGCCGCATGCGAGCGACTACTGGATGAACACCGGCCAGATGATGATCATCGGTCCAGGCGAGAAGGCCCAGTGGCTGCACCGTGACTCGGACAACTGGCCCACGATGTGTGCGCCCGACCCCGGCGGCTACGAAGTCACCGTCAGCGCACTGTTCGCGATCTCGGATTTCTCCAGTGAGGTCGGCGCGACGCGAGTCGTGCCGGGCAGCCACCTGTGGTCCGATTACAGCCGGCGCGCCGAGCCGCACGAGATCTGTCAGGCAGTGATGCCGGCGGGTAGCGCGCTGCTGTACACCGGCCGAGTCATTCATGGCGGGGGCGCCAACGCCACGCTCGACGAGTGGCGCTACGGCCTGCACCTCTCGTACGTATTGGGTTGGCTGACCCCTGAGGAAGCCGGGCCGCTCGGGGCATCGTGGGGCGACGTGGCGTATCTCTCGGAGCGAGCGCAGCGACTGCTCGGCTGGCGGTGCAGCGCTGTCAACGATGAGTACGCCGCTCGGCTGTGGACTGTCGACTACGAGGACGTGCCGCTCGCTCTCGGCTACGAACGCTGAGGCGTGTCAGCGGCCCGTCCAGATCGGTGGCCGCTTCTCGGCGAACGACGCGTTGCCCTCCAGTGCGTCCTGCGAATCGATAGCACTGCGATAGCTGTCGAAGGATCGGATGGCAGTCATAGCCTCGATCGGATCCATCGCCGCCGTCCGCCGTTCGATGTCGAGGATGGCGGCGACGCTGAGTGGAGCATTGGCGACTACGCCGGCCGCTAGTTGTCGGGCCGCCACCAAAAGACCGTCGGCTGGAACTACGCGGTTGATGAGGCCGAATTGAGCTCCCTCAGCGGCGGTGAGCCGGCGTCCGGCCAGCAGTACTTCGCGAGCGATGTGGGGCGGCAACAGCCGAGGCAGGCGCACGCTGCCGGCGTCGGGGAGAATCCCGAGGCCGGCCTCTGGCAGGAAAAAGATGGCGTGTTCGGCAGCCACGATCATGTCTGCTGCCATCGCGATCTCGAAGCCGCCGCCGACGGCCATTCCGTTGACCGCCGCGATCACGGGAACGGTTCGGCCCGGAAGATCGGGATAGCCGCCGAAGCCGCCGGCGCCATAGTCGGAGTCGAACGCTTCGCCGTCGGCGGCGGCACCGAGGTCCCAGCCTGCACTGAAGAAGCGTTCTCCGGCGCCGGTGACGATCGTGACGCGTACCGCTGCGTCGCGCTCGAACCCGACGAACGCCTCACCCATCGCGTAGCTGGTGGCAGCGTCGATGGTGTTGGCCTTCGGCCGGTCGATCGTCAGTACGGCGATGCCATCGGCGATCTCGACGTGGAACCCGAGTTCTGTACTCACTGACTGGCCTCCGTTGCGGGGTTGTCGACGAACAGCAGTGCATCGACCGCGGTTACGCCGCGACGGCCGACCAGCACCGGGTTGAGTTCCACCTCGACAATGTCGCTGCCGTGTGCGATTGCGGCGTCGGTCAGGCGCACGACCAGATCTGCCAGTGCATCGACATCGGTCGCCGGTCGACCGCGAAAGCCCATCAGCAGGGGAGCGCAGCGAAGACGAGCGAGCGCGGCCTTCACGTCGTCGGTGGTGACTGGCGCGAGCAGGTGCGTGAGGTCAGACCACAATTCGGTGGTGACCCCGCCGAAGCCGAGCGAGACCAGCCAGCCGACAGGTGGGTCGCGCCGGACGGTGACGAGGATCTCGGCGACCACATCGGTGACGGTGGACTCGACGAGGTAGCCGGCTTCGGTGCGCGGCAACTCGACGAGAGCGACAGCCAGCGCCTCCTTGTCACGGATGCCAACTCGTACTGCGCCGGCCTCGCTCTTGTGAGCGAGTCCTAACGTCTTGAGCGTGATCGGATACCCGATCGATTCGGCGACGGTGGTGACGTAGTCGTGTGCGGCGGCCCGCCCGTCCGGCACCGAGATGCCGAGACCGCGCAGTCGCTGTTTCGCGGTTGCCTCGTCCACCAGCATCGTTCCCGTGGCCGCAACTACAGGTGCGTGTCGGGTCGATGCCGTGTGCCGACCGGTGTGCGCGCCAATTGTCGCCGCTGCGTCGAGCGCGACCAACGCCTCCGACAAGCCGAGCAGGGGAGTGAGGCCGCGGTTGGCGATGTGAGTGCGGAACGGTTCGTTGATGCACTCGGCGAGTGATGCCACGACGACTGCGCGGCCACCGGTTGCGTCGGTTGCGTCGGCGAGAGCGTCGGCAGCGAGGTACCACGCGGTCGGGTCGTTGTCGGCCGCGGGCGGTGCGTCGAGCAGCAGCATTGTCGCGTCCTGCGGGCCGTCCAGCACTGCACCGAACGTCCGTGCCATTGCGGCCCGGTCGCCCCACATGAAGGTGTGATAGTCGAAGGGGTTGCTGACCGAGACCAGTTCGGAGAGAGTGTGCTCGATGCGACTGGCGTGCTCGGAAGTGAACGGCTCGAAGGTCAACTCGGTGTCGTCGCTGCGGTCAGCGACGAGCGACGCCTCACCACCCGAGCAGCTGAGCGAGACGATCTTCCTGCCCGGCAGCGAGCCGCCGTTGTCCAGCAACTTCAGTGTCTCCAGCAGTTCCGCCGGCGTCCGCACCGTGGCCACCCCATAGCGGGCGAAGAGTGCGTCGTAGGCCGCTGCTCGACCCGACATGCTGCCGGTGTGACTGCTGGCGATGAGCGCGCCAGCGGCGCTGCGCCCGGTCTGCAGCGCGACCAGTGGCACACCCTTGGTGGCCGCACGCTCTGCCACTTCGGCGAACTGTTGGGCGTCGCGCACAGCCTCCAAAAACAGGCCGATGGCGGTGATGCGGTCGTCGTCCAGCAGCGCGGCGACGGCATCGTCGCTGCCCAGGCTGGCTTGGTTGCCGACGGTGATCATGCTGCCCAGACGTAGCCCACGCTGTTGAAACGTCAAGTTGACGGCGACATTGCCGCTCTGCGACACGATTGCCACGCCACGCTCGTGGCGAGCGCAGCCGTGCTCGTCGGGCCACAGAGCAACGCGGTCGAAGGTGTTGACGAAGCCATAGCAGTTGGGGCCCAAGAAGGGCAGACCGTCGGCGGCCGCGAGCAGCAACTCCTGCAACGTGTCGTCGCCGGCCTCGGCAAACCCGCTGCCGTAGCAGACTGCGCCACCAGCGCCGATACGGCTGAGCGCTCGCATCGCTTCCACCGTGGCGAGTCGGTTGACACCGAGGAAGACCGCATCGGGCACACCCGGGAGCTCATCGAGCGACGGCAGGCAAGGCACGCCGGCGAGATCAGTTCGTTTCGGGTTCACCGGCCAGATCGAGCCCTCGAAGCCGAGTTTCAGGCACTGCTGCACCACTCGCTCGGCTGGTGCGCCACCGACGACGGCAATGGACCGCGGCGCAAGCAGACGACTGAGGCGACCGAGGTCAGGCATGCCGGTCACAGTATCTGACCGGCCAGTCAGTCAACCCGTTGTCGCCAGCGCCGGGACGGATGTGCGGCGTTGGCTTGCGCCGCCCACCGGACCCGGCGTTCCGTCGCAAGGCAGCAGCCACCGTGCCAGGTCAGATCAGGTCAAGCCGTAACTCCCGTGGGCCGGTATCGCAGGGCGACTGCCCCCGACCGGAACTCATGGCGATCCACGACCTCGAGCTGGATGCGCTCGCGCAGACCGGTGAGCAGCGTCGGCCCGTGTCCGGCAAGGACCGGCTGAACAACGAACTCGTACTCGTCGATCAGTCCCAGATCTGCCAACGCCAGGGGCAGCGTCACGCCACCCACGAACACGCCCTCGCCTGGCTCCTGCTTGAGCTGCTGCACCGCTTGCCCCAAGTCGCCTTGCACCAGCTCGGCATTCCAATCGACCCCGCTCAGCGTTCTCGACACGACGTACTTCTTCGCTCGGTCGATGGTCTCGGCAAACGGGATCTCCCACTCATCCATCCACTCAGGCCACGCGCCCGCAGCCGGCTTACGCCACGCCGACTCCATCATCTCGTACGTCACCCGGCCGAACAGCAGCGCATCGGCTCGTTCCATCGCAGCGGTCCAGTAGCGAATCGACTCCTCGTCCGGGGGGAGCCCTGCCTCGTGATGGCAGCAGCCGTCGAGCGTGACGTTGATCGCGTATCGAAGTGGTCTCATCTCGTTGCTCTCCCCTTGATGCGCGGCGCGCGTTCACCGGACCGTACTCAGACGACTATCGGCGTCTTTCTGATCGGCGTCCCGATCGCCTACTCAACACCGTCGTGGTGTGAACCAGACCGCAGACCGAGCGTGCGACCGATTCGGCGTTCTGTCGCCGTCGCCGGCCCCACGGGCACGGTTCCTCGATAACCCCCCAAGACTGCAGGCCCGGTCGGCGTTCGTTCTGTAAACGCGTCACACCGCCGGTCCCGCGGAGCGCCGGATGCGCCGATATGTGCTCGTGACGACGGTGGCGAGCGGCTCGTTATGCGCTGCGGTTCTGGGCGGGTCGGTCAGAGTCGCGTGATGGTTCCCGAGTATTTGAGGGCCTTGGCTGTGGGCCACTTCCGGTCGGTGGTGACGAGGTGGTCTGCGGCGTGCTCGATCGCTGTTGCGATGACCAGTGCGTCCGGAAGCCGAAGGGCGCGGTGGACTGCTCGGAGTCTTGCTGCGGTGGTCGCGATCTCGATGTCGAGCGGGATGATCGAGATGGGGAGGCGCTCGACGAGGTTTCGAACAGCTTGAACAGCTGGCTCACCTCGGCGAGCGGGGCCAACCAGGGACTCTGCGAGGGCCGATGCGGCGAGGGCGAGATGGTCGCCGTGTTGAAGGGCGGCAGCGAGCGCTGCTCGGGACGTTTGGTGATGCGCGTCGCTGGCGTCGAGGAACCCGATGATGACGCCGGCGTCAAGATGGATCAGTCCCATTCGCGACGCAGGTCGTCGAGCTCGTTGACGGTGTATGCGCCCGTCATCGTGCCCGCGAATTCGGCGAGGATGTCGTGTTCTCGCTCGAGCACAACGCGGCCGGCGCCGTCCGCGTGGGCCACGACACGATCGCCGATCTGGAGGCCCGCCGCACGCAACGCATCCGCCGGGATCGTGATCTGATGCTTGGAACTGATCCGTGTCGCTCCACGGCGACGGTTCTTTACCCCGGTCATGAATGTAAAGGTACCGCGCATTGAGTGACAAGGCAACCGACCAGCGACTCAAACATCGGCAGC
>JBBQMG010000194.1:0-6174 GCA_038328705.1 Acidimicrobiales bacterium | reverse complement strand
GGTGCGCGATACTGCGATCACTGAAAGTGCCTCCTGTTGTTGGTGGTTTGTTGACTTCGAACATCAACATCTTCCCAGCTCAGGAGGCGCTTTTGGTGGACGCGCAGCAACCCAACTGATCACCTACACGGTGGATCCAGGTTCAGTGGGCAAGCCGATCGGCCGGCCGCACGAGCCTCGGTCCAGCGCCGTGACACGCGATGAGGACCTATCCGCTCTCGTGCCAGCCACACACCCCAGAGAGATCCGACGCCCAAAAGGACTTGAGAATGCATTGATACTGCCATCGCAACTCTCGACCGGTGAGTGTTCACCCACAGAGCCGTCCGACGGAGCGCATCCCCGGCACCGATCAGCAGCCCACCACCGGTGTCCGGATGCCGATCCTCAACCGGACACCTTGGGCGGACAGCCGATCGGTGACACCGTTAGCCGCTTGCCGCAAGCGCCGATCGATGGGCCCGGCGTCTCGGACCGGCGCGAAGGATGTGGACATCGTTCTAGCGGAGGCGTCGGGGCAAGGTGGTTAGGAGGGCCCGCATCACGGCAGGCGAGCTCATGAGGCGGCGGTCGAAGTCGTCACGGTGAATGGCCAGCAGTGTGGTGTCCTCGGTGGTCACCACCGTTGCCGAACGAGGCCTATCGTCCAACAGGCTCATCTCGCCAAAACACTCGCCGGGGCCCAGCGTGGCCACCTTGCGGCCATTCTTTGTTACGTTCGCTGCGCCACTGATAACCACGAAGAACTCGTCTAACCACGAAGAACTCGTCGCCGGGGTCTCCCTCGGCCGTCAGCTGATCGGCGGCGGCCGCGTGGAGCTCCTCAGCCAATCGAGCCAGCCGGCTGAGCTGTCGCTTGTTGAGCCCGGCGAACAGGCTTACCGTGCCCAGCAACTTTTCGGTGGGCGAGTTCATCTGGCGTCGTAGTTGAGCCAGTGCGGCCCGATCGTCGTCGTACAAGACCGGCAGGGTCTTTCGAAGAAGTCGGCGGTGAGTGAGCTCGCCGGTGAGGTGCGCCCGTTCCTGGCCGTCCACCTCCAGGATCATGGTGGGGTGGATGAGGGCGCCCGTGCGAACCACTTCTTTGGCATCTGTCTCAGCGTCCACCAGCCGCAGGGAGATCCCACAAGACCGGTTGTCTGCGACAAACCGGGCGACCAGTTTGCTGGTGGCGGTACATGGTTCGCAACCGGCAACGGTCACCAACGTGATGACGATGTTCGAGTCTGAAGTCCCCGCGACCCAAGTATTTCACAGCGGTCAGCTCTCACGGCCGACGTCGACGAACTCGCCGCCGGTTCGAGAAGTACGAGCCCGACCTCGGCGACGAACGCACCGTCGACGACTACCTCCTCGAACGCGCAGCACTCGCCCGAGCCCGCAGCGAACGACAGATCGTCGATGCCATCACCACCTCACAGCACGACATGCTGACCCGAGCCGTCAGACGGGCCATTTCGCGAGCCGGGCCTGCTCGGAAGTACGCGTCCGGTATCTGGCGTTGGAAAGTACATCTCCTGCTCGAGTTGCCGCGCCTTATGAGGTTGTCACCCTGTTGGGGCTTGTACGTGCTTGATGGTTTGGCTGATCCAGAAGACGATCGATCGGCGTTTTCGTACATCGGTGTTGGCGCTCGGGCCGTTGTCCAGGGCGCTGGCACTGGTCCGCAGCATCTTGCAGCGGCTCGTTCTGCCCTTGCTTCGTTCAGCCCACGAATGATGTGTCGTTGGCAACAGGGCCAGTCCTGCGCTGTCAAGATGGTGTGATGTACCGGTTCGCGGAGTGCGAGGTCGACCCGGCCGGTCGTGAGCTGCGTTGCGCAGGTGCAGTGGTCCACCTCGAGCCGCAGGCCTTCGATCTCCTCGTGCACCTGATCGAGCACCGCGATCGCGTGGTCACCAAGAACGACCTCCTCGATGGGGTGTGGGGGCATCGGTTCGTGTCGGAGGCGAACCTGACGACTCGCATCAAGGAGGTGCGCAGAGCCGTTGGCGACGACGGCGCCCGCCAGCACATCATCAGGACCGTGCACGGTCGAGGCTACAGATTCGTCGCCGCGATGGAGGACGGCGCAGCGGTCGTGTCCGGTCTCGGGTTGATCGGACGGGACGAGCTGATCGCCGCAGTAGCGGGGCGGCTTCGTCACTCGCCGCTCGTGACCCTCATCGGCCCGGGGGGAGTGGGCAAGTCGTCGATCGCACGAGCGGTTGCGGGAGGCCTGGTGTCCTCGTTCGGCGACGGGGTGCACATCGTCGAGCTCGCCAACATCGACGCCGGACAGCACGTGCTGCCGACGATTGCCCGGGTACTCGACATCGTGCTCAACAGCGATCGACCCGACCACGCGATGCGGTCGTTGGCGAACCTCGATGCGCTCGTCGTCGTCGACAACTGCGAACACGTCGTCGACGTCGTGAGTGAGCTGCTCGACCGCGCGTTGTCTTTCGGCGTCGGTGGCAGGCTGCGTGTACTCGCCACGAGCCAGGTACGTCTCGGCCTCAGCGTCGAGCAGGTGCACCGCGTCGAGCCGCTCAGTGCAGACGACGCAAGTGCGTTGTTCGATGCTCGGGCCCATGTCGCGCGAGCCTCGTGGAAGCCCGACCAGATCGACCGCACCAGGGTTGCACGCTTGCTGTCGAGGCTTGATCATCTCCCACTGACCATCGAGATGGCGGCTGCTCGTCTCGGTTCGATGACGTTCGACGAGCTCGAGGCTGCGATCGATCATGGGACGCACTTCCTCCAGGTGAGCCACCGCTCGCCTGCGCGACGCCACCGGTCGCTCGACTCACTCGTCGCGTGGTCAGCGGCGCTGCTCGACGTCGACGAACGCCGCACGTTCACTGAGCTGTCGGTTTTCGCCGGCTCGGTGTCCGCCGCCGACGTCGCCGAGGTGATGGGGTCGGAACGCCCCAGTCACGTCGCGTTCACGCTCGGGTCGCTGGCTGATCGTTCTCTTCTGGTCGCCGCCACCGATGGTCCATCGACGAGGTATCGCATGCTCTCCACGGTGCGGGCGGTTGCCGGTCGCTGGCTCGACGACGACGCGGACGCAGCGGCCGATGTCCGCCGCCGCCACGCCGTGCACTTCGCCGGGGTCGTCCGCACGGTCGACCACGTGATCAGGACACCGAACGAGATCGAGGGCCGCCAGCGCCTCGCTACCGTCGCCGACGAGATCCGCGCTGCGCACTTCTGGGCGCAGCGGTACGAACCCGAGCTCGCTGCGGACATCAGCGGCGCGCTGCATCTTGCCGCCTACTCGACGTTCTGGAACGAGCCCGTGGAGTGGGCGCGCTTGTTGTTGGCGCGACATCCAGCTGCGACCGCTGACGACCTGTTGGGCGCGCGGTTGATCGTGGCCGGTTGGGCAGCGAACCGCGGCGACCTCGGGGTAGCGCGCGCTGAGGTTGCCGGAGTGAGTCGCTCCGACAATCTGCGCATGAGAGCGGCGGCGGCCGAGATCCTGAGCGACGTCGGCCTCTACGCCGGCGATCTCGATGGTGTCGCGGCATCGACCGACGAGCTCCGTCTGCTCGGCGCGGAGCTGGCTGATTCGCATTGGGAGGTGATCGCCGCTGTTAACGCTGCGCTTGCACTCACCTTCGCCGACCGTCCCCGCGAGGCGTTCGAACGCCTGGCAGAGGTGGAGCCGATCGAGTCGTCGCCATCGGATTGCGCATGGGCCACCTACGCACGGGGCGAAGCGCTGAGCGCGCTCGGCGAACCTGGTGCAACAGACGCCTACTCGTCGGCGATCGACCTGGCCCGTGCGGTGGGGAACCCGTTCGTCGAGTCGGTCTCGCAGGTGGCGCTGGCCAGCGAGTACTCCCGGGCCGGCTCGCATCGTCAAGCTCTCGACGCCTTCGAGGAGTGCCTCCACGCTTATGCACGACACGGCAACTACGTCCACGCCGTCACCACGCTGCGCAACATGATTGAGGTCCTCGCCGCGATCGGTGACAATCACGGCGCAGCGGTCATCGGGGCAGCGACGTCGAGTGATCTCCTGCGCAAGAGCTATGGACCCGAAGCAGAGCGACTTGCAGATGTGCTCGATTCAGTGAAGCGCCGTGTCGGCCCAACCCAGTTCGCCGAGTGGGTTCTCGAGGGCAGTGGGCTCGGAGTCGCAACGACCGTGCAGTTCGCCGGCGAGAGAATGGCCCGGCTCGCGCGCTGATCCTCAGACTTTCCTCACATGATCCACAAGCGACGTCGAGGCGCCCGTGGTTGTGTGGACGTCATGAGCACTCAACGCATTCCCACTCCGTGGCCGTCGTCCGACTCGACTGTCATCACCGATGCCGGGCTCGAAACCTGGCTCCTGTTCCAGCAGGGGGTCGACCTCCCAGCGTTCGCGGCCTATCCCCTGGCCGCGTCCGACGACGGCAAGCGCCTGTTGACCGAGTACTACGAGCACTACGTGGCGATCGCACAGTCGGTGGGCGCTTCGATCGTCCTCGAGACCCCGACGTGGCGGGCCAACCCCGATTGGGCAGCGACGCTTGGCCACGATCGAGCAGCGTTGGCTGAGATGATCGACGCGTCGGTCGACGTGGTGGCCGCCTTTCGCGACCGCTGGCAGGGTGATCGTTCGTTCCTGATCAGTGGCGCGATCGGCCCGCGAGGCGACGGCTACCGAATCGACACAATGATGACGAGCGAAGCCGCCGCTGCGTACCACTCGTTCCAGATCGCGTGCATGGCTGCACGCGGAGTCGACCTGATCACCGCAGCGACGATGACCTACGTCGAAGAGGCGATCGGCATCATCGATGCCGCCAAAGCCGTGGGCCTGCCTGTCGTGGTGTCCTTCACGGTCGAGACCGACGGTCGGCTTCCCTCCGGAATGTCGCTCGCCGCAGCGATCGAGGCGACAGACGCGGCGACGAATGGCGGCGCACGGCACTTCATGATCAACTGCGCGCACCCGACGCACTTCGCCAACGTACTCGACGGCACATCGGCGTGGGTCTCACGCATCGGGGGGCTGCGCGCCAACGCGTCGTCGCTCAGCCATGCCGAGCTCGACGAGATGGTCGAGCTCGACGAAGGCGACCCAACCGATCTCGCTTCACGCTACGTCGCGCTGCGTTCACTGCTGCCCGCGCTACGAGTGCTCGGCGGCTGCTGTGGCACCGATCACCGGCACGTCGCCGCGATCGCCCAGGCCTGGTGCGAGTCATCACCACCCCGCGCCGAAGGAGACTCGGCCAAGTCGACCGTCCGGCTGTAAGACCGCCTCGGCTCGGATCGTCGGCGAGGAGGCCGTCTCAAATAGGGACCGACTTCCGAACGACTTTGACAGCTCAGCCGCTCCGAGGGTCGCCTGGCGAAAGCGTCTCACCTGACGATCCCTAACCGGACGGCCGGTGGGTTTGGTCGGAGCCGCGCTGGTGTGCAGGAGTTGAGTGATTTCCGTCCGCCCCGAGGTTCCGTGGGACGCCTGCGTGCTGAGCCGAAGCCGCCCCAAGCTGCGTGACGGGTTCCGCCGTGATCGGACAGTCGGTCAGCGGCCAGCGGTCTCTGCGTTGGCGCGTAGTTCGTCTTCCCCTTTTGGGGTCTTGTTCGAGGAGGTTCGTGATGGGTTTCATGGCACGTGGTGATGGTCGGGGCGGGTTGTGGCGGTCGCGTTGGGCGGCGATTGGTGCTGCGGTGGCGGTCACGTTCGGTGGTGGCGGGTTGATCGTCGCGAACGCGGCGTCGGGTCCGGCGTCGTCGGTGATCACCGTGACCCCGGAACGGATTCTCGATACTCGTACGGGGGTGGGTTTGTCAGGTCCGCTCGAGTCGGGCGTGTCACGCAAGTTGCAAGTAGCTGGTGCAGTGGTGCCAGCAGGTGCGACCGGGGTGTTGTTGAACGTGACGGTGGTGGCGCCGTCAGCGGCGGGGTTCTTGTCTGTTCGTCCTGGTGACGCGACCGGGGTGTCGTCGACGTCGTCGTTGAACTTTGTTGCTGGTGTCGTTGTGGCGAACTCGGTGCAGGTGGGTTTGCCGACTGCGGGTGCGAACGCCGGACAGATCGACATCACTTATGACGCGTTCGGCCAGGCCGGGCCGACAACGGCGGTGTTGATCGACGTGGTCGGCTACATGATCGCCGGAGGCGTAGGAACCGGTCCTGCCGGTCCGACTGGCGTCGCAGGTTCGGATGGCGCGACCGGTGCGGCTGGT
>JBBQMG010000193.1:0-6223 GCA_038328705.1 Acidimicrobiales bacterium | reverse complement strand
CGCAGGTGAGCGGATCTTCGAAGGGGGCGTCGCGTCGGGGGTTCCGGAGGACACGATCGAGTCGATCAACCGGACCCGCGTCGTGCTCAAGGGGCCACTCGGCACACCGGTTGGTTACGGTGAAAAGTCGGCCAACGTCACCTTGCGGAAACTGTTCGAGACCTACGGCAACATCCGGCCAGTACGCGAGCTGCCCGGCGTCAAGACCCGCTACAGCGGGAGCGGGATCGACCTCGTCGTAGTCCGCGAGAACGTCGAGGACCTCTACGCCGGGATCGAACACATGCAGACCCCTGGCGTCGCCCAGTGCCTGAAGCTCATCTCGCACAAAGGTTGCGACAAGATCGTTCGCCTCGCCTTCGAGTTCGCTCGCAGCGAGGGCCGGCGCTCGATCGCCTGCGCCACCAAGTCGAACATAATGAAGCTCACCGAAGGAGAGATGAAGCGGGCCTTCGAACGGATCGCCCCGGAATACCCGGAGATCGAAGCCTGGCACGTCATCATCGACAACTGTGCGCACCAACTGGTGAAGAAGCCCGAGCAATTCGACGTGATCGTCACCACCAACATGAACGGCGACATCATCTCCGACCTCACTTCGGCCCTCGTCGGTGGGCTCGGGTTCGCGCCGTCGGCGAACCTGGGCAGTGACGTCGCGATCTTCGAAGCCGTGCACGGCTCGGCCCCGAAGTACGCCGGTCGAGACGTGATCAACCCGTCGGCAGTGGTGTTGTCGGCAGTGATGATGCTCAAGTACCTCGGCGAGTTCGACGCCGCTGAGACTGTCGAACACGCCGTGCTCTCGACGCTGCAACAGGGAACATTGACCGGTGACGTCGTTGGCTACGACCTTGGTGTGTCGACCAGCGACTACACGAAGGCGATCATCGGCAACCTCGGCTCACGTGTCGACGGATACACCGTGCGGCGCGCCCGACCGATCCAGATTCCGCCTGCCCCGCGCGATCCCGTCACCATTCGTCCGGCGACCCGAGAGATCTTCGGGACCGACATCTTCGTCGAGAGCGGTTTGTATCCCGAGCAGCTCGGTCCAGTGCTCGAGCGTCTCGCCGAGGGCAGCGCGTTGAAGCTGAAGATGGTTTCCAACCGCGGCACCAAGGTCTACCCGGACGGCAACCGCAACATCGACATCGTCGACCACTATCGCTGCCGGTTCGTCCGCCGCGCCGACCAACCCCTTGCGCTCGCTGAGGTCCGCGAGCTGATCGGTCGTGTGGAGGCCGAGCTGGCATGGTGCCACGTCGAGCTCCTGCAGTACTTCGACGGTCAGCCCAGTTTCACAAAGGCCCAAGGCGAAGACTGAGCACAATGAGCTCGGTCCCGGTCGGTTACATGGGCGAAGCCGAACCGGCGCATAGGTTCCGGGAGGCGGCCGCAGATCTCGGCATCGAGTTGATCGTTCTCACACCCGACCCACCGTCGCCGCCCGGCGCGGCCGAGAAGGCATTGAAACCTTTGGGCGCTGACACGCTCGAAGAGCTGATCGCCAGGTCCGGTGTGGTCACTCTCGGCCACGGGTGCGATCACAGTACGTACGCCGCGCTTGTGGGTGCCGCCGGGCTGGCGCTTCGGCCCAACCCACCCACGATTCGAGTGGCCCATGATCCACTGGCAGCCCGGTATGTCTTACAGGACTGCTTGTTCGACTTCGCCGAGTTCGAAGAGGTCGACTCCGGCGACACCGAGGCAGTGGAACGTTTTGCGCAACACCATGGTTGGCCGGTCCGCCTCAGGGCAGCACGTTGGGGAACAACCGAGCCTGCAGTTCACCTCCTGCGGCCCTACAGCGCGCTCGACCATGTGTGGGGGGCCGACGTCAGTGGAAAGCTTTGGCTGCTCGAAGCGTGCGAACCATTGGCCCCCCAACTCGCAGTGGTCATCGCCCGTCGCCCCTCCGGCCAGCAGCTTGTCTGCTCGGTGATCGAGACCAACGAACAGGACTGCCGACCACAACGCCGCTTGCCGGTCACCACATCGATCGCCACCCGCTCGACTGCGACCGCAACCGCAATCGTCGACGGGCTCGACGCAACTGGAATCGTCACTGTGAAGTTTCTGCTCAGTGGTGACGGTCGGCTTCTCGTGGAGGACATCACGTATGGCCCGGAGCCCGACTCTGCAATCGGTGCCGCGACCGATGAGTCGCTGTACGCAATCCACCTTCGAGCGATCCTCGACTGGCCCCTAGATCTCGCGCCGACATCTGACCCAGTAGCCATCAGCGGCCGAGTAGTGCGCAGGCAGCTTCCAGTGGATCCTGCAGCTGGGACCAGCGCGGGTCGTCGTCGGGAGGGAAGACGGTGAGTTGGTTCGTCTGCCGGCCGACCACGGGGTCTGGCAGCGTGTAGGTGCGGTCGATGGATGGCAGCCACTGGTTCACCACGTCCAGCCGCAGCTGCACATGGCCCCAGTCCTGAACGTCGGTATGACAGACCTCGGGCACGAAAGTGATCGCGATCCTCGCCGACTGGGTTCCCCCGATGGTGGCCGGCAACGCTTGTGTCTGCACTGGCCACGTAGGGTCGGCGTTGTCGACGAAGGCAACATTGAGCACTCGGGCGCCAGGCAACTCGGCGGTGGCCCACAAGATGTCGAGTGCCCGACCACTCGAGTTGAACACGTAGGCCTCCACCATCACGCCCTGCCCATCGGGCGTGAGCGCCATCGGTGCCGACCCGCTGCCACTGCCACAGCAGTCGGGTCGCGGGTACACATAGCCGAATCCCACGACTGCCGAGCCGCACCCGACAACGAGCACGACGCCGAGGCCCACCGTGAGCCGCACCCACCACCGGCGCGGCGGGGGTATCAGCTGATCGATGGGATCAGGATCAGGGTCGGTATCGGGTGCAGTGAGCGTGTTCATGTGCGATCGGCCTCTTGCCTGAGAAGAATTATTGTCATATTGTCTTAGGACAATGAGACAGTCAAGAGCGAACCTCACCTGGGCCGAAAGAGCCCGCCGCCTCGTGTCATGGCGGGGCGCAACAGCTCTCGCCATCGCCAGCTTGCTTGCCGCCGGACTCATCGCTGTCCGCAGCAGTTCCGGTAGCGACGTCGGCACGAGAGTGTGGATGACGGTGCTTCTCGTCGCCTTGCTGACGGGGGTCGTCCTCGTCGTGCTCAGCCTCGTGCTGCAACTTGCCGGAGTCGACGGCGAGGCACCGGCGATCGCCCAGCACCTCGCAGCAGATCCACAACAGCAACGCCTGCTGCAACGGTGGCTGGAGCGGGCGCGCTGGGCACGGTTCGTGGGCGGCTTCGCCGGCCTGATCGCCTGGTTCTTCGGCACGATGGCCCACGGCGACATCCTTGTGTTCGGCACCGGTGGTATCGCGATCGGTGCCGTCCTTGCCGAGATGCATCACATTCGTCGGACGAGCGGGCCGAGGACGGCACGCGTCGAGGTGCGCCGGCTGAGCGACTACCTTCACGAGCGGGACGCCCGATGGATGATCGGTGTCGTCGTGGTGGCGGTCGTCGCCGGGGCAACCGGCCTGTGGTCCGCCGACACACGGGCGGCCACGTGGTGGGGTCTCGGCTCGTGCGTCGCACTCGGCTTCGCCCGACTCGCACAGCAGCGCGTAGCCACCCGCGCCCGTCCGGCAGTTTCAGAGAACCTCACTCGCGCCGACGACCTCGCCCGTGAGCTCGCCATCGGTCGCGGACTGGCGCGTCCAGCGACGTTCTTCGCCCTGGCGCTCGTGGCTCGCTCGTGTTTCGCACTGGAACCGACGATTGGCGACGTGGCCAGAGTGCTGGGCGTGGCCGCGTGGATCACCGCCTTCGTCCTCTGGTGGCAGAACCGATGCCTCGGCCTCGATTTCCTCACCAGTGGCCAGCGCGACCCCGTACTCGCATGATCCTGTCGGTCGATCCCAGCCGGGCACTTCCGGTGTACGAGCAGGTGCGCGAACAGATTCGTCGCATGGTCGCTGCCGGCACGTTGCAGCCAGGCACACGACTGCCGACCATCCGCCAGCTCGCTGCTGACCTCGGATTGGCGAAAGGCACAATCGAGCGTGCGTATGAACTCCTCGAGGGTGACACGGTCATCGAGCGTCACGGCCGCAACGGCAGCTACGTCTCGGACATGGCACAGTCCACCGAGCACGAATTGACTGTCGCGCTGGAGGTTGCGGCGGAGGCGCTGGTGATCGTCGCCCGTCAACTCGGCGCCAGCGAGGAGGCGACGTTACATGCTGTGCGGAGCGTGTGGCAGCAGCTCTGAATGGTCCAGGTTCTGTCGACGATGACAGGCTTCGGGTAGGAAGTTCCTGGCTGGCCGCCGACCAGACCGCAGGGCACGACGTAGGCTCGGCCGAGATATGAGCGAACCAACCATCGAAGCTGCACACGTCGTGCTCCCCTGCCCCGAGCCGCTCTCAGGCACCCTCAACTTCTTTCTCGACCTCGGTTTCAAGGTACGCACCATCGTCCCCGCCGACCACCCTCGCATAGCGGTCATGCAGGGCTTCGGCCTCACCATCCGCCTCGATTGCAGCAGCGATGCTCCGCCCGCACACCTTCGGCTACTCACCTCGGGCGAGACACCACGCACGCTCGTTGCGCCGAACGGCTCCGTGATCGAATTCGTGCCCGCCAACCCGCCGTTGGAGATCCCGCCGCTGGTCGAGGAGTTCGTGCTCACCCGCGCACCTGCCAGCGACAGCGAGTTCGGCGAGGGCCGCGCCGGCATGAACTACCGCGACCTGATCCCCAGTCGGCTCGGCGGCCGCTTCATCGCCTCGCACATCCTGATTCCCACGGGTGGCCCTGTGGCCGACTACGTGCACTTCCACAACATTCGCTTTCAGATGATCTACTGCTACCGCGGATGGACGCGGGTGGCCTACGAAGACCAGGGCGAGCCCATGTTGTTGCAGGAGGGCGACTGCTTCCTGCAGCCCTCCACGATTCGTCACCGTGTGCTGGAAGCGAGCGATCGTTTGCAGGTCATCGAGATCGGCTGCCCCGCCGAGCACGAGACGTGGGGCGACCCGGCCACAACGCTGCCCACCGGCCTCACGCTTCCCGATCGTGGCTACGGCCCCGACGGTCACCGCTTCGTCTTCCACCAGGCCGCTACGGCTACGTGGGCACCGTGGCGACTGACCGGCTACGAGTTTCGCGACACCGGCATCGGCGCCGCGATGGATGGTGTCGCCGGCGTGCGGGTCGTCCGTCCGTTGGGCTCGGCTGCGCCCGTCACTACGCAGCACGATGCTGAATTCGTGTTCCATTTCGTCCTCGACGGCGGCATCACCTTGCAGCGCGCCGACGACGCTCCGGTCCGACTGGCTGAGGGTGACTCGTTCGTGATGCCGGCGCACATGCCATACACGCTCAGCGGGCCGACGCCGGATCTGCAACTCCTCGACGTCACCTTGCCGGATCTCGTTTAGGCATCGAGCAGCGCCAGCACCTGGCCCAGCCACTCGATCGACTCCTGCGTGATCGGGTCGACCACCAACTGGAGATGGGCTGCGCCCACCGCGGCGAAGGCTTCCAGTTGCTCGGCCACCTGCTCGGGCGAGCCGGTCAATGCCGTGACCTTCGCATTCGTCGGATCGCCCATCGTGCGACCTTCGCCTCCTGGCACCCGGACATAGACGCAGGCCGTCGCCTCCACCTCGTCCGGGTTGCGACCAGCGGCTGCGGTATGAGCACGAACGTCGTCGACCACGGCGGCCAGACCCTCCGGCGTGTTCCCATAGATCGTCCACCACACGTTCCACTGATGCACGTGGGGCAAGCCGATGGACAGCATCCGCGGACTGTTCGAGCCAAGCATCAACAAGGGGCCACCGGGCCGCGCCGCGGGCGGATCGACAAGGCAGCGATCGAGCGCGTAGTAGGTGCCGGTGTGCGTGACGGTCTCGCCGGCCAGCAACCGACGCACCAGCCCGAACGCTTCCTCGAAGCGGTCGACGCGATGGTCGTAGGCAATGCCGTAGGCGTTGTACTCGCGCTGGTTCCAGCCAGCGCCGACGCCAAGGATCAGTCGGCCACCGGAGATGGCATCCACGGTCGCTGCCATCTTGGCCAGCATCGCCGGCTGGTGGAAACCCAACGACGCGACCAGCGAACCGATCTGCACTCGTGAGGTCACCGCTGCCAGTGCCGCCATCGAGGTGAACACTTCCCACGGCCCGCGAGCAGTGCCGTCGGGGAGGTCGTAGAGCAGATGGTCACCCAGCCA
>JBBQMG010000192.1:0-6266 GCA_038328705.1 Acidimicrobiales bacterium | reverse complement strand
GCGATGGCGAACCCTGATCAACCTCGGTACCCCGGAGTAGGTTGAAAGCAGAGGTGTGACGCGCCGTTGACGAATCGGAGACACTATGACCAATGCCGACCTTCGCGAGCGGCGGCTTGCCGTCATCGAAGAACACTTCGTCTCGGAGATCGAGCACGATTGGGACGCGTGCCTGGCTACGTTCAACGGCACCCCTCGCTACGAGATCGTCCCCACCGGGCAGATCTTCGAAGGTGACGAAGCGGTTCTCGCTTACCACCGCGCCCAGCGTGTGGCATTCCCCGATCAGCGGCACGAGAACGTGCGTATCCACGTCGCCGACGACGACACCGTCATCACCGAGTTCGATCTGCTCGGAACGAACACCGGTGTGTTCCAAGGCTTGGAGCCCACCGGCCAGTCGTTCCGCGTCCCGACGATTGCGGTCTTCTCGTTTCAAGGAGACCGCATCACCAACGAGCGGGTCTACCTCGACCTGGCCAGCCTGCTGCGACAGATTGGCCGGGCCGAACTACTCCGCTGAGCAACTTCGCTGTTATCGAATGCGCTCGATGTGGCGGGCCACCAGGCCCTCCAACAACTCCTGGCGGCCGCTGACATGGGCGGGCTCGACGTTGTTGACCACTAGCTCGTCGTGCATCTGCTGCAGCGACACGTTGCCCGCCAACACGTCCTGCTCATCGTTCCAGCCGGCATAGCGAGCAGCGCGGTGCGCATCCAGCTCACCGACCTCGATGATGGCAGCGGCGGCCAACAGCGAACGGGCCATCGTGTCCATGCCACCGATGTGAGCAATGAACAGGTCGTCGCGCGACACCGACTGGCGCCGCAACTTGCAGTCGAACATCAGGCCGCCGGTAGTGAAGCCGCCGCCGCGCAAGATCTCCAACATGCCCAGCGTCATCTGCTCCACCGACACCGGGAAGCGATCAAGGTCCCAGCCAAGGCGGTCGTCGCCGGCGTTGGCATCGATGGAACCGAAGATGCCGTTGTTCACCGCAGTCGCGACCTCGTGGTGGAAGTCGTGGCCCGACAAAGTGGCGTGGTTGACCTCGATGTTGACCTTGATCTCGTTCTCCAGCCCGTACTTCTGCAGGAAGCCGTAGACGGTCGCGACGTCGTAGTCGTACTGGTGCTTGGTGGGCTCCATCGGCTTGGGTTCGATGAGCAGCGCACCCTCGAAACCGATCGCATGCTTGTGCTCCACGACCAGATTGAGGAAGCGGCCGAACTGGTCCATCTCACGCTTCAAGTCGGTGTTCAGCAGCGATTCGTAGCCCTCGCGACCGCCCCACAGCACGTAGTTGGCGCCGTTCAGTCGCTTGGTTGCGCTCATGCAGTGCGCAACCTGTGCGGCGGCGTAGCGGAACGCGGACGGGTCCGGGTTGGTTGCCGCGCCGGCCATGAACCGACGATGTGAAAAGGCATTGGTGGTGCCCCACAGCAACTCGATGCCGGTGCGCTCCATGTGGCCCTCGGCGATTTCGACCATCTCATCGAGATTGCGGCAGGTGTCCGCAAAGGTGGTGCCGGCGGGCGCGATGTCGAGGTCGTGGAACGAGAAGAACGGCGCGCCAAGCTTGGAGAAGAACTCGAAGGCCGCGTCCATCTTCATCTTCGCGGCCACCATCGGGTCCATCGACGGGTCCTGGCTGGGGTGCCACGGACGGTCGAGCGTGGGGCCACCGAATACGTCGAAGCCATCCCACGCGAATGTGTGCCAGTAGCAAACGCCGAAGCGCAGGTGCTCGGCCATGGTGCGGCCGGCGACCACTCGATCGGCGTCGTACCAGCGGAATGCCAACGGGTTGTCGGAGTCGGGCCCCTCGTAACGAATGACCTCTACGGCGTCGAAGAACTCGGACATCAGTGTGCTCCTTCATTGATCGTGCGATGTGTTGACTGGATGGTGTGGTGTCGGACTGCGGCCGTGGACCCACGAACTACCAGAGTCGTCGGCAGCGCAACATGTGCCGACGGCTGTTGGCGAAGTTCGGGGCGTTCGATCAATTCGATCAGGGTTCTCACTGCCGCGAAGCCGAGCCCCTGGATGGATTGGTCGACCGTCGTGAGCGGCGGATTGGTGGTGGCCGACTCGGGCACGTTGTCGAACCCGATGACCGAGAGATCGTGCGGCACGGCGAGGCCCAGCACGGTGGCGGTGCGCATCGTCTGAATCGCCGACAGATCGTTGGCGGCGAAGATCGCTGTCGGTCGCTGCGGCAGCGAGAGCAGTCGACGCGCCGGCCCTTCGGAGGTCGCCTCCTTGAACCCGCCCTCCAACACCAGCTCTGGGTCGAACTCGATGCCCGCCTCGTCGAGCCCGGCGCGGTAGCCCCGCTCGCGCGCCATGGCTGACTCGAGGTCGCGACGACCACCGAGAAATCCGATCCGTCGGTGACCGAGCTCGAGCAGATGTCGAGTAGCCGTCAGCGCGCCCTCGAAGTTCTGCGACGCGAAGGTGGGGAACGATGAGGCGCCGGTTTGTGGATCGACGGCCACCACCGGCTGGTTGAGCGACACGTCTGCAACGGTGGGCGTCACCAGCACGGTGCCGTCGGCCAAGGTGCCGCTGAGCCGCGAGAGATACCGGCGCTCCCACCCGACGAGCTCACCGTTGTGTCCGCCGCAATAGACGATCAGCTCGTAGTCGGTGCCGCGCAGTGCGTTGGACGCACCCTTCAGGACCTCGGCGCTGAAGGGCTCGATGTCGGCGACCAGCACGCCGATCACATTGGTGCACTGCGAACGCAGGCTGCGTGCGATCAGGCTGGTTTCGTAGCCGAGGTCGTCGATGACCGCCTTCACGCGATCGAAGGTGGCAGGGGCGACGCCGTAACGACCATTGACCACCCGCGAGACGGTTGCAATGGACACACCTGCCTGCTGGGCAACGTCACCAATTGTCGCTCGCTCGAACATGCAATCTCCGTTTGCCGGACTGAATTCTCGTCTGAAATCGTTGTCGAGAACGTTTACAACGTAGACCAGCCATCTAATTGGCGCAAGCAGCCGGGCACCCACGTCACGCTCTGTCAGCGCCAGACCCTCCATATCGATGACATGGTCAGCCGGAGGCTGACTCGTGCTCGCGATGAGCGGCCGTCATCGATAGCGGGTGGAAGCGATGGCCGCGCAACGCCAGCCAGGGCTAGTCGGTCTCGACGTGGCGGTGAATCTCCACCTGGGCCAGCGGGCGCACCATGGGCCTGCGCCAACCGACTCCTGCGGTCAGGCCAGGTGGCGGCCACAGGTTGTCCCGGCTGTACGCCCACCACTCGAATGGGTTGAGGTAGTACGAGCACGACTCGACGATCTGTGCCAGCGGTTCCTTGCGACCGCGCCGCAGCCACAGCAGCACACCCCCCAGTGCGCCGACCGCCGTCCAGCCGAGGTACAACACCAGATACGACGGCCCGAACCAGCGGGCCTGCCAGATGTGGACCGTCTCATGGTCGGTGATCAGCTTGCGACGCCGCGCACGGGACACATCGCCGGCGCTCGAGATCACATTGCCGACGGTGAGAGCGAAACCGGTTTGAAAGTGCGCGCCTCCGCGGTGCACGTGACGATTCTGCCGATGGCTGAGTGAACGCTCATAGCCGCCATCCTTCGACGCGATCGCGGCAAGGTGCGCGAGAAGTCCGGCCGCCACGGGAAGTGTCGCCCAGGTACTGTCCAACACAAAGGCGAGCGGCCCGCGGTGCGTGCGCCATGCATACACCCCGCGCCAGCCTGAGATGATGCCGTTGCCACCCGCAACCACCGCCATCGCCGCCGCGGCGATCGGGGCGATGAGACCGCCGACAGCCCAGCCAAGAACGGCACCGGCGACGCCTACCAGCAGGGCCTCTCCCACATGAGCGGTAATGGCCGGCAAGCGTTGCATCATCGAGCCGTTCTCAGCAGACGACTAACGCGCGATCAGGGCGCCAAGCGCCGCCAGTGCCACAATCAGACCGATCGCGGCCATCGTCAGGCTGCGGGCGCGGGGCGCTCGAGTGAGGTCGCCGTCCTGCTTGGGGGCCATTGGCGGGCGGACAACGGCCAATAGGTTGCCCGCGAACAGCGCGCCGCCGAGCGCAAGCAGCATCCACACGATCAGGTCCTTGCCGAGAAACATGCACCCAGTCTGCCTCCGGTAACGCCGGGGGTTGCGCAACGGCGCGACAATTGCGGGCATGGGTTTCCACCACGTTGCACTTGCCACTCACGATGCCGCGGTCACACACCGCTTCTACACCGAGGTGATGGGCTTTCACCTGGTGAAGGTGGTCGCCGCACCGAACCCGCCCAACGCAGAGGGCGCGGTCACCGGGTTCAGTAAGCACTTCTTCTACGCCACCGACGAGTCGCCCAATGGCGAAACCGGGATGATGGCGTTCTGGGAGATCCACGACCCAGCCATCGGCACCGAGTTCCCCGTCGACATCAACAAGTCGCACAGCCTGCCGGTGTGGGTCAACCACATTGCATTCGACGCATCGTCGCTCGACGAACTGGCTCGTCACCGCGACCGCTGGCGCAGCCACGGGCAAACCGTGCTCGAGGTCAACCACGAATTCTGCGTCAGCATCTACATCACCGACCCCAGCGGCAACATGGTCGAGTTCTGCCACAGCCTGCGAGCATTCACCGACGAGGAGAAGGCTCGCGCTGCAGCCATCGTGGCCAACCCCGAACCTGATCTCGACGAGCACCCGCCGACGATCACGGTGTGGCAACCGTTGGTCGCCGAACCCGTCGGCTAACCGTCACATCCCTTTCGGAGGGTTCCAAACGCGCCGTAGGTCGCCGAAACTCCCCGTCAGGTTGCTGGCGCGCTGAGAGCTTTGCCGATTTCTTCCATGCCTTGGCCGGCGAAACCCGACCACAGCCGGGCGAACACGGGCATTGCCACGCGACCGATCACCTTCGTCGGCGTGACTTCCCAGCTCCAGGTGACGCGGGTGCCGGCACCGTCGGCTTCGAATGACCACGTGCCGGAGGCGGCGACGACGAGCAGTTTGAGCATGCCTTTGACGTTGCCGATCGAGTAGCCGAACCGATTCGGCTGATCGATCACCGTGAGGGTCTCGAGCATGTTGCCGCCGTCACTCATCTTGATGGTGCGCGTCTGGCCAACCGCAGAGCCCCACTCGCGCTCCTGGCCCGTCACCTCCACGATCGGAGCAATCGCCCAATACCGGCGACCGAAGAGTTGCGGCAGCGGCATGACGAGCACGTTGGGATACGCCACCTCAACGCTCACAGGGAATGTGGCGAACTTCTCCAAGTGGCGCGTGCTCATGGTCGCGAACTTACTTGGTTGCGGAACTGACGCGTAGTTTCCCTATACCCCCAGGTGCGTGCCAACAAACCGCGTCACTCCCGTCAAACTGCGCGAACAAATCAGCGGCGAGGAGATGCGGCCGGATGACAGGCTGAAGCCGTGACTGTTCTGCCTGAACTCGTGGCCTGTCCGAGGCTCGCTCTCCGGCGATGGGAAGCGCGTGACGCTGCGCTGCTGAGCGCCGCCATTGGAGAGAGCATTGAACATCTTCGCCCGTGGATGCCGTTCATTGCGTACGAGCCACTGAGCATTGAGGCTCGCGCTGGCTTGATCAGCGGATGGGAGGCAAACTGGCAGCAAGGAGGCGACTTCGTCTTCGGTATCTTCCTCGAGGGTGTGGTCGTGGGCGTTTGCGGCCCGAACCATCGGTCAACGCCCGACACGCGCGAAATCGGGTACTGGATTCATGTCAACTACGTCGCCGTGGTTTCGCCCGCGAGGCTGCAGCCGAACTGACGGCGACGGCCTTGGCGCAGCCCGGCATCGCTCGCGTCGAGATTCACCACGACGCGGCGAACACAGCAAGTCGACGGGTCCCCGAATCACTGGGCTTCCAGCTCGACGGTGAGACGCCCGATACGCCAGCGGCACCCAGCGAGCGGGGTATCGACGTCTGCTGGTCGACCACTTGCGAAGCGTGGCGTCACCCTTCAACGCGCTGACAGCAGAGCTACAGCTAGACCCCGCGGGCGGCGTTGCCGAACTTGGTGTACTGGCCGCGCCACACCAGCCTGGCTACGCCGGTGGGGCCAGAGCGGTGCTTGGCGATGATCAGCTCGGCGCTGGCCTTGTCGGGTGAATCGCGGTTGTACACCTCGTCTCGGTACAAGAACATCACCACGTCCGCGTCTTGTTCCAAACTGCCGGACTCACGAAGGTCGGCGAGCATCGGGCGCTTGTCAGCGCGGCTCTCCAGGTTTCGGCTGAGCTGGCT
>JBBQMG010000191.1:0-6320 GCA_038328705.1 Acidimicrobiales bacterium | reverse complement strand
ATCCAACAAGCCGGATCCGCGCGACTTGCCGAGCAGACCCTCCGCGCAGAAGCCATCGACGAGGCCAGGGAAGATGGTGAAGACGTCGATCCGCATTGACCTGGCATTGTACGGGCGATGATCTTCCACCTCACCGACTCCGCCCGCTGGGCACAATCAGTCGCCGCCGGCAAACACACCGGCTCCAGCCGCGGCGTAGAACTGGCCGACGAAGGCTTCATCCACTGCAGCACGGCTGCACAATGGCCGGCCACGGTCGAACGGTTCTACGCCGATATCGACGACCTGCTGTTACTACACATCGACGAGTCACTGCTCGACGTTCCGCTCGTGGTCGAGCAACTCGGCGAAGCCCCCGAGCCCTTTCCCCACGTGTACGGACCAATCAACCTCGAAGCAGTCGTTCAGATCGAGCAGCTGCGTCCCATCTGCTTGACGAAACCGAGCACCAGAAGTCCGCGAACTGACGGCCGCTAAGAACGGCCCGAGCCACCTCAAGACGGGGACAAGTCCACCGCATGGGTGGCCGCGTCACGGAAGATCATCGGATCTGACATCATCACTCGAGCTTGCGCCTGCCGACACGGAGGCCACGAGACGGGAGGAAGGCGTTCGTCGTCTGACGTCCAAGTAGGTCATATACATGACGGCGAGGACCAGAAGGAAAATGATGCGTGACTGAAGGGCGAAGGGATCGATCGACACGACACTGGTGATGGCGTTTGTGATCGCCAAGAGTCCGTACAGCCAGCCCGACACCACTAGCCCCACAGCGAGCGCCACTGCTCGGGCCAACGGCCAGATGAGAACCGTGGCACACATCAGTGCCAACAGTGGGAGGCTGTCGTAGACGTGGTGGTACGTGCCGATGGTGACGACACCGACGCTGAGAACGAGCCGCTCTCTCAGCACAGTGTCCGGAAGCCGATTGATCCAGACGAGCACCCCAACCACGACGGCCAGCATCAACAAATCAATCAGTGGAGATGGAGCGATCAGCGATAGGAAATCGAGTCGGTCGCCGTCCATTCTGTTCACCGGAGCATCGCCGAGAATGGTGGACGACTCACGCATCGACCGAACGATCGACCCGAGCCCAACGTCGGACCGCACGAGAATGTACACGAACGCGACCAGACCGATTCCGGCAGCTGCTGCAAAGAATCTCGCGAACACGCGCGCTGAATTCTCGTATGCGAGGTTGGCGGCCAGGAACGTGAGTGCAAACGTGGGCTTGGCGAACAACATCAGCGCAGTGGCCCCGTAGAGCCACAGCTCAAGGTGATGCCACCACGAGCGGTTTGCCTGCGCTCTCACCGCAAAGAACGCAACGAGCACCACCGGGCCGACGCCCGTCTGGCCGAGCGCCACGTTGTAGAGGTGAGTTGGAGAGAGCACCACCAATGCCCCGACGAGCGATGCCATCACGGAATTGACACCCAGCGACCGGACGATGCGCCGCGACCCTTGGAACACCAGCAAGACAGAAACACACATGAAACCGGTAAGGACGCTCGAGTAATCCAGCCGCGCTAGGAGCGGGTGCACCGAGTAGCTCGTTGGCCAGATGGGCGATGCGGGAAACACCCCGAAACGGGGCACAGACAGGGCAGGGTTCCAAGGGTTCTTGCCTTCGGAAACCAGCACGTTGGGGCCGTACAGGTTCACCCGAAAGTCGACGCCCGCGTTGCGCGACGGTGCGTCGGGGGCATCGGCGATCAGAGGCTGCAGCCTCACTGCGGCGAGCGCCGCGACCGCAGCTATGACTAAACACAGCAACCAGATGCGTGTGGGCTTCCGTGAGAATGTCAATGCTGCCTCCCGCCGACCGTTCACAACCTAGTACTTCCAGTCCGGAGGTCGGGGTGCCTCGGTGACAGTGAACCGCTGAATCAAAAAGCTCGTCCATTGTGATCAACCGCAAGTTGTGAGTGTTCACCTTTCGAGTGATTACCGCCAGTGACCAGGTTTCGAACGTCGTCGACATGTAGCTCATTGTGCACAGCCAGCACTGTGTGACCGACAGCAGTCGACGCGATGTCGTCGCCACAGGTTCTCAGTCTCCGTCGTCTCCATCCCCACATCGAACGTAAAACTTCCTCGCCACGAAATCCCTTCAGTTCGCCCGTGGCATGCCGAAGCACTGAGTAGAAGCTCTTGGAGGTATCACTCGTGCGCAGGACCGTCACATCGAAGCCGATCAGCATCTTGGGCGTGCTCGCAATGTTGCTCATCGGAGTCGGCACCACCAATGCCCTGGCCGGTGCAAATTTGCTTGCGTCCGTCAACGCGACCAGCGCGAAGGTCGGCGATCCGCTCGGGTGGCAGGCGATCGACGCTGCGTTGAACGACCCGACCATGCCGTGGATACTCTGTTCCAAGCAGGGCAGGTACTGCCCGTTCGAGGGCACCAGAATGGTCCGATACGGCCTCCCGGGCAAGTATGCCTACGGGATTTTCAACGATGGTGTCGCGTGCAACAACAAGGCCTTCAGCAACAATCCGCTTCCCGGGCGCACGAAGTATTGCGCCTCTCGCAGTTGGCCGCCCAAGCCGATCGAGGTTGTGCCCGCCACCACGACCCCGACAACGGCCCCACCAACAGTCACGACGACCACCACAGTGCCCGCTCCTGTGACAACCATGGCGCCACCGACCACCACGCTGCGCCCGACGACCACGACCGTGCGCCCGACGACCACGACGGTCGCACCCACTACCACGGCCGCACCCACTACCACGGCCGCACCCCCAACGACGGCGGCCGTACCCCCTACGACGACTCCCGCTGCCACCGGCCGGCCCTTCGGCGCCAACTCGCCGTGGAACACGCCGACCGCAGCGAGCACCGTGTGGTTCGACGCGCTCCGCCTCCACACGATGCCGATCGCGGTCAATGGTGACTATTTTCAACACTGGTATGTGAACACGGACTCAGCCGGAATCACCTTCAGCAAACCGAGCGACCCGATTTGGACCTTCCAGATGCCGGCGTACATCGCTCCGCAATGGAATCGCAACCGGCCTGCAGCCACGTTTCAGGTGAGGGCGCCAGCGAACCTTGCAGACGGCGGAGACTCCGACAAAATTCTTGTGGTCGTCGACAACGGCAGATACTACGAGGTGTGGAACTCCGTCATCGACCCTGTCACGCGAACCGTTACGACGCCGGCCTCCGCCCCTGGCTGGGCGACTGGAGACTTCGTCAACGGGCCTGGTGCTGGGACAGTTGCAAACAACGACGGGGTTCGCGCAGCCAACTTCTCGTGGGCGGGCGGACTGATCACCGGCGCTGATCTTGCGGCAGGAACGATCGACCACGCACTCGCGATCGCGCTGCCGCACTCAATGTTGAAGGCAGGAGGCACGCCCGACTACATCTGGCCGGCTACAGCCTGGGACAACGGAGGCGCCACCGGTCCGATCAAGATGGGATCGCGACTGGGCATCCCCCTGACTACGCCACGACCGGCCGGGCTGTCCCCGATTGGCAACATGATGTTCGACGCACTGCAGAAGTACGGAGCGTTCGTCGGCGATTACTGCGGCGGGCCGTGGCCGATGTTCTACTCGGACAAGAACACAGTGGCCCCGGGTCAGGTCATACGGCTGTTCGCCTTCTGGGAAAGTGGTGGCGCCGACATGGACAAGCTCGGACCCTTGATGCGCGTCGCCTCCTATCAGCCGTGAGGTCGGCTCAGGGCACGTCGCAAGAACGAGATATTCGTCATCTGATTGTCATATTTGGGGTATGGTGTTGCTAGAGGCCCCTTAGCCGCAGCGGGCGCTGATCCTTCCCCGAGGAGCACTTCTTGAGACGACGTCATTCAACCGTAATCGCAGCCGCGATGGTGATCGCCCTGTTGTCCAGTGAGATAGCCGCCACCCGAACCGACGCAGCAGTCCCGCCTGGCGGTAACGCAAACGCTACTCAGACTGCCCAGCGTCTCCCCAGCCGCTTGGCAGCCGATCTCGGGGGACGCCCGTTCAGCGGCGCCTCCCCTTGGAACACGAGGACTCCTACCGGTACCCGGTGGTTCGATTCGATTCGAATTCACCGGCTCTCGATACCGGTCAACGGTTCGGATGCCCTTCATTGGTGGGTAAACACCGGCAGTGTCGGCGTGCACTATGCGAAGAGCACCGATCCGCTGTGGACGTTTGACCTACCGGCGCTCAATGCTGTGCCGTGGAACCGAGTACGCCCAGCGTCCACGTTCACGGTTCGAGCCCCCGCGAACATGGCCGACGGCGGCGACTCCGACCACGTGCTCGTCCTCGTCAGCGGCGACACCTACTACGAGGTGTGGAATGCCCAGGTCAATCAGGCCACTCGGCGCGTCACCGGCGGATCCGGCGGGGCGAACTGGGCGGTTGGAAGCATTTCCACCGGTTCGGGAGCCGGCACTCCAGGCACCAACGATGGCACCCGGGCATCAAACTTCTCGTGGGCAGCCGGCCTGATAACGGGCGACGACATCCAGCGACACAGCATCGATCACGCACTGGTCCTCTCGCTCACCACGCCAATTCTCAAGGCCGGCCCCAACCCGGATTTTGTGTATCCCGCCACGGCGTGGGACAACGGAGGCTCATACGGTCCGGTAAAGATGGGAAGCCGAATCGGCATACCGCCCGGAACAGCGCGGCCCGCAGGGCTCAGCGCGATCGGCAACATGGTGTTCGACGCACTCGTGAGTTATGGGGCGTTCGTCGGCGACTTCTGCGGAGGACCATGGCCCATGTTCTATGCCGACAAATACACGGTGACCGAGTCTCAGATGCTCCCGCTCTACGCCTTCTGGGAGTACGGCGGCTCGGCGGACATGGACAAGATCCAGCCGTTGCTCCGCGTTGCCGACTACCAACCGTGAGGTCGCTGCTTGACTGCCAGCCGTCGCCGAGCCGCCATGGGCACAGCAGTTGGATCGGCGTGCGATAAGGTCCGCTGGATGCCAGTCGGGCCGTCACCACAGTGCACGCCCGAAGCAACCGGGAGGAGCGTCTTGGCTGTCGGGCGGCTGACGGTGCTTCTTGCCTGCCCCGTCGGCCCTTTCTCCTCTGCCGGTCTGGCGATCAGCGCCAAATTTCTCGAGGAACTCGAGGCCTACGCAGCACTTTGGCCCGGGCAGATGCGTGTCATCGCAGAACAGGATGAATCCTGGTCGTCTCCGTTCTCCACTGCGTACGTCAACCCTGAGGAATTGGGGTTCGAGCTGTTACTTCACTCCCATGAGGATGTACCAGCGGAACTCGTCTTCGCTGATTCCTCCGTGGTGTTGTGCGCAATAGGACGTCAGTATTCACGACTCGCAGTCGAGGCCAAGGCCGCCGGTGTGCCCATCGTCTTCGTAACCGAGTACACGTACGACACGGCCGTGCGGATCATGAAGCTGCAGACCACCAGCAAGGTGTTGCGTCTGCGCCGACGCCTGTGGCTGGCCAGAAACCGCCGCGTCCAGCGAAAGGCGATCGCTCTCGCGACTGCCATTCAGTGCAATGGCACGCCCACATTTGACGAGCTGGTCGACGTCGCCCGCGATCGACTGCTCTACTTCGACAGCCGCATCTTCGAGCGTCTCCTGGTCGACGCTAAAACTCTGGACCACCGGCTCGACCACCTGGCTGAGACGAAAAATCCTCTCCGGCTGGTGTTCTCGGGTCGCCTTGATCGCATGAAGGGAGGGACTCACCTGATCGGGGTAGCGGTAGAACTGCGGCGGCTCGGCGTTGACTTCACCATGTCGATCTGTGGTGACGGAGAGCTATCAGCCGAGCTCGGGCAGCGAATCGCTGGCGAGGGTTTGCAATCGTCGGTGACGTTGCGGGGTGCGATGAACTTTGCCGACGAACTGATGCCGTTCCTTCGCCACCAATGCGACCTGTTTGTGTGTTGCCATCCGCAAGGAGATCCCTCGTGCACCTACCTTGAGACGATGGCTTGCGGCGTACCAATCGTCGGGTTTGACAACGAGGCGCTGGTTGGACTGGCCAAGCGATCGAGTGCAGCGTGGACAACCCCGCTCGGCGACGAAGTTGCCCTTGCAGGAACGATCGCAGGACTCGCGGGTGACCGGGCTGCGATTGCGACGAGATCTCGTCTCGCACGCGACTTCGCCTACAGCCACACTTTTGACATTACGTACCAGCAGCGAGTCGAGCACTTGCTGTCACTAGCGGTCTAAGGGGCTCAGCGGATAGGTGACAATGTTGGGCTCCATCGGTCTCGGTAGTCGATGAGTCGTGCGGTCATGAGCACGGTGGTGGCGAGGCTGACGGCGGCGTAGCGGTGGACCATGTTGCGGTCGGTTGAGCGTCGC
>JBBQMG010000190.1:0-6378 GCA_038328705.1 Acidimicrobiales bacterium | reverse complement strand
CAAGATCGGCGGTCGAGTGAACATGCTCATCGCGGTACCACTGTTGGCACTGATCGCATTTGCCGCGCTCAGCTTCGTTGCCTTGCAGCGTGTGAGCGTTCGCGGCGACGAATACAAGGCGTTGAAGCAGGCGCAGGACCTGCGCGCCGCAACAGCGCCGCCACCCGCCAGCTTGCTCGAGTCATGGGCCCTCGTGAACCACATCGGCATCCTCGGCGCCACCATTGATGGCTTCACCGAGGACGGTATGGCGATCATCAACGGCGAGCTCGCCAAGCTCGACGCAGCCCAGGCCCGCTTCGAAGAATCGATTGCCTACTGGAGCCAGCAGAACCTCGATAGCCGTGTTGCCACGCGCCTGATTCAGATCGGTGGCGACCAGGGCGAGAAGTTCTTCCGCCAGGTCAACGACCAACTGAAGCCCGCAATTGCTGGGAAGGCCCCGCAGAACGTCATCAAGGTGATCAAGAGCATGGAGTGGCGCTATAACCTCCAGCAGACGGGCGTCACTCGTGCGCTGGCATGGTCGCAGCCGGAAGTGATCGCTCGTGAGAACAGCACCGACAACTACGTGGGTAACGTCATCCTGTTCGCCGGTCTCGGCACTTTCATACTGCTCGTCTTGACACTGCTGCTCTCGGGAATGGTTCGTCGCTCGATCATTCGTCCGATTCGTCGTCTTGCCGCCCAGGCTAAATCTGTCGCCACCAAGGATCTCCCCGACGTCGTGCAGACCGTGCAGGATCTTCCCGCGGATAGCCCGGTGCCGCACCTTGCAACCTTCGACGTGGGGACCCGCGACGAGCTCGCTGACCTCGGTGAGAGCTTCAACTCGGTGCAGGACGCCGCTGTGGACCTCGCTGCCGAGCAGGCCATTGCCCGACGAATCGTGTCGGAGAACCTGGTCAACATCGCTCGCCGAAACCAGAACCTCCTCGGACGTACGCTCGGCTTCATCTCCAGCCTGGAGCAAGGCGAACGTGACCCGGAAGCCCTCGACAACCTGTTCCGCCTCGACCACCTCACCACTCGCATGCGACGCAACGCGCAGTCGCTGCTTGTGCTGGCCGGTGCTGAGCCGACCCGTCTGTGGGCGCCCGCTGTCGCCATCGGCGACGTCGTTCGCGCTGCTCTCTCGGAAGTGGAGAACTACGGCCAGGTGGAGCTCGCCGATCTCGGCGACATCGGTGTGCAGGGTCAGGTCGCCAGCGAAGTTGCTCACCTCCTCGCTGAGTTGTTGGAGAACGCCACCAGCTTCTCGCCACCCACAAGTGCAGTGACCGTCGTCGGTCGTGCCGTGCCCGATGGCCATCAGCTGGCCATCTTCGACTACGGCCTCGGTATGACCGCGGAAGAGTTGGCCGACGCCAACCGTCGCCTCAACCAGGTGTCGTCCTTCGACCGTGAGAGCAACAAGATGCTCGGCTTCCAGGTGGTCGCCCGGCTCGCTGCTCGCCATGACATCAAGGTCATGCTCACCACCACACCTGGTGGCAGTGGCGTGACCGCAATCGTGCGTCTGCCCAAAGCGATCCTCGAAGTCGTGGGCGCCCCTGGAAGCACCGCGGCCCCTGTCGTCGATGTGCCGGCCATGGCACAGCGCCTCAGCGAGCCGTTGCCCCTGACCTTCTCCGTGCCCTCAGCCGCGCCGATGGAACAGAAGCCGACAGAGATGACCGACGAGGCCCTGTGGGAAGCGATGAAGGCCCCGGAGGACCGGCCGGCAACGGTGACTGCGTCACCTGCCGGTGCAGAAACGTTCGCGGCCGCACCGATGCCGGCACCTGTGGCAATCAACTTGCCTGCGTTCGAACCGCTCACCACCCAGTCCGGACTGACCAAGCGTGTTCGCGGTGCACAGATGCCCGAGCTCGGTTCGTCGCCAATCGAAGATGCCCCCGCCCGCCCCGCTGAAGAGGTGCGCAGCACGCTCGCCAGCCTGCAGCGAGGCGTCGACCTTGGCCGCCAGCGCAACGCCGACAGCTGATCGAGACGACGGGACCCAAGGAGCCACACATGTCACTCTCTGAAAAGGCGAACAACGTCAACTGGCTGATGGCCAATTTCGTGCGCAGTACCCCCGGCGTCGATCAGGCGGTTGCCGTGTCATCCGATGGTCTGCTCATTGCAATGAGCACACAGCTCGAGCGGGGCTCGGCGGACAAGATGGCCGCCATCATCACCGGCATTCGGGCACTGGCTCACGGCGCCGCCAATGAACTGGCCAAGGGCCAAGTCATGCAGGTGCTCGTGGAGATGGCTGGTGCATACATGTTCGTCAGCTCGATCTCTGGCGGTTCGACACTCGGCGTGGTCACCACTCGTGACTGCGACCTGGGTCTGGTCGGCTTCGAGATCACGCTCCTCGTCGAACGAGTGGGCACACAGCTGACCCCGACACTGATCACCGAGTTGAAGAACTCGCTGGTCTCGGTGTGACATGGAGCCACTCGGCGCGGACGACTCGCACGCAGAGCTGGTACGCCCCTTTCTCGACCGGAAGCGGCCGCTGGAACGGGCCTCGGTAGAACAGGATCACTCGGCTGCCGCGAGCGGAGTGCGGGCGTACGCCATGACCGGCGGTCGTTCGCATGCCAGCGGTGTGCTCGAGTTCGAGACCATGTTGCAGGCCACCGGTGGGGGTCGCGAGGCGCTGACCGCGATGAAGTTCGAACGTGCCGAGATACTGCGACTCTGCCAGACGGATCCACAATCGGTCGCTGAGTTGGCAGCGCTGCTGCGGGTGCCGATCGGTGTTGTGCGAGTGGTGGCAGCGGACCTGGTGTCCGAAGGAATGTTGGAGTCTTTCCAGCCGAGCGCGAACGTCGCTGACGACGTGCTCCTGATCACGAGGTTGATTGCCGGTGTCCGTAGTCTCTGAAACTCCTGCCCGACCATTCGCAACCGGCCCCATCCCGGTCAAAATCGTGATTGCCGGTGGCTTCGGCGTTGGCAAGACCACCTTCGTTGGCGCGCTGTCCGACATCACTCCTTTGACCACCGAGGCGGCGATGACCACCTTTGGTGAGGGGGTCGACGACCGCGGTGACGTCGGTACCAAGACCACCACCACGGTGGCCATGGACTTCGGTCGCGTGGCTGTCGATGATGCCATCGTCCTCTACCTGTTCGGTACGCCCGGCCAGGACAGATTCGGCTTCATGTGGAACGACCTGATCCAGGGTGCGCTCGGCGCGGTCGTCTTGGTCGACAGCCGTCGCATCGAGGATTCGTTCCCCGCATTGGACTACTTCGAGAGCCGCAGCGTGCCCTTCGTGGTGGCTGTCAACCGCTTCGGTGGGCAGATGTTCCACACCGTTGACGAGGTTCGCGAGGCGCTTTCGATTTCCACGAACGTGCCGGTGGTCAGCACCGATGCTCGCGGTCGCGTGGCCGTCAAGGAAACAGTGCTCAGCCTGCTCGACGTCGTCCTGCAACGAGCTCTCTCCAAGGCCAAAGCCAACTAGACAGCGTTGGCCCGAACGACGTCGCGATACCAGTAGGCGCTGTCGCGTGGCGTGCGCTGCAGGGTGTCGAAGTCGATGTGCACGAGACCGAAGCGCTTGTCGTACCCCAGCGACCATTCGAAGTTGTCCATCAGCGACCATTGGTAGTACCCGCGCACATCGACGCCGGCGTCCATCGCCGCCTTCAGCGCTCGCAGGTGCTGGTCCAGGTAGTCGATTCGGCGCGGGTCGGCGCAGCGGCCGTCAACCACTGGGTCGTCGTACGCGGCGCCGTTCTCGGTGATGTAGATCGGCGGCATGTTGGGGTAGTCGTCATGGAGGCGGACCAAAAGCTTGGTGAAGCCCTGCGGCGTGATCGGCCAACCCATGTCGGTGTGCACTTCGCGCTCGTCAGATTCCGTCACACCGGTGACGGTTGGGTACGTCCGCATGCGAGAGCTGGTGCCGTCGGCTTCGACGCCTCTCACAAGGATGTCGAAGTAGTAGTTGACGCCCATCCAGTCGAGCGGCTGGGCGATGGTCTCGAGGTCTCCGGGTTGAATGGCATCGGCCAACGAGCCGTAGGACTCGAGGAGGTCGGCGGGGTACTCGCCGCGCAAGGTCGCATCGAACCACCACCGATTGTGGATGGCGTCGATCAGCTGAACCTGCGGCTCGGGCGCAGCCGGAGTTCCCTCACTGACGACGTTGGACGGGTTGATGACGATGCCCAGCTGCAACGAGTCGCGTTCGGCGCGCATCGCCTGCACCGCCAGGCCGTGCGCCAGCAGCTCGTGGTGCGCCACGGTGACCGCCGCGTGTGGGTCGGTGAGGCCCGGGGCGTGCAGGCCGGCCGAGTGTCCGAGGTACGCATAGCACCACGGCTCGTTGAACGTCGACCACATCGAGACACGATCACCCAGCTCGCGTGCCATGAGCGCTGCGTAGTCACCGAACCAGCTCACCGTGTCGCGGTTGCGGAACCCGCCGAGGTCCTCCAGCCCCTGCGGAAGGTCCCAGTGGAACAGCGTCGGGCATGGAGTGATGCCATGGCTCAGCAGTTGGTCGACGAGGCGGTTGTAGAACGCGAGACCTTCGGCATTGACTACACCGCGGCCATCGGGCATCACTCGTGACCACGAGATCGAGAAGCGGTACGACTGCAGGCCCAGGTCGGCCATCATCGCCACGTCCTGCTCGACGCGGTGGTAGTGGTCGCAGGCGACGTCGCCGGTGTGGTGGTTGGCCACTTTGCCCTCGGTGTGCGAGAACGTGTCCCACACGCTCAGGCCACGTCCGCCATCGTGAACGGCACCCTCGATCTGGTAGCTGGCGGTAGCGGCTCCCCACAGGAAGCCGTCGGGGAATATCGTGGCTGGTCGTTCACTCATGGCCGCAAGAGTGTGCTATTTCCAGCGTCGGGTTGGTGACGAGCACCACTTCCTTCACCACTTCCTTCACCACTTCCTTCACCACTTCCTTCACCACTTCCTTCACCACTTCCTTCACCACTTCCTTCACCACTTCCTTCACCACTTCCTTCACCACAGCTGCAATTGCTCCCAGGTGATTGCCACATCGCTGACGGTCTGCCAGGTCAGCCGACCGCGACTTCCGGGGCGACGGACTTCCACGCGTTCGGCGCGCAGGCTGCGGGCGGCGCCGTTGGCATCGAAGATGGTGATGCTGCCGTCGATGGCGACGCCGGACATTTTGCCGGCGAACCAGCGGCCGATATCGCCCTTGCGGAAGCGCACCGGCTCACCGGCGCGCAACCCGAGCCGCGACAGTGTCGTTGCGTCGATCACGGTCGGTCACGTTCCGGCGAGCATGCGGGCCTGCAGCTTGCGCATGCCGGCGAGCCAACGGTCGTAGTCGCCGGTCTTGCGTTGCAGATAGGTGAGCACCTCCGGGTGGGGGAGAATCAGGAAGGTCTCAGCGTTGATGGTGGCGACGGCAACTTCCGCAACTTCGGGCGGCTCCAACACTCGGCCGGCGGAACGGACGACGCTGCTGCTGACGCCGGCAGCCGGGTCGTCGCCGGCGCGCAGCATGGCGGTGTTGACGCCCTGCGGGCACAGGCAGCTGACCCGAATGCCGGCGTCGCCGTAGGTGATACTCATCCACTCGGCGAAGGCCACCGCGGCGTGTTTGGTCAGGCTGTACGGGGCTGAACCGATCTGGCTCAGCAGGCCCGCTGCCGAGGCGGTGGAGCAGAAGTAGCCCTCACCCCGTTCGAGCCATCCGGGTAGGAGGTACTTCGCTGCCCAACGGTGTGAGTGCACGTTGACGTTGAACGCAAGCTCCCACTCCGACTCGGGGCTTTCCGGCCCGCGGCCGATGCCCACGCCGGCGTTGGCGAAGAACAGGTCGATGGGCCCGAACGCCTTCTCGGCTGTCTCGATCAGAACGCGGTTGCCGTCCTCTGTGCCCACGTCGGCGCCGACCGCGAGCGCACTGCCGGGCCGCAGCGCATTGAGCCGGTCGGCGACAACCCCGGTGGCGGCCTCCTGCAGATCGGCGACGACAACGCGGGCGCCCTCGGCATGGAATCGTTCGGCGAGCCCTTCGCCAATTCCGCCGGCGGCCCCGGTGACAACTGCGTGTTTCCCCATGAGTTCCATCGGCGCAGCGTAGGCGGTGACGGCAGCCACACGCAGGAACGGTGATGGCACGTTGGTTCCGCAGTTGTTCGTCGGCCGTGCCGCTACCATGCCTCTAGAAGTTCGCCGAACGATGTACGTTCGTGACACGCCAGTCCATGAAGGAGCAGCACAGTGACCGAGACCACCGATGCAGTCATCCACGAGGCTTTGAGCGTGATTGACAAAGCGTTGTCGCAGATGATGAGTCGAGAGTTGGTGTCGTCCGGTGAGATCACCGACGTACTGCTCGATGTGCGCACGCTGCTGACCATGCCGCAGCACGCAAT
>JBBQMG010000189.1:0-6381 GCA_038328705.1 Acidimicrobiales bacterium | reverse complement strand
CAATGAGCAAGGCCAAGTTCGAGCGCACTAAGCCACACGTCAACATCGGCACCATGGGTCACATCGACCATGGCAAGACCACCCTGACCGCAGCGATCTCCAAGACGTTGGCGGATAAGGGGTTGGCGAAGTACACGCCGTTTGATCAGATTGACAAGGCGCCCGAAGAGAAGGCGCGTGGTATCACGATCTCGATCGCGCATATCGAGTACGAGACGTTGAATCGTCACTACGCGCATGTCGACATGCCGGGTCATGCTGACTACATCAAGAACATGATCACTGGTGCTGCCCAGGTTGATGGTGCGATTTTGGTGGTCGCGGCCACGGATGGTCCGATGCCCCAGACGCGTGAGCATGTGTTGTTGGCCCGCCAGGTTGGTGTTCCGTACATCGTGGTGGCGTTGAACAAGGCTGACATGGTCGAAGACGAGGAGCTGTTGGAGCTGGTCGAGCTCGAGGTTCGCGAACTGCTCTCGGAGTACGAGTTCCCGGGTGATGATGCTCCGGTGGTTCGTGTGTCGGCGTTGAAGGCGCTCGAGGGTGATGCTGGGTGGCAGGAAAAGATCATGGAGCTGATGGCTGCGTGTGACGAGTCTGTGCCGGAGCCTGTTCGTGAGTTGGACAAGCCGTTCTTGATGCCGATCGAGGATGTGTTCACGATCACTGGTCGTGGCACTGTGGTGACGGGCAAGGTCGAGCAGGGCATTGTGCACACGGGTGATGATCTGGAGATCGTTGGTCTCAAGACGACGCAGAAGACGGTGTGTACTGGTGTGGAGATGTTCCGTAAGTTGCTCGATGAGGGTCGTGCGGGTGACAACATTGGTGCGTTGTTGCGTGGCACGAAGAAGGAAGACGTGGAGCGTGGGCAGGTGTTGTGCAAGCCGGGCAGCATCACTCCGCATACGAATTTTGAGGGTCAGGTGTATGTGTTGTCGAAGTCCGAGGGTGGGCGTCACAAGCCGTTCTTCAACAATTACCGTCCGCAGTTCTTTTTCCGTACCACTGATGTGACCGGCACGATTCAGTTGCCTGAGGGCACTGAGATGGTCATGCCGGGCGACAACGTGGCCATCACTGTCGAGCTCGGTAAGCCGATCGCGATGGACGAAGGCCTGCGTTTCGCCATCCGCGAGGGCGGCCGTACCGTCGGCGCCGGCCGCGTCACCAAGATCACCAAGTGACCTGAGAGAGACGCACCGACATGGCACAGAGCATCCGCATCCGTCTCAAGGCATTCGACCACGAGATCATCGACCAGTCGACGAAGAAGATCGTCGAGACGGTCACCCGTACCAATGCAACGGTGCGCGGCCCCATCCCGCTGCCCACCGACAAGCACCGCTACACGGTCATCCGTGGCCCGCACATCGACAAGGACTCTCGCGAGCACTTCGAGATGCGCGTCCACAAGCGCTTGATCGACATCGTCGATCCCAACGCGAAGACCATCGACAGCCTGCAGCGCATCGAGCTGCCCGCCGGCGTCGACATCGAGATCAAGATCCAGAACAGCTGAACTGATCTCGCCCGTCAAGGGAACTACGAAGAGCCCGTCTGCCTTGCTCGCGCGAGGTCGGCGGGTTCTTCCGCGTGACCCAGCAACACCGAGCATGATGAGTGCAGCACCATGAACTTCTCCAACACCGAACTCATCGGCTACGCCGCCTCTGCGCTGGTCGTGGTGAGCCTGGCCATGACCTCTGTGGTGCGTCTGCGCGCCATCTCGCTGGTGGGCTCGCTCACCTTCGTGGTGTACGGCGTGCTCATCGATTCGGTGCCGATCGTGGTCACCAACGCGGCCATCGCCGTGCTCAACGTGTGGTTCCTGCGCACCGAACTGGGCGGTAAGCGTCACCTCGGTGCCACGGTCGTTGCCGCCGACGACCCGTTCCTCATCGACTTCCTGCGGTACCACCTGCCCGACATCCATCGCTTCCAACCCGAGTTCGAGCTACCAACCGCCGAGCCGGCGCTGCTGGCGATGTTGCTGATGCGCGACGGGCTGCCTGCTGGCGCGTTGGTGGGCTCGCTCCACGACGGCGAACTGCACGTGCGACTCGACTACGTCACCAAGCCCTACCGAGACTCGCAGCTCTCGCAGTGGCTGTATGGGCCGGGAAGTGGCGTGTTGCGCAAACTGGGCGTCGAGCGTGTCAGCAGCGAGCCGGGCACCGAACCGCACAGCAGCTACTTGGTCCGCAATGGGTTCACGAACGTGGCAGGTCGATTCGAGCGTGTGCTCCGTCGATAGCTGCGCTAGAAACGGTACATCGACGAACTTGCACCAGCACACGAGCCTGCCGAACCGTCGGCGCTGCCCCCGACGGGTTCGCCCGAGCCGGCACCTGCAGCCCAGGCGGTGAGCGCGGCGCGGGCTCGTGTACGGCCGGGATATCGCAACGGGTTGCTCGTCGTGTTGGTTGTCTGCGCCGCCGGCTTGCTGGGAGCGTGGATGGGCACTCGGCTGGCGGACAACGAGCGCCAGCCGGCGCGAGTCGCCTCCACCCTCGGCCTGGTCACGGTCGACCCTCGAACGGAGCCGCTGCCGGCCATGGATGTGTTTGCGGCCGCTGCCACGATCGCTCCGTCGGTGGTCAACATCTCAGCTGTGACCGAATCGGGCGACCTGGTTGGCAAGTCGACGGGCACGGGCGTGGTGCTCACTGCCGATGGCGAGATTCTGACGAACGCTCATGTGATCGAAGGTGCAGTGACGGTCAGCGTGCGAGTGCCGGGGGAGACCGAACCGCGCAGTGCGGTGGTGCTGGCCTCGGACGTCGCCCGCGATCTTGCACTGCTTCGTATTGATGCCGATGGCCTGACGCCCGCCAAATTCGCCGACCCTGACGACGTGCGGGTGGGTGACAACGTGTTGGCAGTCGGCTACGCGCTGGACCTCGATGGCGACCCATCGGTGACCGTTGGAATCGTCTCCGCACTGAACCGCACCAGCTCCGACGAGACGAAGGCACTGAAGGGTTTGATCCAGACTGACGCTCCGATCTCGTCGGGGAACTCGGGTGGGCCGCTGGTCAACTCCCTCGGTCAGGTTGTCGGCATCACGACGTTCGTGGCGGTCGCCGAGCAGGGAACCACCGCCAACAACATCGGGTTCGCCATCTCGACAGCAGAGCTCCTGCCAACAGTTGAACGTCTACGGAAGTCAGTAGGCGGTTCCCCGGTGGTCGACGGCTACCTCGGAGTCAGCCTTGCGAACAGATTCGACGGCGGTAGCGGCGCGCTGATCACCGAAGTGCAGCCTGATTCGCCCGCGCGAACAGCTGGCCTCGAGGTGGGCGACGCCGTGGTCGCGATCGACGACACACCGGTCAGCGGTCGGGCAGGTCTCGTTGCCGAGATCCGGAACCGAGCACCAGGCGCAGCAGTGACCATCGACGTCCGCCGAGGCGGCCGGCTGTTGACGTTGACGGCCATCCTCGCCGACCGCCCATCCGACTGATCGGGTTGGGCGCGAGACCCGGTCACCCCTGTCTTGCTGCACCCCCACGGGCGCGAAATGCGGACGACGTCGTCCGTGTTTCGCACCCAGTGGCAATGCTCGTCGGACCCGAGCACGCAACTCTGGCAAGTGATCGGCGGCGATCTAACGTGCTGCCATGCAGGAACTGGATGCGCATCTGGGTGGGCAGCGACCCTTTGGCCCCAACTATTGGCCGATGGCGCAGGACGAACCGGGCGTCGAGATTCCTCGCGAGTCGATTCGCCTTGTCTCACCTGATGGAGCGTTGGTTCGCGGGGTGCTGTGGACGCCACCCAACGGCAAACCGTGGAAGACCGCCGTCATCCTCAGCCACCCCCGTGGCGACTTCAGCGTGCACTACGCCTGCCCGCTGCTCGCCGCCGCCGGTTACGCGGTACTCGGGTTCGGCACCCGCTACCAGAACAACGACACCGACTGCCTGCACGAGAACTGCATCGTCGATGTCAAGACCGTGCACGACGAGATGGTTCGTCGCGGTGCGGAGGCGGTCGTGCTGCTGGGGAACTCGGGCGGCGGCAGCCTGATGGCGATGGCTCAGGCGCAGCTCGGCATCGGCGACGGTTGGGTGGGAATGGCAGCGCACCCGGGCGAAGGTGTCTTCATGCTGCAGGTGATCGACCCCAGCGTCGCTGACGAAACCGATCCGTTCAGCACCGTGCCCGAGCTGGACATGTACAACCCCGACAACGGATGGCGCCCGTGGCCCGAGCCGTGCGTCTATGACACCGACTGGTTGGCCGCGTACCGCGCCGCGCAGATGGCGCGGGTGGCCCGCATCGACGCAATTGCGAAGGCCAGCATCGCCGAGGCTGCTGATGCCGGCGGCCGGTTGCGTGAGCTTGACAAGGAAGTGGACACGGTCGCATGGCGGGAACATCGTCGGCGCGCCGTGTTCACCAAGTACCTCACGACCTACCGAACGCTGGCAGACCCGGCGTACCTCGACCTCAGTATCGACCCAGACGAACGACCGATGGGCAGCTTGTTCGCGTTCCCGGATCCGTTCGATGCGAACTATGGCCGCGGAGGTCTGGCGCGCACGATGACCGCTCGCGGCTGGCTCAGCACATGGTCCGGACTGTCCAGTCACGCCAAGTTGGCCGACACGATGCCGCACGTGAAAGTGCCCACGATGCTGGTGCACCCCACCGCCGACACCGAGATTCGGGTCTGGCAGGCCAAGGAGATCGTCGATGCTGCTGGCGCCGCCGACGTGACGTATCTGGAGATGAAGGGTGCGCCGCACTATCTGGAAGGCCATCGCCAGGAAGCGCTCGCAGCAGTTGTGCAATGGTTGGGAAAGCGGTTCCCATAGCCGAGCGTTTCGTGTGAGGCTCGCCTAACCTGGGATCAATGTTCGCCACATTTGCACCGATGGCAGCGCGGGCGGGGTCTCGCGACAATTTCGTCGATCTCGATGTGCCGGCGTGGGCCTGGGTTGCCCTTGCGGCCACGATCGCCCTCATGTTGGGCATCGATCTGTTCCGGCACCGTGTGCCACACGAGCCCACGCCCAGAGAAGCACTGACCGAATCACTGATCTGGGTGACCTGCGGTTTGTCGTTCGCCAGCATCATCGCGCTGGCCTTCGGCGGCCAGGCCACCACCGAATACCTGTCGGGCTACGTGATCGAGAAGTCGCTCAGCATCGACAACGTCTTCGTGTGGGCGATGCTGTTCGCCAGCTTCAAGATTCCGTTGAAGTACCAGCACCGAGTCCTGTTCTGGGGCATCTTCGGCGCCTTGATCCTGCGCGGCCTGTTCATCTGGGCGGGCACCGCGCTGATTTCCAAGTTCTGGTGGGTGCTGCTGGTCTTCGGTGCGCTGCTCATCTTCACCGGCCTCAAGATCCTGAAGCACCGCAACGACGAGGGCGACAAGGAGCACACCGCCGGCCTGAAGCTGCTGAAGAAGGTCATGCCGGTCTCGGACCAGCTCGACGGCCAGAAGTTCTTCACCAAGGTCAACGCCAAGCGGGCCGCGACGCCCCTGTTCGCGGCGCTGGTCGTGGTGGAGCTCACCGACGTGATTTTTGCGGTTGACTCCGTGCCCGCCATCCTCGCGGTGTCCAACGAGCCGTTCATCGTTTTCGCCAGCAACGCCTTTGCCATCATGGGTTTGAGGGCCATGTACTTCCTCCTGGCCGGCGCCAAGGAGAAGTTCCACTTCCTCAGCCACGCGCTGGGCATCATCCTCATCTACGTCGGTATCAAGATGACGATCAGTCACTGGTTCCACATCAGCACCCTCGTATCGCTGGCTGTCATCATCGGACTGCTGGCCTTGGCCATCTGGGCCAGCCTCAAGTTCCCGAAGATCTTCAACGGCGAAGACGAGACCCCCGAGGTCGACCTCCACGCGGGCCACGACCACGCCTGAGCTCGAGCGGTCAACATTCGATCGAATCCATGCACTCCATCCCCAGATCTCAGAAAGGCGGCGAAGTGACGCGCAGTGCTCACCGCAGCCAGGGGTTGTGAACAAAAAGCGCGTCACTTCGGCCTGTCGGGCCGCAAAAGTGGGGGCTGAGCTGCGCGAAGGTTCCGGTCGGGGGTTGGGAGAGCAGTTCCTGCATGGATAGAGTTCAACCCTCGTGTGCGCCACCCGGTGCACGGCAATCGATGTCCGAACAGGTCCCATTCGTGGGAAACCGCACGGCGACAACCGAATCCGGTGCTCCGCCGGCCATTTGGCCAGCGGAGCATTTGCGTGTAATCCCCAATGCCCGGCTCGTCCGGGTCCGACCGAAAAGGCTGCCGAAATGGCACTGAAAGCGATTGTTGGCGAAAAAGTCGCCATGAGTCAGGTGTGGGTGAATGACAAGGTCATTCCCGTCACCGTGCTCCGCGTCGAGCCTGCGCGCATCGTCCAGG
>JBBQMG010000188.1:0-6390 GCA_038328705.1 Acidimicrobiales bacterium | reverse complement strand
CACCCAGGTGGCACCATCGTCTGTGTGTCGCACGCCGACCCCATCAAGGCTGCGGTCGCGCACGCGATGGGCACCCACATCGACCTCTTTCAGCGCATCGTCATCGGCACCTGCTCTGTCTCCGCAATCGCGTATGGCATGGGTGCGCCAGTGGTTCTCACGGTCAACTCCACGGGTGGCTCGCTTGCCGAGCTTCGCCCGTCTTGAGCTGGTGGGCCTGAGATGAACGAGTCATCGAGATGAGCGTGTACTACGACTTCGATGAGGTGGATGCCTTCACCGTCGGCGCCCTCGGCGAGCCCGGCGCTCGCGCCTTTTTCCTGCAGGCGCGCCGCGGCACGCAACGCGTCACTGTCAAGTGCGAGAAGCAGCAGGCGTCGGCCATCTCCGACTACCTGCGGCGAGTCCTCAACGATCTCCCCGAGCCCACCGAACGCCCGATTGCCGCGGCCATGGAACTCCTCGGCCCCTTCGACGCAGCGTTCATCCTTGGCCCCGTCGGGCTCGGCTACGACCGCAGCAACGACATGGTGCTGCTACAGCTCGAAGAAATCATCGCTGTCGACGAAGAGGGCGAGCCGCTCGACGACGACCCCGACCGTGGACACATTCGAATGTTCCTGACACGAAATCAGGCGCACGCGTTCTGCCGTCACGCGGAGAACATCGTTGCTGCGGGCCGGCCGGCGTGCGTGTGGTGCGCCAACCCGATCAACCCCGACGGCCACTTCTGCGTGCGGATGAATTAGTCGATGACGGATCGTCTACACCTGCTGGCAACGGCCGAGGTTGATATCGAAGGCCGGATGCCGTGGAGCAGCAATGCCACGTTCTTGGTGAACCTGTCTGTCGACGACGCGCCAGTGGGCCAGGCCATCTATAAACCGCTGCGTGGCGAGCGCCCGCTGTGGGACTTCGAGCCAGGGCTCCACCGTCGCGAACTGGCCGCGTACCTACTGAGCGAAGCAATGAGCATCGACCTCGTGCCGCCCACCATCATCCGCGATGGCCCGCTGGGCGAAGGCAGCATGCAATGGTTCGTGGAGGCCGACCACCAGCAGCACTACTTCACCATTTACGAGGCACGCGAAGACCTACACCACGTGATGCGCGAGGTGGCACTCTTCGACATCCTGGCCAACAACACCGACCGCAAGAGTGGCCACGTGCTGATCGACGGCGAGGATCACATCTGGGGCATCGACCACGGTCTGTGCTTCGCCGCCGAATTCAAGCTGCGCACCGTGGTCTGGGAGTTCGGTGGCGAGACGATGGCTGACGAACTGCTCGCAATCGCTGCCAAGGTCGCCGAGCGAGTGCCGCTGGATGTGGCGGCGTTGCTGAACGACGAGGAAGTCGCCGCCATCCAGGAGCGGGCGCAGTGGGTCGTGGAGCACCGAGTTTTCCCGGTGGACAACAACGGTCGACGCTACCCCTGGCCGCTGGTCTGAACTGGTCCAAGACGATCTAAAACGGTGAAAGGCGGCCCTTGCGGGCCGCCTTCTTCCGTTCCGGTGTTGCTCGGTCAGCCGCGACTCTGCAACGCCTCGATCAGCTTCGGCAGCACCTTGTGGACGTCGCCCACAATTCCCAGGTCGGCAATACCGAAGATGGGGGCTTCCTTGTCCTTGTTGATGGCGATGATGTTCTTCGAGCCCTTCATACCCACCATGTGCTGGGTGGCGCCCGAGATACCGCAGGCGATGTAGACGCCCGGCTTCACAACCTTGCCGGTCTGGCCGACCTGGTAGCTGTAGGGCACCCAACCGGCATCGACGATTGCTCGCGAGGCGCCAGGGGCGCCCTTGAGCAGCTTGGCCAGCGTCTCGACCATCTCGTACTTGGCGGCTTCGCCGAGACCACGGCCACCCGAGACCACGATGGCGGCCTCGTCCAGCTTGGGGCCCGACGTTGCTTCCACGTGAACGGCAACGACCTGCGCCGCCCCGATGGAACCAAGGTCGGGAACCGGAGTGGCGGTCACGGCAGCGGCTGCGCCGCCGGCCGACTCGGCAGCAAAGCTCTTCGGGCGGAACGCGGCGAGGAACGGGCCGGCACCGGAGAACGAAGTGGTGACCAGGACGTTGCCACCGAAAATGGGGGTGGTGACGCTGACCGAACCACCGTCGACGGAGATGTCGACGTTGTTGGTGAGCACGGTGCGGTCGAGCTTGACCGACAGGCGGCTCATCACGTCGCGGCCCTCGGTGGTCTGCGGGAACATGATCAGATCAGGCGAATCGCCACCGTCGATGACGGCCTTCATCGCTGCCGACACCGCGACGCCGGGCAGCTTGCCCGCCAGATCGCCAGTGGCGTACACCTTGGTGGCACCATGCTCGCCGAGCGATGCGGCCAAGGCCGATGCATCGCCACCGACGAACGCGGTGACGTCGCCCCCGACACTCGACGCCAGCAAGCGCGCCTTGGTGAGGAGTTCCAGTGTCGCCGTGGTGGGCGCACCGCTTGCTTCTTGTGAGAAAACCCAAATGTTCATGGCGATGCTCCTCAGATGACCTTCATGTTTTCGAGGTACGCCACGATCTTGGCGAAACCCTCTCCGTCGTCTTCGATGATTTCGCCAGCAGCGCGGGCCTCGGCCTGCGTGACGCTGACAATGCTCTGACCGGCGCCGGCCCAACCGACCGGGGTGACCCCGAGGTCGCCGGCGGTGACCGTCTCGATCGGCTTGCTCTTGGCGGCCATGATGCCCTTGAAGCTGGGGTAACGGGGCTCGACCACACCGGCGGTGACGCTGATGACAGCGGGCAGCGGGCAGGTGACCTCGTCGAAGCCGTCCTCGGTCTGGCGGTTGGCTTCCAGGGTGCCGCCATTGATGGTGACCTTCTTGGCGAACGTCACCGAGGGCAGGCCGAGCACTTCGGCCAACTGCTCGGGCACGGTGCCGGTGTAGCCATCACTGGATTCGGTGGCCGCGATGACCAGGTCGAACGCCCCCATCTTCTGGATGGCCGCACCCAGGACCTTGGCGGTGGTGAGAGCATCGCTGCCCTGCAATGCCGGGTCGGAGACGAGCGTGCCCTTGGCCGCACCCATGGCCAGCGCCGTGCGCAAGCCCGACACCTCACCGTTCGGGGCCATGGAGACGAGGCTCACTTCACCACCACCCGCCGCGTCCACCAGCTGCAGCGCCATTTCGACGCCATAGCTATCGGACTCGTCGAGGATGAGCTTGCCATCTCGCTTGAGGGTGTTATCGGAACCCAACGCACCCGGGGTTGCCGGGTCGGGGATCTGCTTGACGCACACGATCACGTTCATGCCCGTCATTGTTACCGCTCGGTAGGCGCTTCACCCAACCGGCCCACCATCTGGCTCCCAACTGGTGCGCCACTTCGGTGCCCGGGTTCAACCAAACCCGTTCAGCCTGTACCGTTCGGTCCCTTGCGCATCCTGCTCGTGGTCAACGCCTTTGCGTCGTCGGTGACGGCGCGCAACACCGTCGTGGTGCATCGCGCCCTGTCGCAGGGCAACGACGTGGAAGTGGTCGAAACCAACCGCCGCGGCCACGCCACGCGGTTCGCACAGGACGCCGCCCGTCGAGGTGTCGACGTGGTCATCGGTTACGGCGGTGACGGCACGCTGAACGAGGTGGCCACCGGCGTGGCAGGCACCGACACGGCACTGGGCGTGCTGCCCGGCGGTAGCACCAATGTGTTCGCTCGCACGCTGGGAATGCCCAACGACCCGGTAGCCGCAGTGCAGTTGTTGGCCGCCGGAATTGCGGTGCGCGACATCGAACCAATCGGGTTGGGCAAGGTCAACGGACGCTACTTCTGCTTCCACACCGGTGTCGGCTACGACGCCGCGGTGGTGAAGGAAGTCGAGCGCCGCGCCTCGATGAAGCGGTGGCTGGGCCATCCCTTGTTCATCTACGCCGGGCTGCGCACGTGGGCCGTGAACTACGACCGCATGAATCCGCACTTCGCCGTGGCGCGCGACGGCGTGTCCGTGGTGGACGACGGGTACTTCACCATCGTGCTCAACACCAACCCGTACACGTACCTCGGCAACCGCCCGCTGGATCTCAGCGAGGCGGCCACGCTCGACCGCGGGCTGGTGGCCATCACGTTCCGCACGCTCAAGGTCGGCGCCCTGTTGGGCGGCCTCGGCGGCGCGTTGCGTGGCGGTGGCGTGAAGCCCAGCAAGACCCTCGATCTGCAGACCGACGTGAGCGTACTGACCATCAGTCACGAGACACCGTTCCCGTACCAGCTGGACGGCGACTATCTGGGTGAAACGAAGCGGCTCGAGTTCCGCCATGTGCCCGATGCCGTCCGCCTCGTGCGGCCTCAGCTCACGCTCTAGCTCGATCGCCTTGAATGTTGCATTGTTACCCACGAGCGCTTTGGTCAGTGCCGCTCCCTCAAGTCTGGGCGAAGGCTGACTTCATGTCGAATCCGTTGATCTCCGTTGTCGTCTCCACGTATTGCGGTGCGAGATACATCCGCCGATGCCTCGAGTTGCTCGAGGCGCAGACCGTCGCTCATCGCCTGGAAATCCTCGTGATCGACAGCGGCTCGCCGGAGAACGAGCGGTCTATCGTCGAGGAGCTGCAACAGGCTCACGAGAACATCGTCTACGTGCGCACTGATCGCGAGACGCTGTACGCAGCATGGAATCGTGCCTTGGAATTGGCGACGGGAACGTACTTCGCCAACTTCAACGTCGACGACTGGATCCGCGAGGACGCACTCGAGTTGATGGCGCTTGCGCTGGAACGCCATTCCGACGCGGATATCGCTTACGCGCACTGGGCCGCCACCACCGTGGCACAGCAGCCCCCGACGGGTGACGACCCAGTCAGCTTCCATTCGCGGTATGAACCCGCGCTTCCACTTTTCTACTGCTACGGCGGGAGCACACAGTTCTGGAGGAGGTCATCGCTGGTCCGACTGGGCGGTTTCGATTCCTCGTTTACTGCCTGCGGTGATCTCGAGGTGCTGTGTCGGCTCACTCTTGCAGGCGGGGTCGCCGTGCTTGTCCCACAGGTCCTGGAGGGATTCTTCCAGAACCCGGACGGAATCTCCCGTGCCACTGACGTGTCGCTGCAGGAGCAGTCCGAAGTTTTCGCTCGTGCGCGCCGAGAGACTCCGCTGGAGCGCCTCTACTCCATCGACCCAGGCGACGCTGCGTCTGTCGCTGGTGCGTGGACGGTGTTGGGGAACATGGCCATGCAGGTCAAGGTGCCCTGGCACGAAGGGCCACTGCATGACGCTGAGTTCGCTATGAGCTGCTACGAGCGGGCGCTCGACGCAATGCCGAAGTATCGAAGCGCCATGCACAATCGCTATGTCGTACAGTTCGGTGATGTTCGCTGGGGCGACGCGGAAGCATCGCTCGACCAACTCACACCGCGAGAGGCGGCGGCCGTGCGGGGTGCCGACCTCGATCTCTGGGGCCCGAGCATCGAACCCGCCGTGCGAGGGCCGGTGTTGGAGGTGGAAGGCGGGGCTGACCCGTGGCCGCTCCATGTGCGATCTGCGCGGTAGCGGCCGCCCGACCCGATCGTTCAAGAACTCGCCGATGCGAAGGAGCACATAGCGTCCCGCTAGCTCTCTGACCCTGCGCCCTCTGCCTCGCCGATGTTGGCGAGGGCATCCAGGGCGCCCCGGTAGAAGGTGGGGTAGGCGTAGATCATCGAGCGCAGCTGCGCGACCGGGACCCTGGCGTGTACTGCGAGGTTGAACATCGACAGCACGTCGCCACCTCGCGGTCCAACCGAGCTCGCGCCGACGAGTATCCACTTGTCGGCATCGACGATCAGCTTCATCAAGCCCTCATTGCCGTCACCATGCAACCAACCGCGACTGGAGGTGGCGCTGTTCGCCAGGCCAACCTGCACGTCGAGTCCGGCTGCACGGGCTTGGGCTTCGGTCATGCCGACCGAGCCGACTTCCGGGTCGGTGAAGGTCACGCGTGAGACTGCATGGTCCTGCGCCAGCCGTGGCGACGAGACGCCGGTGATGTCGTCGAAGGCAATTCCGGCTTGGTAGACGGCCATGTGCGTGAAGGCGCCCTTGCCGGCGACGTCGCCAATTGCCCAGACACCGTCGACGCCGTTCACCCGCATCCGCTCGTCGACCGTGAACGACGGCCGGGCAGTTTCGTCCAGCCCCACCGTGTCCAGGCCGATGTCGCGCACGTTCGGAACGCGGCCGGCGGCAACCAGAATCTCGTCCGCCCGGATCTCGTTACCGTCGGCGAGCGTCAGCAGTACCCCATCAGCGCCACGCGCCACCGTGGCCGCTGCCGAGCCGGTGCGAATGTCGATGCCTTCTGCTCGCAGCACCGCCGCCACCAACTCACTGGACTCCGGCTCCTCCGGTGCGAGAATTCGATCGAGCGCCTCCACCACCGTCACCTTGC
>JBBQMG010000187.1:0-6548 GCA_038328705.1 Acidimicrobiales bacterium | reverse complement strand
ATCGTCGGTGATGGTGATGGTGTCGGGCATGTTGTTCCCCTCGGTGACACGACGTGGTTGGTGAGGGCTTTTGTCCCCCGAAGGTTGAGACTAGCGGCGAGGGGTCTTCAGTGTCCCAACCGGCAGCCACATCTGTTCGGCCGCCGTGGCTAGAGCGGCGTGTTGTCGTGTTGGCGAGACTGCAGGCGTTCGCGCTTGTCGATGAGCATCAGCAATGCTTCGCCAATGATCTGGCGAGTTTCGGCCGGATCGATGACAGCATCCACGTAGCCACGTTCGGCGGCTATGTACGGGTTCAGCAGCCGTTGCGAGTAGTCGGCCTCGAACGCCGCTCGTTCCTCTGGCGTCGCCCGTCGCTGGAGAATGGCGGCTGCCTGGCCGGCACCCATCACCGCCAGCTCGGCCCACGGCCACGCGAGGCACAGGTCGTTGCCCATCTCCTTGCTGTCCATCACGATGTAGGCGCCGCCATAGCTCTTGCGCAGAATGACGCAGATACGCGGCACGGTGGCGCGGCCATATGCGAAGACCAACTGTGCGCCGTGGCGAATCATGCCGCGCCACTCGAGGTCCTTGCCGGGGTAAAAACCAGGTGTGTCGACCAGCGTGATGATCGGCATGTTGAACGCATCACAGGTGGCGACGAAACGGGCAGCCTTCTGCGAGGCGGGAATGTCGAGCGTGCCCGCAAGCGCGAGTGGTTGGTTGGCAACCACGCCGACGGGCATGCCGCCGATCGTGGTGAGGGCGGTGACCACGTTGGCTGCCCAGCGAGGCCGCAGTTCCAGTAGCTCGCCGTCGTCAGCGAGCGCTCGGATGACTGCCCGTACGTCATAGCTACCGGTGGACGTCGCCGGAATCAGGGCACCCGCCTCGGGCGTTTGGCGCGCAATGTCGTCGTCGGTGGGCCACGGTGGCGCCTCCTCGTCATTGTGCTGTGGGAAGTACGCCAGCAACTGCCCAGCGAGCTCGATGGCTTGCTCCAGGTCGACGGCGACGAGTGTGGCCGCACCGCTGTAACGGCTGTGGCTGGCGGCACCACCAAGTTCGTCGTTGTCGATGACCACGCCCGTGAAGTCGGCCACCATTGTCGGCCCGCTGACGAATGCGTATGCCGCCTCGGTCATCACCACGTGGTCGGCAATGCCCAACAACAGCGCGGGACCCGACACCGCCGGACCGTCGACGATGAGAATGGTGGGCACGACGCCCGAACAATCGGTGAGCGCGCGGGCGGCCTTGCCCCACCCGTGCAGCGCGCTGAAGCCCTCGACGATGTCGGCGCCGCTGGAGCGCAGCACGCCGACCAGCGGCAGCTTCTTGGAGTGGGCGATGTGCGCGGCGTGCTCCAGCATCGACGATGACTCGCTCGACAAAGCACCCTTGCGGTCGGTCGCGTCGACTTCGGCCCATACAACGCTGCGACCAATGAATTCGCGGACCTCGGCGCGCACGGAGCCGGGCACCTTGCTGCGCAGCGCGACGGGAGTCATTGCGCAGAGACTAGACGGACCGGCCGAGCGGGAAGGCGTCCGCCCCCACGTACAGGCCAGGCTGCTTGGCACCTTGGCCTGCAATCACCTCGCGCATGACAGCCTGCAATGCCCGCGTCGGTGGGCCGGGGCTGGGGCGGCGACGCTGCACCCAGCCAACTACGCGACGGGGAAGCTCGGGGACGACGATGCGCTTGAAGTCGCCCTTCAACCAACGCGGTACTGCGGTGGCCGGCACGATGGCTGCGCCGAAGCCTTCGAATGCCAGCGACGTCAGCAGGCGGACACCGTCGATCTCGACTTGTGCTTCCAGCTCGACACCGACGCCCGCGGCCGCACGGTCGATTGCGCGACGCAAGGCAGCGCCCACCGGCGGCAGCATCAGCGGCTCGCCGGCCAGCTCTGCCAACGGAATCGAGTCGCGTTCGGCGAGGTGATGCCGGGTGTGCACCAACAGCACGAGGTCCTCGGCGAACAACGCCTCGACGGTGACCTCTGTTTCGTCGACGGGCAGGTGCACGATGATGGCGTCGAGTTGTTGCGCGAGCAAGCGGGGGAGCAGGTTGGTGGTGTTGCCCTCGTGCACCGTGACGTGTACGCCTGGGTGCTGCTTCGCCAGCTGGGTGAGCAGCTGGGGGAGCAGCCAGCGAGCGGTGGTACCGATGACGCCAAGACGAGTGTCGCCGCGTACTTCGTCGCCACGGCTGGCCATCTCCGCAGAGATGTCGTCCAGCTCATGCATCACTCTGCGTGCCTTCTCCACCACTAGCAAGCCCTCGTCGGTGAGGCCCCCCCGCTGACGGTCGACAAGCACCACGCCCAGCTCGCGCTCGAGCCGGGCGATATGCCCGCTGACGTTGGATTGCACGGTGTACAGCGCCCTGGCGGCTGCGGAAAACGTGCCATGATCGGCGATGGCGACCAGTGTGGTGAGCTGGCGGAGGTCCATCGCTAAAAACGATACCGAGTATCTTCGAAATGCGCTTGAAAGATCACTCGTTCACGTGATAACTTTCACATGTTGTTCGAAGCGGGTTGTCCCCCAATGACTCGCTCGACACGAACCCAACAATGTGGTTCCCCCAATCACAGGGTTCAAAAATGGTTGAGAGGTCCCGCTTCCCCCAAGCGGGACCTTTCCCGTTTTGGCAATTGATGCAGTGCCGTACAGTGGCGCCATGACTCACCACGCCACGACCAACGGCGCTGCCTTCTTCGATCTCGACCGCACGTTGCTGGCAGGCGCCTCCGGCGAGGTCTTCTCGCACGCCATGCGCGAAGCCGGGCTGGTCAGTCGCACCATCCCCGGCGAGAACATGATGTACAAGCTGTTCAACACCATCGGTGAGACGCTGCCGTCCATGGCGTTGGCCCGCCAGGCCGTGACGTTTGCGAAAGGTCGCCAGCGGTCAGTGGTGCAGCAGGCTGCGACCAGCGCTGCCAGCGCATTGGCGGAACTGGTGCAGCCGTTGGCTGCACCGCTGTTCGCCGAGCACCGCGCCGCTGGGCGACCGGTCGTGATGGCCACCACCACCCCCTACGACCTGGTCAAGCCGTTGGCCGATCTCCTGGGTCTCGACGATGTGGTCGCAACTCGCTATGGCGTCAGCACCGATGGCACCTACGACGGCACGCTTGATGGGCCGTTCGTGTGGAGTGCTGGGAAGTTGGCAGCGGTGCGCGAGTGGGCGGCCGAGCACGGTGTCGACCTAGCGGAGAGCTTCGCCTACAGCGACAGTGTTTATGACACACCGCTGTTGGCGGCGGTCGGGCATCCGTTCGTGGTCAATCCGGACCCGCGCATGAAGCTCATGGCCGCTGCGCGCCGCTGGCCCACCCTCGACCTTTCTGCTGCGGCGGACCTCGTGAAGGATGTGACGTCGATGGCCAAGATTCCAGTCGTCAACATGGAGATTCAGCGCCTCGCGCTCAGCTTCACGCATCCGCTGTTCTTCCCGTATGCGAAGTTCCGCATCAGTGGCACCGACAACATTCCGTTCGACGGTCCGGCAATCATCGTTGGCAACCATCGAAGTTACTTCGACGCTGCAGCGCTCGCAGTGGCAATTGCCCGCACCGACCGCACTGTTCGCTTCCTGGGGAAGAAGGAGGTGTTCGACGCGCCGGTCGTGGGCCAAATTGCGTCGGCAATGGGTGGCATCCGCGTCGATCGCGGAACCGGCAGCGACGGGCCGTTGGAGGCCGCAGCCGAAGCGTTGGCCAACGGCGATCTGGTGGCCATGATGCCCCAGGGCACCATCCCGCGTGGCAAGGCGTTCTACGACCCGCAACTCAAGGGACGCTGGGGTGCCGCCCGCTTGGCAGCGTTGGCCAAGGTTCCCGTGATTCCTGTGGGTATGTGGGGCACGGAGAAGGTGTGGCCACGATCGGCGCGAGTTCCCAACATTCTGAATGTCGTCAGCCCACCTACCGTCACCATCAGCGTCGGTGCTCCCGTGAAACTCGGTTACCGCAGCGCAGATGCCGACACAAAGAAGATAATGAAAGCGCTGATGGATCTGCTGCCGGCCGAGAGCCGCGAACACCGCGAGCCAACCGATGAAGAAATCGCGCTCGCGCAGCCCGCTGGATACAAGGGTGATCAGCGCAAGGAGATGGTCCGGCGTCCCGGAACCGACTGACGGGAGCTATGCCTTCTTCGGCGGTCGCGGCACGAACGGGCTGGTGCGTGCTACGTACTCCACATAGCCCTTGCGACGCTTCACCAACGACTTCTCGAGCAACGTGACACCACTGACTCGGCGGAGCAGCGTTGTCATCACGACCGCACCAATGAGGCCCCATCGGCCGACAGTGGTCTCGGCTGCGACCAGGGCAATGCCCCACCACACGCATGCGTCACCGAAGTAGTTCGGGTGGCGGGTGTAGCGCCAGAGGCCCTTGTCCATGACGACGCCGGTGTTGGCAGGATTCTTCTTGAAACGAGCGAGCTGTGCGTCGCCGACGCCTTCGAAGAAAAGCCCCACCGCCCACAGCGCCGCGCCGACCCAGGCCAGTACACCCAACTTGGGTGTGAGCTCGGTCTGACCCAACTGCACGGGCAGTGAGACCAGGAACATCAGCACGCCTTGTGTTGCGAAGACAGTGCCCAACGAGATCAGCGGAAAGCGAGGACCCCAGTGCTTGCGCATGCGGACGTAGCGATAGTCCTCGCCCTTACCGTGGTTGCGGATGAACAGGTAGACGGCAAGCCGCAGGCCCCAGATCGTCGTCATTGCGACGAGCAGGTTCTGGCGTGCTTCCAAGCCGTCGACGCGCAGCCGCACGGCCCATGCCACGCAGACGAACCCGAAGCCCCACACGATGTCGACGATCGACGCGTTCTTCACGATCAGGCTGACCACCCACGTACTCACCATCAAGATTGCGATCGTGACCGCAGCCGTTGTCAACGCAGTACCGGTCGCTGAGGCAATCATGATGTCCCTTCGGGGTGGAGCAGTTCGTGTACCGCTCGGTCGGACTGTAGCCATTGGTCGTCGAGCCACTGTGTGAATGCCGGGCCGCCGGGCACTTCGGTGCGTGCAATGCGGCGAGCGTGGAACTGCACGGTGCGCGGCTTGCGGGCGAGATACCTGAGAATGCCGCCGAACGTGTCGAGCCCATCGAAGCCGACATGCCAGGCGACGACCACGTCAGCGTCTGATCGGCCACCGAGGAGTGCCTGCGACCCGGCCGGCCGCGGCGGGAGCAGGTGCTGCAAGCCGGCCAACCGGTCAGCGCGTGCGGGGTCCCGTTCGCGGATCTTGTCCAACGCCCGCTCGCGCTTTCTGGGCGATGAGCGAGTCCCTTCGGGAAAGATGATGGCCACCTGGTTGTCGGTCAGGCCCGCGGCCAGAACCCGCAGCGCGGACAGTTCGGTGGCCGAATCGGGTGCCTGGCGGTCGAGGAAGTAGTTGGGCAGCCGGTTGCCGACGACATCGAGGCAAGGGTCGGCAAGCAGCTCTTTCTTGAGGACGTACCGCGGGTTCATCCGCGCCTTGGACGTAACGACCCAGGCGCTGAGCAGGCTGTCAGCCAGGCTGGCATGGCGGCACAGCATGATGGCAGGACCGGGCGAGAGGCTGCTGGCATCGGCTGCGTCGACACGGATTCCGGTGGTCAGCTGCAATGCGCCCATCAGTCGCGCGGCCCACCAACGCTGTAGCCCGAAATGCACACATTCGTTGCGTCGCTGCCCGGCCAACCACAGCACCAGCGCTGTCGTGACGCCGACCGTTTCCAACCACGTCCACGACACTGCAAACGCGAGCAGTCGAACGGTGGGCAGGCGCCAGCGGAGTCGCACGATGTCGGCCAACGCTGCCAGGGGGAGCCAAAGGGGCAGCAACACCACGAGCGCGATCGCGCCGACCATCAGCGAGGGGATACTGACCGCTCGACGTTGCAAGGCGCTCACTGGCGCGAACCATAGCGACGGGCGCGGCGGTGGACGGTGATGTGCTCGGTTGTGACATTCACGATGCCTCTGTTCGGAGCGTGCCCCATCTTGGATGGGGAAAGCCAGTTGAGGGCTCAGCCGTTGAACTCGGCGACCAGCGGGGCGTAGTGGTCCAGCGTTGCGAGAGCTGCATCGCGGTCGAGGGGTGGCAGGCCCAGCGCGACGAAGGACGTGCCGATGTTCTGGAGGTGGGCAAGGTGCTCGACGTCGGCTTTGGCGCCGAAAACACCGAGCTGCAGCGTGGCCGGATCGCGGCCGGCGGCGTCGGCCGTCTGCTGCAGCTCGACCCACTTGTCGTCAACCGGGAATCGGTCCTCGATGGGCATCCACGCGTCGCCGTACTCGACGACGTGCGAAGGTGCAATGGGGTGGGGGAGGCGCCGATGATGATCGGGGGGTGCGGTTGTTGCACTGGCTTGGGCCAGCTCCGGCTCTTGTCGAAGTTGACGAACTCGCCGTGGAACTCAGCCTCATCCTTCGTCCACAGTTCCTTCATCGCCAGCACCTTCTCGCGTACGAGTCGTCGGCGCGTCGTGGGGTCGACTCCGTGATCCACCATCTCCTCGTGGTTCCAGCCGTAGCCGACGCCGAAC
>JBBQMG010000186.1:0-6558 GCA_038328705.1 Acidimicrobiales bacterium | reverse complement strand
GCTGATGAAGCAGCTGCGCGGCTGCACCGATGCCATCGACGCACCCTTCGTGCGCAGTTCGTTCGTCGGCAACGCAGGCATCCTTTGCTACACGCCCGGTGTGACGGTGGCCGTGAAGGCCGAGACGCACAACCACCCATCCGCGATCGAGCCCTTCGGCGGCTCGAACACCGGGGTCGGTGGTGTGATTCGCGATGTAATGGGCGCCGCCCACCACCCCATCGCCATCACCGACATCCTGTGCTTCGGCCCCACCGACTTTCCCGCCGGGCAGCTCCCTGACGGTGTGCTGCACCCACGGCTGATCGAGAGCGGCGTGATCGCCGGCATCGCGGACTACGGCAACAAAATTGGGTTGCCCACCGTTGCCGGTGCAGTGCTCTACGACCCTGGGTACCTTGCCAACCCGCTGGTCTACGCCGGTTGTATCGGTGTTGCCGCCGAGGGCGAATGGCAGCTGTCCGGCCCGCATCCTGGCAACCTGGTGGTCGTGATGGGCGGCCGCACGGGACGCGACGGTCTGCGCGGTGCAACGTTCAGCAGCGCCACGATGGACGCCACCACCGGCGATGTCGCCGGCGCGAGCGTGCAGATCGGCGACCCGATCACCGAGAAACTGCTCATCGATGTTATGCACGACTGCATCGGCCTCTACACCGCAGTCACCGACTGCGGCGCCGGCGGGCTGTCCAGCGCTGTTGGTGAGATGGCCGATGGTGTTGGCGCCGACGTCGACGTGTCGCTGGCACCGTTGAAGTATCCGGGCCTGGAACCGTGGGAGATCTGGCTCAGCGAGGCCCAGGAGCGGATGGTTTTCGCTGTCGATCCTGCGCAGTGGGAGGCGCTGCTGCACGTCTGCGCACGCCACGGCGTGGAAGCGGTTTCCCTGGGCACGTTCACCGGCGACGGCGCGCTGCGCGTGCGCTCGGGCGATCTCACGGTGCTGGAGATGGACACACACTTCCTGCATGACGGCCGTCCTCAGCGAACGATGACGGCCGCACTACCCACCCCGCAGCGAGCGCCGGTCGCGGCGCCGACCTGCGCCGATCCGGCAAGTGTGCTGCTGGCGCTGCTGGCGCACCCCAACATCTCGTCGAAGGAACACATCATCCGCCGCTACGACCACGAGATCCGCGGCGCCACCGTCGTGCGGCCACTCGTCGGCGAAGCGCACGACGGTCACGCCGACGGTGTCGTTCTGGCCGAGCCCACCGACAGCCACGGCCTCGCCATCGGCATCGGCGTCAACCCGTGGTACGGCATCATCGACCCGGAGCACATGGCGCATGCCGTCGTCGACGAGGCCATCCGCAACGTTGTGGCTGTCGGCGCCGACCCCAGCTCGGTGGCGTTGCTCGACAACTTCAGTTGGGGCGACCCGCGCCGCCCCTCGACCCTCGGCGAGCTGGTCGCCGCCGTCGGCGGTTGCTGTGCCGCAGCCACAGCCCATCGCGCCCCGTTCGTCAGCGGTAAGGACTCGTTGAACAACGAATATCTGGGCAGCGACGGCGCCCGCCACGCAGTGCCGCCGACACTGGTGATCACTGCGATCGCACACCATCCCAACCCCGATTGCGCAGTGACACCCGACCTCAAGCAGGCCGGCAACGTCCTTGTTCTGGTAGGCAACACCGCCGGTGAGTTCGGTGGTAGCCACTTCGCGATGGTGGCCGGCGACGGCGGTGCCAGCCCTGTGCCGGCGCCGGACGCCGCCTCGCCCGCTCGCTACCGGGCGCTCCACAAGACACTCCGCACGGGTCGCGTGCGCAGCTGCCACGATCTCAGCGAGGGTGGCCTAGCAGTGGCGATTGCCGAGATGTGCGTCGGCGGTCGGCTTGGTGCAGCGATCGAGACGCTGCCCCACCTCGACCTGGTCACCTCCCTGTTCAGCGAGTCGACTGGTCGCTTCATCTGCGAGCTGAACCCCGACGATGTCGCGTGGTTCCTCGATGCCCTCGGCGAACCAGTAGTCGTGCTCGGCAAGGTCATCAGAGAGACGGAACTTCGCATCCCCGGCGTGCCCAGCATCCAACTGGATGCGTTGCGGACTGCATTCCAGGGGAAAGCACGATGAGCCGCCCACGTGCCATGGTGGTGGCGGCTCCCGGTACCAATCGCGACCGCGACGTGTCGTACGCGTTGCAGCTGGCGGGCGCCGACCCGCAGATCACCTTGCTCGAGGAACTGGTCGAGAACCCCGCACCACTGCTGCGAGACATGCAGATCTTGGTCCTCGCCGGTGGCTTCAGTTACGCAGATGCGCTCGGCGCCGGCCGCATGTGGTCGCTGGCAGTCACCGACCGGCTCGGCGACGTGCTCCCCCGCTTCGTCGAGCTCGGGCGGCCTGTCCTCGGCATCTGCAATGGGTTCCAGGTACTCACCGGCGCAGGCCTGCTGCCGGGGGCCCTCGGACACAACGCCAGCGGCCACTTCCAGTGCGAATGGATTCGCATGGAGGCACCCGCCAGTAAGAGCATCTGGACCAGCGGTCTCGAACCGATCGAGTGTCCCATCGCCCACGGCGAGGGTCGTTATGTGCATCCCGATGTCGCCGCATTGGAGGCCAACGGCCAGGTGGCGCTGCGCTACTCGGAAGGCAGCAATCCCAACGGATCGGCCGGCGACATGGCGGGCGTGTGCGACGAGACCGGTTTGATCCTCGGACTGATGCCCCATCCGGAGAATCACGTCATCGGTCGCCAGCATCCGCGACATGCCCGCGGCACCGCGGTCGGCAGTGGCCTGGGCCTGTTCCAGCAGGGCGTTCGTTACGCGGAGAGCATGTGATGCAACCGTTCCTCGACATAGACCTGGCACTCCCCGATCGTCGTGACGGCAAAGTTCGCGTCAGCTATCAACTGGACAACGGCAACCGCCTGTTCATCACCACCGATCGCCTGAGCGCGTTCGATCGTGTCATTGCCGGAGTGCCCTACAAGGGACAGGTGCTCAACGAACTCGCCGCTTGGTGGTTCGCACAGACCGCCGACATCGTGCCCAACCATGTCGTGTCAGTGCCCGACCCAAACGTGTTGATCGCCCGCAACGCCAACCCTTTGCCGGTAGAGGTCGTTGTCCGCGGCTACATCACCGGTGTCACCTCCACCTCGCTGTGGCAGCAGTACACCGATGGGGCTCGCACGATCTACGGCCATCACTTCCCGGACGGTCTCCGCAAGAACACGGCGCTACCGAACTCGCTCGTGACCCCGACCACGAAGGCCGAGGACGGCGGACACGACGAGCCGCTCACCGTCGCCGACGTGATCTCCCGCCGCCTCGTACCGCCGCAGCTGTGGGGCGAAACGGTGGAAGCCGCGCTGCGGCTCTTCCAACGCGGCCAGCAGGTCGCCGCCGGCGCTGGCTTGATCCTCGCGGACACCAAGTACGAGTTCGGCTTGGACGACGAGGGTCGGCTGATGTTGATCGACGAGATGCACACTCCCGACTCGTCGCGCTACTGGGTTGCCGACACCTTCGAGGCGAGGCTCGACGCCGGCGAGGAGCCCGAGAGTCTTGACAAGGAAGTCGTGCGACGTGCTCTGCTCGCCACTGGATACCGCGGAGAAGGCGCGCCGCCCGCTCTGCCCGACGAGGTCTGGCAAGCCACCAGCACCCGCTACATCGACGCCTACGAACGACTGACCGGTACCACCTTCCAGCCTGGCGCCTACCCCGTCGGCCCTCGCATTCTGGAGCACCTACATGTTTCCTGAGACCCCCGTCCATGTGCGCTCGCACGGCATCGACCACGCTGCGCAAGGCCCTGCCGACGACGAAGGCCCGAAGGAGGAGTGCGGAGTCTTCGGTGTCTCCACCCCTCACGGTGAGGGCATCGCCCAACTCGCGTTCTTCGGGCTCTTCGCGCTGCAACACCGCGGCCAGGAAGCAGCCGGCATCGCGGTCAGTGATGGCAACCGCGTTCGGTGCCACAAGGACAGCGGGCTGGTCGCCAACGTCTTCACGCCGGCCACCATGGCCACCCTCACCGGCTACCACGCAATCGGCCACACGCGCTACAGCACCACCGGCGCCAACGCACATCGGAACCACCAGCCATTCCTGGTGGAGACCATGCATGGCCCGCTCGCCGTTGCCCACAACGGCAATCTGGTCAACGCTGGTGCGCTGCGCGAGGAGCTGTTGGCGAAGGGCTTCGGCCTGACCGCGACGAGCGACACCGAGGTGCTGACCCTGATGCTCGCCGCTGCTGGTGGGCGGACGTGGGAAGACCGCGTCGAGCGCACGCTGCCGGCGTGGAAGGGCGCTTACTCGCTGGTCATTCTGGTCAACGACCGGGTGATCGCCGCTCGCGACCCGTGGGGGTTCCGCCCGCTCAGCGTTGGCCGGCTGCCGCACGGCGGCTACGCCGTCGCCTCCGAGACCTGCGCGCTCAACACGCTCGGCTGTGTAGAGATCGACGAGGTCAAGCCTGGCGAGATCGTCACGCTGCACGGGGCCGAGATGACTCGCCGTCAGGCATTGACGCCAAGCGCGACCCCTTCTCGCTGCACATTCGAGTTCGTCTACTTCAGCAGGCCCGACAGCGTGTGGAGTGGCCGCAACGTGCACCACGTTCGCCAGCGGTTGGGCGAGCAACTGGCGTTGGAGTCGGGCGTGGATGCCGATGTGGTCATCCCGGTACCCGACAGCTCGATTCCCGCTGCGATCGGCTACAGCCGCAAAGCAGGTATCGAGCACAACGATGGTCTGATCAAGAACCGTTACATCGGCCGCACGTTCATCGAGCCCACCCAGGACCTGCGCGAGCGTGGCGTGGCGCTGAAGTTCAATGCGCTCACCGAGAACCTTGCCGGCAAGCGGGTCATCATGATCGACGATTCGCTCGTCCGCGGCACCACGGCAGGCCCGTTGGTCAAGATGCTGCGCGACGCCGGCGCCACCGAAGTACACGTGCGCATCACCTGCCCTCCCATCACTCACGCCTGTCATTTCGGCGTCGATATGGGCCACGACGGCGACCTGATGGCGGCGCGACTTTCCGAGGAGGAGATTCGCCAGTTGATCGGTGCCGACTCGCTCGCGTTCCTGTCACTCGAGGGAATGATGCGAGCCATCGAACCCGAGAACAACGGCAGCGGAGACGGCTTCTGCAACGCGTGCTACACGGGCCGCTACCCGATTCCGGTCGACGAGGCGCAACCCAAGCTCAGCTTCGAAGGAGCGCTGTCGTGAGGATGTCACAGTGAGGATGTCACAGTGAGGGTGCTGGTCATCGGTACCGGGGGCCGAGAGGCTGCCATTGCTGCGGCCTGTCGCGCGCACGGTCATGACGTACTGATTGCGAGCGACCTACCAGAGCAACCGCAGGCCGATCTCGTCATCGTCGGCCCCGAGTCGGCTCTGGTGGCAGGCGTTGCCGACCGCTGCGCAGCGCTCCACATCCCGTGCTTCGGCCCAACGGCCAGCCTGGCCAAACTGGAGAGTTCGAAGGGCTTCACTCGCATGTTGGCCGGCCGTCTCGGCCTACCCTCGCCTGCGTATCACCTGTCGTCCAGCGCCGAAGAAGCCATCAGCTGGTGGCGCGAGTTCGGCAAGCCGGTCGTCGTCAAGCTCGACGGTCTCGCAGCCGGCAAGGGCGTCATTGTCCCCGAGGGCGACGAGGCAACCAGGGCGGCGATCCACGAGCTGATCGCGCTGGGCCCAATTGTTCTCGAGGAGCGCCTCAGCGGCCCCGAGTGCAGCTTGATGGCGCTCTGCGACGGCACCGTCGCTCGACCGCTGCCGATTGCACAGGACCACAAGCGAATCGGTGAGGGCGACACCGGTGCCAACACGGGCGGAATGGGCGCCTATGCGCCAGCCCCTGTCCCCTACGACGCCGACCAGCTGACCGCCGCGTTCATCCAACCGGTCGTCGACTTCCTGTTGGATGAAGGCGCCCCGTACATCGGCGTGCTGTACGCAGGCTTGATGCTGACGGCTGACGGCCCACGACTGTTGGAGTACAACTGCCGCTTCGGCGACCCCGAGGCGCAAGCAGTCCTGCCGCTGCTCACCGACGACCTCGCCGAGCTCGCGCTGGCCTGCTGTGATGGCCAACTGGGTGAGCGCCGTATTCAGTTCAGCGGCGCTGCGTGCACCATCGTCGCCGCCGCCGCCGGGTATCCGGCCGCCCCTGTCACGGGTGCCACCATCGACTTCGGCACGGACACGACCGACGCATTGCTGTTCCGAGCGGGCACCGACGGCGCCACGGTGACCGGTGGCCGCGTCCTCGCCGTGACCGGGCTGGGCAGGGATCTGGCGACAGCACGCGCGAAGGCCTACGAGCGGATGTCGTCCATCGCGTTCGATGGCATGCAGATGCGCAGGGACATCGGCTGGCGAGCGCGCGGCGCCTCCATCAGTTCCTATGCATCAATGGGTGTCGACATCGAAGAGGGCGCTCGCGCCGTTGACCAGATGAAGGCGGCCGTCGAGCGCACTCATGGAGCCGCCGTGCTGAAAGGTGTCGGCAGTTTCGGAGGTGTCTTCAGTGCCGCGGTGCTGAAGGAAATGGACGAGCCGCTGTTGGTGGCCAGCACCGACGGC
>JBBQMG010000185.1:0-6569 GCA_038328705.1 Acidimicrobiales bacterium | reverse complement strand
TGTCCCCCACACTTCCTCTTTCTGATCCAACCACACCCACGCTTTGGGGGGGGGGCCCCCGGGCGTTGCGGCGGCCCCCCCCCCCCCCCGACTCTTGGCTGAGACGTACGCTGCCCAGAAACTCCTTGCTCGCGCAAATGGGGGTTGAGGGTGTCAGGTGGGGGCGGTGTGCGCTGGGTTGCGCTGGGGTGGGTGGGCGTCACTGGTCAAGTTGGCGACTTTGCGGCAGACTGGGGCGATGCCGAGACCAATTTGGAGCGGGACGATCAGTTTCGGACTCGTCGCCATCCCCATCAAGCTCTACAACGGCGTCAGCAAGAAGAGCGTCTCGTTCAACCAGCTCGACGACCGCAGCATGAGTCGCATCAAGCTCAAGAAGGTCTCGGCCGACACCGGCGAAGACGTGCCCGACGAGAACATCGTCAAGGGCTACGAAATCTCCAAGGGCCGCTACGTCGTGGTCGACCCCGACGAACTCGAGCCGTTCATGCCCTCGGTCACCAAGTCGATCGAGCTCGAGGAATTCGTCGACCTGTCCGACATCGACCCGGTCTACTTCGACTCGCAGTACATCGTCGCCCCCGACAAGACCCCCAAGCCCTACGCGCTGTTGGCGCGGGCGATGGAGCAGGCCGGCAAGGTGGCCATTGGTCGTTTCGTGATGCGCAACAAGCAGTACGTCGCCGCGCTGCGTGCGGTCGATGGCAAGCTGATGATGAGCACGATGGTGTTCGCCGACGAGGTGGTGCCGATGAGCGCCGTCGACGAACTGGACTCGTTGGCCGACGTGCAGGTCAGCGACAAGGAAGTGCTGATGGCCGAGGCGCTGGTCTCCTCACTCTCGGCCGCCTTCGAACCGAAGAAGTACCGCGACAACTACCGCGAGCAGGTGCTCGACCTGATCGAGCGTAAGGCCGCCGGCGAGCAGTTCGAGGCGCCCACGGCCGTCGCCGCGGCACCGCAGGTCATCGACCTGATGGCCGCACTCGAAGCCAGCGTGAAGGCCGCCAAGGCTGCACGGGGTCGCCATCCCGCCGGTGCGCCGGAGATGGCTGACGCCAAGCCGAAGCCCAAGCGCGTGCGCAAGTCGGCGTGACTACTCGCACCACAGTGGAAGTGGGCGGGCGCGAGCTCAGCCTCAGCAACCTCGACAAGGTGCTCTACCCGCCGACGGCCACGAGCACGGGCACGGGCATCGGCACGACAACGGGCACGACCAAGGCCGAGGTCATCGAGTACTACGCACGCATCGCACCGACAATGCTGCCGCACCTCGCCGGCCGCTGCATCACGTTGAAGCGGTTCCCCGACGGTGTGGAGAAAGAAGGCTTCTTCGAGAAGCGCTGCCCGAAGCACCGACCGGAATGGATGGGCACCGCGCTCGGCCCTGGCGATCGCAACGGGGACCTTGCCTACTGCCGAATGGACGAGGCCGCCGGTCTGGTCTGGGCAGCCAACATGGCCGCGCTCGAGCTGCATGTGCCGATGGCGCTGGCCACCGATCTGGACTCGCCACGCGCAGTCGTCTTCGACTTCGACCCTGGCGCGCCGGCAGCGATGAAGGAGTGCTGCGAGATCGCAATGCTGGTCTATGAGATCCTCGGCGCCGTGAACCTGCAGGGCTTCGCCAAGACGTCGGGGTCGAAGGGCCTTCAGCTGTACGTGCCGCTGAACACGCCGTGCACGCATCAGGTCGCCGCCGACTTCGCCCTCGCCGTTGGCCAGCTACTGGAGCATCAGCATCGCGAACGGGTGACCACCACGATGGCGAAGGCCGTGCGGCCGGGCAAGATCTTCGTCGACTGGAGCCAGAACGCACGCTTCAAGACCACCATCGGCGTCTACTCGCTGCGTGCTCGCCCCGAGCCGACGTGCAGCACGCCAGTGACGTGGCAGGAAGTGTCCGCCTGCGCCGAAGGTGCCCCCGAGCTGCGCTTCACCTGGCGTGAAGTGTTGGCAAGGGTCCACGAACTCGGCGACCTCTTCGAGCCCGTGCTCACCCTGCAGCAAACCCTGCCCGGTGGCTGACCTGTCGCAGCCGCCGGGTGGGTCGGCGGCTACTTGCGGGTGCCGACCAGCACTGTCGTCGTCGCCACCGTGTTCGTGCGCTTCGTCGGGTCGATCACGGTGACCAGCACTTTTCCGTCCTGACTTCGGATGAAGCCCGGGCCGGCGTCTTGCGAGCCGGTGAGGTCGGCAAGGTTCTCGCGCGACCAGTTCACCCCGTCGTCGGAATGCAACAGCACCCTCGTCATCGTTTGGCCACGCATGTCGCCTTGCAGCAGAGCCTGTTCCACACTGGTGAACGTCGCCCGAACGGCGCCGTCCGCGTCGAGCACCGACAAGCCGCCGAGGTCATCCCAGCGCATCTTCGTCATCTCGTCGCCGGTCGCGACGTCGAATGCTCTCGGGCTACCGCTACGGCTGGACGCAAGTTCGAGTCGCACGCCACCCCGCTCCAGCGATCGGCCGCCGGCTTCGGCGATCGGATCGTTGGTCATCGCTCCAACGGCCGTGATCCCCTGCTCATCGACGCTGACGGACCAGAGATCGACATTGACGATCTGCCCGTCGCTCGGGTCGATGAGGGGCCGAAGGTCATGTACCTGCCAGGTTTCGCCGTCGGTCGAGGTGGCGACGTTGGTCGAGGTATCGGTGTATCCGCGAGCGACGAGCGTGCCATCATCCATCACGCCGAGCAGTTCCCGGTCGCTGACGGTGGCGACATCTTCCCAGGTGATGCCATCCGTCGAGCGATAGATGAGAGCGCTACTTGCATAACCACCCCCGCTGAGGGTTGGGTCAAAAGTGGATATTGACACCGTCACGTAGAAGGCGCCGCCGGCTGTGAACACGCGAACATCGCCGCCGTTCGCGCTCGCAAAGTCGGGGAGCGCGGGGAACGCGGCTTCAGCGAAGTCGGCTCCGTTCGTGCTCACGAACACCCGAGGAGTGCGGGCTGCTGCGACGGAGGCAGGGTCGATGCCGAGCTCATCGAACGGGATCAGTCCGCTGACGGTCGGAACGGTGTCCTCCACCATCTGGGGTGCGGATCCGGACGGTGGGGCAACTGCGGGCGACGTGTCTGCAGGGGCTGTATCCGACGAAGTGTTGGCTGACGGACCATTGACCACGGTCGTGGTCGGCGGATTGCAATCGGGTCCGTCGCATCCAGGCTGTGTGATCTCGTATGCGCCGTTGGCGGTCATCACCAACTGCCGGCCAAAGCCAGAGGCGTCCCACCACACGTTCGGCTGCGCAACGGCAACCACGACGCCGTTCGCTGCCGCCATGGCGCCGCTCATTCCCACTCCGCCGACACCCTTCATCGCTGCCAGGCCTCGGAGGTCGAGGGGTAGCACTTGCGTCTGCCAGCTGGCACCACCGTCACTACTGACGTCGACCACCGCATCGCCGGCGCCGCCCTGCGGAATGGCAGCGGTTGCCGCCGCAGTACCGAAGGCGAAAAGGACGCCGTTCTGCGAAGCAAGTCCACGCTTCGAGACCTGCGGCTCGGTGAATGTGTCATTCGCTGCGGGTGCCCAACGAATGCCGTCGTCGGAGCGATACAGCACCGGCCGGAACTCGCCCTCGACGATTGGACCTGGAGCGGTCGACCAGGCGAAGTACGGCGCTTCTTGGGTCGGGCCGATTCCCCACACCAGGTTGGTCACGGCCTCGGCACTGCCGGGTTCGACGGCGTTCCACACGAAGGCGGAGTCCACCCGCTGTACCGGCTCACCCGACGACCCAGGGTCACGGGGGGCGGCGGTCGAGAATGTGCCGATCTGTGTCGACGTGGGCTCGCTGTCGTTGGCTGTCGCTGCGGGTCCTGTCGACGGTGAAGGGTTGTGGCTCAGCCGCTGCACGGTCAGTGCGCCGGCGCCCAACAGCGCCACCGCCGAGACGGTCGCGATTCCGGCACGGCGCCGATGCTGGCGGGTGCTGCCGTGGCGGCGAACGGCCGACACACCGATGGACGGCACGTCCAGCTCGGAGGCCGTGTCGTGCAGCACTTTCGAGATGCGAGAAGTCTGTTCGTCGAACTCGTTCATGACTGGTTCTCCTGGGGGTCGAGGTGGGCAAGTGAGGTGGAGAGGTGGACGATTGCACGGGAGAGTCGACTCTTCACCGTGCCTGGTCGAATGCGCAGCAGCATCGCCGTCTGCTGCTCGGACTGGTTGAGCAACAGACGGCAGACGACAACGGCGCGTTGCCCGGCCGGAAGCTGCTGGAGCGCAGCGGCGACACTCGGGTCGAGCGGTGCAGCGTCGTGCTGCGTGTTGGGCTGTGCCAACCATTGGGGTGGCTGGCGGCGCAGGCGACGTAGCACCGAGCGGCTCCAGTTGAGCCCCACCCGATATGCCCAGCCTGTCGGGCTGTCGAGTGTGCTGACTCGCGACCAGTGTTGGAACGCTCGCGCCATCGCCTCGTCCGTCGCCTCGGCCGCCAGTTGTACGTCGCCGAGTGTGAGCGCGAGAGCCCTTGCGAGCGATGCCCTTTCGGTTCGCCAGAACTCTTCGAACGTCCAGCGGGTGGCCAGCTCGATGCCGCTAGCGATGTCGACGGCGTTCGTCCCGGCGTGTCGAATGACGATCTCCATGCCATCAACACTCTTCGGTCGCGGATCCGGTTCCATCGTCATGGGAGTGCTTCCAGCAGCTGCGCTGCCTGCGCCTGGCCGAGCGCCGCCGCCCGCCGCCACGCCTTGCGGGCAACATCTGACTTGCCCGCCGCTGCCGCCGCCCTGCCGAGCTGTAGCTGCCACCGACCTCGGTGTGGGTCGCGTTCGACGAGCGTCGTCCAGGCGACGAGTGCTGCGTGGGTGTCGGTGGCCGCCCCGGTCTGCAGTGCTCGTTGCAAGAGGCCGCTTGCCCACAGGTCGGTGGCGATCGGGTCGTTGCTCGACCAGTCGCGAGCGCCGCTCGCAACCGCGAGCGCAGAGTCGGTGGCGCTCACCGTGCCGGCCGCGAGCAGAACTTGGACGGCCGTCATTCGATACGCAATGGCGTCCGGCCGCAGCCGTGTGGCGCGGTCAGCAAGGGCCTGCGCCTCAGCGCTGTCGCCGTTCGCCGAAGCAGCCACTGCGTCGTGCGCGAGCCGATTTGCGGCCACGTCGAACAATCCGGCGGTCAACGCCACGAGGCCGACTGTGGCAGCGACCGCCGCCAGTGGACGCGCGAACCGGGGAGCCCGCGGCGACGCGGGTTGGGGCGACCGCTCGCCGATGACGACGCCGGCCAACAACCACGCGATGGGGTCCAGCTCGAACACCGGAAAGAGCAGCAGTTGCGCGCTGAAGTAGGCCAGCACAGCGGCCGCCAGCCCGATCCCCGCCGGCGCTGCTGCGAGCATGTGCTGAAGTGCGCGCCGGGCGACCAGAAGCACGAGCGCTGCGAATGCGAGGCCGGCGACGACGCCGCCCGCAAGCGACACGTCGAGCACTGACGAATGTGCCCGATCGGGCAGCACGCGGTCGCGCGGGTAGGTGCGCTCGTAGTCAGCGTCGACACCCTCGCGCAACGCAATGCGATATCCCTCGGGCCCCACCCCGACCAACGGATGGTCGGCGACGACGCGGGCAGCGACTCGCCATTCGTCCATTCGGCTCGTCGTACCGGCACTTCGTTCGAGCACGCTCTCCACCTGCGGGAGCGCGGTCACGATGCCGACCAGCGCCACAGCAAGCGCGGCTGCCAGTGGTCGGCGTGTGCGGGGAACTTTCCACGCAACGATCGCCCCTGCGACGACGAGCCCCACCCACGCCGCGCGAGCGCCGCTACCGACGACAGCAGCTGTGCACAACAGTGCAGCGATCATCGCGAGCGTGCGCCATCGCAACTGTTCGTTGCGATCGGCTGCCAGCGCAACAGTGGGTGGCAGCAGCAGGCAGACCGCTGCACCGAGCAGCGCCGCTGAACCGAATGGCCCCGACAGGCGGTCGGTGGTTGCGGCGAGGGCAATCGGTGGGCCGAATGCCAGCTCCCATACGCACCACAGTCCGGTGGTCAGTGCTGCGACCGCGCACGCCTTCACCAACGCCGTGTCGTCACCGCACAACTGTTGACCAGCGCAGAACAGGCCGAAGCAGAGCAACCATGTTAACAGCCCGAAGTGCCGAGTGTCGGTGCCGACGAGCGCGATCCAGACATCGCCGTTGACCATGCTGCCCAGCGCGAGAAACGTCAGTAGTAGCAACCAGAGTCGAAAACTCGGCCGGTCCAAAGGTCGCACGGGTCGCCAACAGCAGACCGCGATGACGGCCAAGCCGGCAGTGGAGACCACCAGCCAACGCAGTGGCCCGAACGGCCACAGGCCGGCAGGATCGACGGCGACGACCACCCCCACGATCAACACCCAGGCCGCCGATATTCGATGCACGCCGTGAACACTCCGCGGCGGCGCGTTCGGTTCCATCATGTTGACAGTAAGTCGTACCCGGCATCACAGTGGCCGGGCGTGTGACGCGCGACCCACCACCTGCGGGCGATCTCACCATCTGGATGCTGCAGGCATAGCCTGCGGGCATGCGCGACATTGCCCGCACCCTGTACGCCGATGAGCACGAG